>DASYEX010000240.1:0-3994 GCA_036498765.1 Polyangia bacterium
TCGACGCCGACGAAGTAGAGGCCGTCGGCGACCAGGCGCGGGCGCAGGAGGTCGCAGATGCGCCGCTCCGCCTCGGAGAAATCGGTGCGCCGACGCGAGCCGCCGATGTGGATGTTGTTCCGGATGTCGTCCTTGGGGCGCATCCGTTTGTAGGCGGCCACCACTCCCCCGACCTCGAGCGGCGCGCCGCCCAGCAGCAGCACGCGCTTGTCCCCCTTGGCGACGGCCGGCAAGTACTCCTGGACGATCACGTACCCAGCCCGCCGGACGGTCGAGATCATCTGTTGCAGGTTCGCGCTCTGGCCGCGCGCCACGTAGAAGACGTTCTTGCCGCCGAAGCCGCTGAGCGGCTTGATGATGGCGGGGCCGTCGAGCTCCCGCAGGAAGGATCGCACCCTCTCGATCGAGCGGGTGACCAGCGTCTTCGGGCGCAGCTCGACCGGGAACCCCGCCAGGTACATCTTGGAACCAGCGCGCCCCAGGCCGTCGGGGTCGTTCACCACCAGCACGCCGAGCTGTTTCAGCCGCCGCCCGAAGTCGAGGGCGGGGTTGAACCGCTCGCCCTCGTCGGCCCCGGCGTTGGGATTGTTGCGCAGGAAGATCACGTCGAAATCGACCAGGCGCGCGTCCTCCCGGAGAGCGTCGGGGCCGGTCAGCGCCTTGGCGTAGGCGGCGGCGTCGCGCAGGCGTCCGGGCTTCGGGCGGACGACCTCGGCCACGATGTCGGTCCCCTCCCCTTGCGAGAAGGCGTCGACGGAAGCGAAGGCCACGTCGTGGCCGCGCCGGTAGCCGGAGAAGGCCAGGTGCAGCGTCGTGTAGCTCGCCTTCTGCGTCCGGGCGCTGTTGACGACGAAGCAGATGCGCATACCGGACGCCGCAGAAACTATACACGCTCGGGCCTCGGGAAGGTCGTGTTTTGGGCTGATATCCGCTAAGATTCGGGGTAATGGCGGGAAAGACTTTTCCCGGGATTGGCGACCTTGAGGACGAGGCGCCCCCGCTCGATCCGGCCGACGCGGCCGACAGCGCCAGCTCGCCGTCGTACTACTCGGGTCCGACCGTGGTGGACGATGTGAAGGTCGAGCAGGGGCTCAAGAAGCTCCGCTCGCTCGACGCGCCGCCCGGACCTCAGACCGGAATCCACCGCGCCGTCACCGATGCGATGTCCGAACCGGCGCGGGTGACGCCACAGGTCCCCGCCGAGGCGGCGCCCCTCATCCCGGAGATCACGGTCGACCCGTCGCGCGGCACCGCCGTCGGCCGGAGCGTCAGCGGCCCGCTGCCCGGCCAGCAGTCGACGCAGCCCTTCGACGACAAGCACCTGCGCGGCACGATGTTCGGCCACGGCGTTCACCTCCCCGACATCGAGCCCCCTCGACGCTCCGAGGAGGTGGAGACCTCGAAGGCGCTGGCGGTCGTCGAGCGCGGCAAGCCGACCAACCACGAGATCGCCATCTTCCAGCCCGGCCCTTACGCGCACTACCGGGGCACCCCCGCGACCGAGGCCCCCTACCCGCCGCGCACCAACCGCTTTCACCGCACGCCCATCGAGGTGCAGCCGCTGCCGACGCGCAAGAAGATCGTCGGGCGGGTCCTGGGGGCGGCCGCCTGCATCGGGCTCATCGCCGGGGCGGCGCTCCTCTGGGTGCGCGCGAACACCGAGGACGCCGGTGCCTACCCGAAGCCGGCGACCGGTGTCCCGGCGGCCCGTCCGATAGATCTCCACCCGTTGGCGCCGCCCCCGCCGGCAGCGCCCCCCGAAACGGTCTCCCCGCCCGAGGCGACACCGCCGCCCGAGGCGTTCGCGCCGCGGCCGTCGGGCGCGCCCTCGGCGCCGGTCGGGCCCGCGAAAGCTACTCCTGCGAAAGCTACTCCTGCGAAAGCTGCTCCGGCGAAAGCTGCTCCGGCCAAGCCTGCTGCGGCGAGGGCTGCTCCCACGACGGCCTCCGTCCGAGACGAGGAGGCAGCTGCTCCAGGGAGCAGACCCGGGGCCGCGCCGCCTGCGCCGGTACACCACGGGCACGGCTCGAGGCACCACGCGGCAAGCGAAGTCAGCGGCGAGGGGACCAAGCCCGACCAGGGCGACAAGACGGCCGGCAAGCCCGAGGGGGCAGAGCCCAAGCCGGTGAAGGCGAAGCGCCCGGGCCCGGCCGAGGACGATCCCGACGCCACGATGGCCCCGAGCATCGAATAGGTTCCGATCGCAAGCGCGGATTGCCGGGGGCATTCCGGCGTGTTACCCCTAGCGCCAATGAACATCGCCCCGGATCAGCTCGATCCCGACGCGGCGAACGTCGTCCGACGTTTGAGAGACGCAGGCCACGCCGCCTACCTGGTGGGCGGGTGCGTGCGCGACCTGCTGCTCCGGCTCAAGCCCAAGGATTTCGACGTCGTCACCAGCGCAACGCCCGAACAGATCAGGCGCCTCTTCCGCAACTCGCGCATCATCGGCCGGCGCTTCAAGCTGGCTCACATCTTCTTCGGCCCGAAGATCATCGAGACGTCCACCTTCCGCGCCAACCCGCGCGAGATCGAGGACGACGACAACGACGGGGCCGCGCCCGAGAGCGGCGACCTGCTCATCCGGCGCGACAACGTGTTCGGAACGCCCGAGCAGGACGCCCGGCGGCGCGACTTCACGGTCAACGGTCTCTTCTACGACATCGAGACCAAGCAGGTCATCGATCACGTCGATGGCCTTCCCGACCTGGAGGCGAGGATCGTACGCACCATCGGCGATCCCGACATCCGCTTTCGCGAGGACCCCATCCGGATCCTGCGGGCGGTGAAGTTCGCGGCGCGCTGCGACCTGACGATCGAGCCGGAGACCTACCGGCGGATGATGGAGCACCGCCAGGAGATCGCCAAGTCCGCCCAGGCGCGCGTCTCCGAGGAGTTCTACCGTCTCCTGCGCGCGGGCGCGGCCAAGCGCTCGCTCGAGATCCTGGTCGAGACCGAGATCCTCGATCTGCTCGTGCCGGAGCTGGCGCGCGGGCTACAGGGCGAGCCGGCCGACGAGGAGGCGGCGCTCCGGCGGCGGCGCCTCTGGGCGTATCTCGCGGCGCTCGATCGCTCGGCCGCCGCGCGGCCGATGGCCCCCTCCAACGCGCTCATCCTGGCGGCGCTGATGTTGCCGCCGCTGCGCGACGCGCTCGATCCCGACACCAACGGCGTCCGCGACATCGGCCAGATGGTCGCGCAGGCGATCACGCCGGCGCTCGAGCGGCTGCGCCCGTCGCGTCGGGACAGCGAGCTCGCGCGCCAGATCCTGCTGGCGCTCCGCCGCCAGCTCTCCTCGAAGCGCTCGCGGCGCGCTGACCATCGCGACAGGGGACGCGAGCATTTCAACGAGACGCTGCGCCTGGCCGAGATCGTCGCCGACGCGGAGGCGCAGGACCCCACCTTGGCGGGACGACCGATCGTCGCCGACGGGGCCAACGCCGCCCCCTATGCGGAGGAGGTCGACGTCGACGCGGAGCTCGGGCCCGAGCCTTCGCGTGACCGCTGGCGTCGCGATCGCGATCGCGGCCGCGGCCCCGAGCGCGGACCGCCCCCCCACCACCCCGCGCCCAGCCTGCCGCCCATGGCGCTCGACCTCGGCTCTCTCGGCGCCGCGGCCCGCGCGCTGCTGGCGCCGAACCTGCGTCCCGCGTTTCTCGGAGGCGGCAGCTTCGGCGGCCCCTGGAACCGCGACGAGTAGGCGATCTCGTTCGGGACCCTCAGAGGGTCCCGCGCCCCCCGCGATGAGCTCGCGCGAGCCGAGCTCGCGCTCCCTCGACGCGTATCATCCGTAGTGGGTCGGATCGTCGACGCCGGCGGTCTCGAAGCCGCGCCGGCGGAGCTGGCAGGAGTCGCAGGCGCCGCAGGCGGCGCCCGTCGGCGACGGGTCGTAGCAGGAGTGTGTGAGGGCGTAGTCGATCCCCAGCTTGATCCCGGCGCGGATGATCTCCGCCTTCGACATCTTGATGAGCGGGGCGCGGATGGTGACCGGGCG
>DASYEX010000241.1:0-11240 GCA_036498765.1 Polyangia bacterium
GCCAGCCGACGATGCCGCCGGACACAGCGCCGCCCGTGGCCAGCAAGACCGACGAGACGTTGGGGTCCTGGAACGAACCGCCAATCGCGGCGATGACGGCGCCCGCGCCGAACAGGCCGCCCACCACCGCGGAGGCGGCGAGCAGCTCCGGGCGTCCGGAGCGCTGCTTGTAGGCGAGCTGAAATCGGTCCTCGCCCACCAAGGCCCTGCGCTCGCCGGGCGCCAGCGTGAGGTCGACGGCGCGCGACTCGTAGTCGGGCGCCTCGGCGAAGATCTCGACCGCACCGGGCGCGATGTCCTGGCGGTAGGGGTTGCGGGCGCGGTTGCCGTTCACGTACAGCGTGGCGCCGAGCGGCCTGGTCTCGATCTCCAGCCGCGCCGGGATCGGCTCCAGCTTGAAGAACAGCGGCTTGGTCTCGGCGACGTCGACGTCGACGATGCGGGTCTGGCCCTGGTAGTTCGGCTTGGTGACGTCGATGCGGTAGTGGCCGGCTGGAACGGAGAAGTTGTTGGGGGCCTGCCCGGTGGCCACCGGGTCGCCGAGCATCCCCACGCGGGAGATGAGGACGGTGACGTCCTCGGGGACGGCGTTGATGACGAAGGTGGCGGGGCGCTTGTCGATCGCCTCGACGCGGTCACGCGCCAGCGCCGCGAATTCGCCGTCGGGATTCTGGTCGACGTACCTCTGGTAGTTGCCGCGCGCCTCCTTGAGGTGCCCGAGGAGGTACTGGCACTGCGCCATCATGAACAGCGCCGCGGGCCGGCTCTTGATCTCGTTCGCCTTGGTGAACTCGATCAGCGCCTGCTCGTGATCGCGGGCGTCGAACAGCTTGAGCCCCATCTCGTAGTGGGATCGGGCGGCGGCGGTGGCGCTGTCTTCGTCCGCGCGCGCCGGGCGCGCGGCGGCGCCCACGAGGCAGAGCACCAGCAAGAGGTGGAGGGTGCGCTTCACTTTTCCGGATAGGCCTCGCGCGAGCCGGAGGGGAGCACGCCGCGTTTGACCGCGTCGCTGGTCTCCGCGTTGGCCGGCGCGACGGCCGGCTTGGCCGGGTGCCGCTCGACGCGCAGGTGGACCTTGCGCGCGGGCGGCGGCGGAACGACGGGCATCGCGGGAACCGGTGCCGCCGGGGTCAGGGCGGCCGGCGCCACCACCGGCGGAGGCGCGAACGACGGCGGCGGAGCGACGGGTGCGACCGCCACCGCCGGGCGCCGCAACGCCACCGACACGCCGGCCGCCAGCACCACCAGGCCCGCCACGACCAGCGGCCACCTCTTGGGGGCCGCCCGCGGCGCGGGGTGGGGCCCCATGACCGGCGGCAGGCCGACGTTTTGATCGCCGGCCAGGAGGCGATCGAGGTCGCGCTCGAGCTCGGCCATCGTCTGGTAACGGCGGGCGCGGTCCTTGTCCATCGCCCGCATCACCACCGCGTCGACGGCATCGGGGATCCCCAGCTCGGGCCGCAGCCGCGACGGCGAGGCCGGTTCGTAGGTCAGCACCTGCGAGATGATCTGCAGGTAGTTGTTGGCGCGGAAAGGCACCTCGCCGGTGAGGCACTCGTAGAGCAGCACGCCCAGCGCCCAGATGTCCGCGCGGTAGTCCAGATCCTCGTCGCCGCGCGCCTGCTCGGGCGACATGTAGAGCGGCGTCCCCAAGAGAAGCCCCGTGTGCGTGAGCCGGTAGGCCTCGGCCCCCTCGTCGCCCCCCGGCTTCACCGCCTTCGAGATCCCGAAGTCGACGACCTTGACGAAGTCGGCCTCGCCGCGCCGGACCAGGTAGAGGTTCTCGGGCTTCACGTCGCGGTGGAAGATCCCCTTGGCGTGCGCGGCGCCGAGCGCGCTGGCCGCCTGGCGCGCGATGCGCAGGCTGCGCTCGATCGGCAGCGGCGCCTCGCGGCGCTCCAGCTCGGCCAGCGATTCGCCGTCGAGGAACTCCATGACGACGAACGACCGCCCGTCGTCGGTGGTGCCGAAGTCGGTGACGTCGACGATGTTCTCGTGCCCGATCGAGCTGGCCAGCCGCGCCTCCTGCAGCAGGCGGGCGACGAAGTCGCTCTTAGCGTGGAACTTCTCCAGCAGCACCTTCACCGCCACCCGCTTGCCGATGAGCGTGTGCTTGGCCTCGTAGACCGCGCCCATCCCCCCCTCACCGATCCGGCGCAGCACCTCGTAGCGCCCGGCCAGCACCGTGCCGATGAGCGAGTCGAACTGCTGCTCGGCCACGGCCGGCGCGGCCGCAGTCGCGCCCGGCGCCTCGGTAGCGCGCTGACGGAGCTCGGCTTCGCCGAGCGGAGTCGTCGCGGGAGGGTTCGGGAACCCTCCCCGGGTTCCCAATTCCTCCGTCGGCGCACTGCCGAGCTTCACCCGACCGGCCTCATCCGCCGCCCGCCTCGCCAGCAGCGTGGCGCCGTCGCGCGGACAGACCTCGGTCCCCGGGGGATAGTCGGTCTGGCAGGTCGGACAGGCTGGCACGCGAAAATCTCAGTCTACACCGCCGCGCGAACCGAGCCCGCCTTGGCTGAGCCCAGCCCTCCGCGGAGGCGTGGGGGCCCGTCGACCCCCGGTGGGTGTCCCCCGGTTAGGCCGAGGTCCTTGACAGGTTGGACCCCTTTTTCTCAAAGTTCGTCGACCAAAAATGGAAAGACCTGCTCGCGCGTTCATCTTCGACCTCGATGGCACCCTGGCCGACACGATGCCGGCGCACTTCGTCGCCTGGACCAAGGTCGTGGCGCGGCACGGGCTGACATTTCCGGAGGACCGGTTCTATGCGCTGGGCGGCGTCCCGACCGCCAAGATCGCCGGGATGCTGATCACCGAGGCCGGGCTCGGCCTCGATCCGCAGGCGATCGCGCTCGAGAAGGAGCAGACCTACTACGATGGCCTCGGCCCCGGCGGCATCCGCGGCATCGAGCCCGTGCTGGCGCTGGCCCGCACGCACCGTGAGCGCGGCGAGGGGCCGCTGGCCATCGCTTCGGGGAGCGTGCGGCGGCTGGTGACCCGTACGCTGGAGGCGCTGGCCATCTCCGACTGGTTCGACACCATCGTGGCCGCCGAGGACACCGCGCGGCACAAGCCCGAGCCCGACGTTTTTCTGGAAGCGGCCCGGCGCCTGAACGCCGCGCCCGCCATCTGCACGGTCTACGAGGACACCGACATCGGCCTCGAGGCCGCGCGCCGCGCCGGCATGCACCCGGTCGACGTCCGCCCGCTGATCGCCGCCGCCGCTACGAAGCCCGCTGTTTGATGCTATCGCGTGGGTGAGGACGAGCTTTGCTCGTCATCGCTTGTCGCGGGAGGCGCGGGACCCTCCCAGGGTCCCGATTCCGAAGAACGCGGCTATTTTCGTCTTCAGCTGGGTCTTCTGCGCGGCCGTCGGAACCGCGGCCAGCGCCGGGACCTCGCCCAGGGCGACCTGGCGCTGGGCCAGGATTTCGCTGATCACGCCGGCCAGCTCCGGCTTCTCCTGCACGATCTCCTGGAACGATTCCTTGTCGACGATGTAGCACTCGGCGTCGCTCTTGGCGACGATCGTCGCGGCGCGCATGGCACCGGTCATCAGCGACATCTCGCCGAAGAACTGCCCCTCGCTCAACGTGGTGACCTCCTTGAACGCGCCCAACACCCCGACCTGCACGGCCACCTGTCCACTCCGCACGACGTAGAGCGAGTCACCCGGATCGCCCTGGCGCAGGATCGTCTCACCGGGTCCGAAGATCACCATGCGCAGCCGGCGCGTGAGGCGATCGATCTTCTCGGCGTCGAGCGCGCGGAACACGTCGACGCGGGAAAGGGCGTCGACCCGGCGCGCGTACTCCTCGTCGTCCTTGCGGCGCGCGCGCTCCTCGTTCAGCTCGGTGACGTTGATGTTGCTCGAGGGGAACGGGATCTCCATCCCCGCGCGGTGGAGCGCGTACCAGATGGCGCTGCGCACGGCGCTGTCCATCGAGTCGTCGCGCTGCACGTCGTCCATCCAGTAGCGCACCGAGTAGATCGAGGCGTCCTCCTTGAACGCATGCAGGATGCAGTCGGCGGCGGGCTCGGTCCGTACGAAGGAGAGCGCGCGCACCGCTTCGGTGATCACCTCGCGCACGCGCGCCGGCGGGTGACGGAAGTGAACCCGCACGCTGATCCACTGCCGGTGGGCCGTCGTCGGACGGCTGTAGTTGACGATGGTGGCGCGGGTGATCGCCGAGTTGGGGATCATCATGAGGTCGCCGTTCTTGCTGACGATGGTCGTCGCGCGCCAGCGCACCTCGCGGATCTTCCCCGAGATGCGCTCGTCGAGGCTGATCCAGTCGCCGACCTCGAAGTCGCGTTCGAGTTGCAGGGCCAGCCCGGCCATGACGTTCCCCAGCGTCTCCTGCAGCGCCAGGCCGATGACCGCCGTGGTGAGGACCGAGGCGGTGAACACCTTGGTGACGTCGACCTCCGAGCGGGTCAGCACCACCGCCGCGGTGATGAGATAGGCGATGCCCTGCAAGAGGTCGCGCAGGATTCTCGGAATCTCGCGCCGGACCAGGGCCACGTCGAACACCAGCAGGCCGGAGACGATCACCGCGGCGAACGAGAACAGCAGCACGGACAGCAGCCGCAGCCAGTCGTGGTGGGCGCCCGGCACGACCGGCTGGTGGAAGACCGCCACGGCCACCAGCGAGGCCAGGTACGCGCCGCAGAAGAAGATCCCGGCCTTGACGCGCCCGCGCTCGGTCGCGGGCACGACGAACCGGAGCAGGAACAGGACGGTCAGCAGAGCAATCGCGATGACGGGGAGCGATCCCTGCGCCGACCACTCGTGCGCAAAACGCGAGGGCAAGTCCTTCTACGTTATCATGGTTTCCCCCTATGCCGCCCGGCTTCGGAGGCGTCTCGAGGTCGAGCCGCAGCCTCTAACGTCGGACGCGCGCGACGGCGGTCGCTTGGCTGACCCGGAGACCGTCGCCGCTGGACGATCCGTTGGTGATCGAGACGGCGTCGCCGCGAACGGCGCGATCGAGCGCTTCGTTGTCGGCGCTGTGGTGGCGGGAAAGTCTGATCAGCTCCTGGCGCCCGTCGGAACCGCAGACGAACAGACGAAGCCGGCCCTTTTCGGGGAGGGGGTCGCTGACGACGCGGTAGAGCGGACGGGGTGGGACCGGCTCGCGGCGCAAGACGAGGTAGCTGAAATCGACGCGCGGGCTCGAGGGAACGGGAGCGGCGTCATGGCACCAATCGCGTTCGCGCGTGAGCGCCGGACAGGCCCCCCTCCAGAAACAGGGGGCGACGACCTGAAGGCCCGCCTTCAGCACCTGGTCGCGGACGGCCAGCAGCTCGCGAGAAGTCTCTCGGAGCGCCGGCTCGATCAGGATGAGCAGTCCGTTCGCGGCAGAGAGCGCTTCCGACCAGGCCCGAACGCGCTGCGCACGCAGCTCGACGCGATCAGCTCGCCCCACGAAGAGCTCGTTCAGGAGGTGGGCGGCGACGACCAGGTCGAACTTTCCCTCGACTCGCGGTAGCTCGACCCCCAAGTTGGCGCGAATGACCCCCGGGCCGGGCGTCCGGTCGACCGCGACCAGCTCGAGCGCCACTCCGAAGCGCGCGCTGAGCACGCGCCCGACGGCGCCCGTCCCCGCACCGAGATCGATGGCGCGCCTCGGCGGGCCGGCGCCAACCGCGTCCCAGACCTCGTCGAGCACGCGCCCGAGCGCAGCCTCCGTGCGCGGCGCGATGTCGCGCGCGTACTCGCCGCGCAGCTCGGCGTCGGCCAGATACGGCGTCCCGACCAGCTTCCGTGTCCCGACCAGACCTTGATGAATAGCCGAGCCGCGTCGCCCGCGCGCCTTGGGCGCGTACACGCTTAGCCCTTCCCGAAGATGTCCTTGAAGCTGACGATCGCCAGCACGCCGAGCAGGAGGACGAACCCGGCGGTGTGGACCGCGGCCTCGATCTTCGGGTTCACCCGCTTGCGGCTGATCGATTCGATCGCCAGGAACATGGCCCGCCCGCCGTCGAGGGCGGGCACCGGCAGGAGGTTGAAGAGGCCCAGATAGACCGAGAGCAGGATCAGGATCCCCAGGAAGTCGACCACGCCCCGCGACGCCGCCTTGGCGATCTGCTTGGTGATGCCGATGGGCCCCGACAGGTCGGCGTGGACCTTGCCGCGGATCATGCCGTAGAGCCCCTCGAGAATGCCGACCGAGGCGTAGTACGGGTAGACCGTCGCCTCCTTGAGTGCGCCCGCGACGCCGATCGGCGTCCGCTCGTCGATGGGCCCAATCTGGATCCCGACCTGGTAGACGCCCGCCTTGTTGTCGGCCGCCACCTGGAAGGTCATCGGCTGGTGGTCGCGCAAAACCTGGATGGCGACCGGCTTGCCCTGCGCCCCCTGGATGACGTCGGTGATGGGGTGGTCCGCGTCGACCGCCTGACCATTGGCCGAGACCAGGACGTCGCCGGCCTTGATGCCGGCCACGGCGGCCGGACGCCCGGCCACCGGCTCCAGCACCTTCTGCGTCTTGGACGGCATGCCGAAGGCCAGCAACACGAACAGCGTCAGCACGAATGCCGTCAGATAGTTGGCCGCCGGCCCGGCCAGGATGGTGGCCATCCGCATCCAGCGCGGCCGGTTCGGATAGACCAGCGGATCGTTGCGGTCGAACTCCTCATTGGGGTTCATCCCGGTGATCTGGACGAAGCCGCCCAGGGGGATCGGCGCGATCTGGAAGGTGGTCCCCTTGTGCTCGAACCCGAGCAGCGTCGGCCCGAAACCAATGGAGAACCGCTCGACCCGCATGCCGCACAGCCGGGCCACCAGGAAGTGCCCCCCTTCGTGCAACACGATGAGGACACCGAGCCCGATGATGGCGACGACGATCGAGAGCATCAGCGCTAGACTAGCATGGGCGTGTTCATTGTACCGGGACCCTGAGAGGGTCCCGCGTCCCCGCGATGAGGTCGAGCCGGCAAAGCCGTCTCGCCCTCACGCGATCGCGCCCGGTCTCCTCTGACCCGTCAGGCGGCCAGGAAGCGGAGCACGGGACGCAGCAGGAGCGGCGTGGGACGGCGGGGACGCGAGCCCACGACGACGATCCCCAGCTCCTGCGCGCGCCGTTCGAACACCGCCTCGAACAGCAGGCCCGGGCTGCTGGCGCGGACAATCACGGGAAGCGCGGCCAGCCGGCGCGCGACCACGTAGCGACCGCGCAGCACGACCGCATCGCGACCGGCGCCGAGGCGCGAGAAAGCCCAGCCGAGCGGCGCCAACGAGACGGTCTTGCCGGCCTCGAGCAGCACGACCAAGTCCCCGCGCGCCTCCGACGAGCCACGAAGGAACGGCCGCCCCGCGCTCTCGCGACCGAGCACCCGCAGCTCGGGGATCGACCCGACCAGGAGGCTGGCGATCGACAGGCTGTTGTCCGACGAGCCATTGTTGACCGCCAGGATCTCGAACGGACGGCCCAACCGACCGAGGTGCGCCGCCACCGAGCGGATCTCGTGACCGATCGAGTCCTCGTGGTTCCCGACCGCGATGACCACCGAAATCTCGGGAACGCGCTGCGACAAGGGGCCGGTTCGCATCCGCGCTATGGAACAGCATGGAACATGCCGCGCCTCGACCCCGGTGCGACCCTCGTGATTTCAGTATCTTAGATCTTTGGATCCACCTCCGGTGCGAACCTGATTTCGCACGTCAAGGCTCTGACGTGCGTATCGTGTTACACGCCGTCGACGAACGCGTTACAGGCGCGCGATGGCTCCCGCCAGCGCGCCGAGGTCGCTGGTGGCGATCACCGGGATGCCCACCGCTCGAGCTTCGCGCGCCGCGATCGGCTCCCCCTCGGTCCGACCGTTGGCGAGCCGGATCGACGGGTGCGCGAACAGATCGGCGGCGCGCAGCCAGGCCGCGACCTCGGCACGCGAAACCGCACCGAGAAGACGGAGCGGAACCTCGAGCGCTGTCGCGAGCGACGTCAGGTGCGGGCGCTCGGGACCGTCGCCCAGGATGACCAGCTCCGGCTTTTGCTGCCGCGAGGACCGCGCCCGGCCGCGCGCGCACGCATGCAGGAGGGCCGCGTGCCCCTTGATTGGCACCAGCCGTCCGACCGCCAGGACCGTCGGCGCCTCGAGACCGAGCTCACGCCGAAGGGCGGCGTCAGGCCCGCGCCGGGGCGCGAACAGCGATGAAGGAACGGCCAGCGCCTCGACCGTGCCGAGGGTGGCGCAGCCGGCCAGACGCGCGAAGCGGGCCTGCAGATCGGCGCTGACGAAGTGGAGATCGGTGCCGTCCCGCGCGAGGCGGCGCGCGATCGCTCGTCCGAGCGGGATCCGCTCGAGCAGCGCGACGTCACCCGAGTGCGCGAACGCGCGGCGGGGGTGGCGCGGCGCCACTGCCGAAGCCGCGAGCGCCGAGGGGACCAGCCAGTGCGACTCGATGGCGTCCCACGCCGCCGCCCGCGCGCGCGCCGCTGCTCCGAGCGCCGCCTGGAACCGGAGCGCCGCCAGCCAGGCCAGGCCGCCACCTTCCAGCGCCTCCGGCGCCCCCTCGCGGTAGAAGAGCGCATCGGAGCGGAGCCGCCGGACCGCCAGGCGGCCGTCGACGACATCCGGCCCGTCCCCCGCGGCCAGCACCTCGACCGCGTGGCCGTCGTCGAGGAGCCGATCCACGCGATCGCCGACGAAGCTGCCCGCGTAGTCGCCGTCGCGGCGCGGAAACGAGGTGGTCAGGAGGCCAATCTGCACGGCGCCTCCCCGGCCTCGAGCGGCCGGCGGCGGCGTGCCCGCAGCCGCCGCAGGAAAGCCGCCAAGAGCAGCCGGGCGATCGGCAGCGCGACGCGCGCGGGACGCAGGCCCGAGCGCCAAGCAGGGCCGTAGATCGGCCGCACCGGCACGTCGACGACGCGCGCCCCGGCCGCGCCCAGGCGCGCCAGGACGTCGTTGGGGTAGCCGTAGCGCGGGAACATCCGCTCCGGACCGATGGCCAGGAGCGCCCGCCGGGAGGCGACGGTGTAGCCACATTGCGAATCGCCGAGCCGCCGATAGCCGGAGGCCAGACGGGTCAGCCACGAGAGCACGAGGTTCCCCGCCACCCGCACCGCCGGCATCTGCCGCCACCCGCCCGGCCAGGCGAAGCGATTCCCCTTGGCGTAGTCTGCCGCGCCGTCGACGATGGGCGCCAGCAGCCGCGACAGATCGGCGGGATCCATCTGGCCGTCTCCCGCCATCACCGCCGTCACGTCCGCGCCCAGCGCGAGCGCACGCGCGTAGCCGGAGGCGATCGCGGCGCCGACGCCGCGGTTCTCCGGGTGGACGATCACCTCGACCTGACGCCCGCCCCGACCGGCCGCACGCCGTGAGGCGCGCCGCGCGGTGGCCGCGGTGCCGTCGCGGCTCCCATCGTCGACGACGATGACGTGGTCGACGAACCCGGGAACCGATCGAATGGTCGCCGCGATCTTGTCCCCCTCATTGAAGGCCGGGACGACGGCGGCGACGACGCGCGCTCGAAACATGCGCCAGCATTTCCCGCGCGCTGCCCATCGTCAACCGCGAATGTATCGCAGCGTTGACAGCACCGGTACCCGCGAAGCTGAGCCGCGGCTACTCGTCGTCCGACGAGGCGGGGGCGTCGGACGTGTCGTCGGGTTTGTCCGACTTGGGAGCGGACCGATGGTGGTGGTGCTTGGCGGAGGCCGCCGGCAGCGTGGCGCTGGCGCCCGCGTCGGGCGCCGCCTGGCCCGGCCTCACACCGTCGATCGGCGTCAGCGAGATCGAGATCGGGTCGTCGTTGACGACGATCTGCTCGTACGGCTCGTACCCGGGCTTCTCGATCTCGAGCTTGACCGAGCTGACGCCGGTCATGTCGACGGGCAGCGTGATCGGCGACGCGCCCATCAGCTTGTGCCCGTCGGCCCGGAAGATGTTCGCGCCGTCGGGCACGGTCTTCACATAGACGAAAAAACGCCGACTGGGGTCGCTCGTTGCGGCCACGCGCCCACCGCCGACCAGCTTGTGGCCGTACATCTTCCAGCCGACGGCACCGCCGCCGAGCAGCACCGCCAGCGCCAGGTAGGCGAGCTTGGAGGTCGACTTCGGCTTGAGCGACGGCGCGTCGCCCGCGTCAAAGGGCTGAGGGCCCGCGCCCGAGGCGGTGCGCGAGACCGGCGGCACCGAGCGCAGATTGCTGTTCGACGCCGTCCCGTGCGAGATCGACGTCGCTTGGGTGGTCGTGCGCGGCGGTCCGCCCTCGGTCGTCGGGAAGAGCTCATAGAGCAGCTGCGCCAGGTGCTCGGGCTGGTAGCGTGAGTCGTGCACGACGTCGTCGAGCGCGCCGGCCATGTCGGCGGCGTCGGCCCAGCGGTTGGCCGGGTTGCGCTGCAGCGCCTTGAGGATGATGGCGTCCAGCTCCGGCGGGACCGCCGGGTTCTGCAGCGACGGCGGCGGCACCTCGCAGCGGCGCACGCGCTCGATCGTCTGGACGTCGTTGTTCCCCTTGAAGAGGCGGCGGCCCGTCAGCACCTCGTGCAGCACGATGCCGCAGGCGAAGATGTCGCTCCGGTTGTCGACGTGGTCGCCCTCGGTCTGCTCGGGCGCCATGTAGGCGTACTTCCCCTTCATGGTGCCGCTCTTGGTCGTCTCGGGCGCGTCGCCCAGCGCCTTGGCGATCCCGAAGTCGAGCAGCTTGACCGCGCCCTCGTAGGACAGCATCACGTTCGACGGCGAGATGTCGCGGTGGATCATCCCGAGGAGGCGCCCCTGCTCGTCCCTCAGCCCGTGCGCGTAGGCGAGGCCGCGGCACGCCTCGCGCCCGACGTAGGCGACCATCTCCGGGCGCGGTGGGCCCATCGTCTTCCAGATGGCGCGCATCGTTTCGGACAGATCGTGGCCGCGGATGTACTCCATCGAGATGAAGTACTCGCCCTCGACCGAGCCGAGCTCGAAGATGTGGACGATGTTCGGGTGGGCGAGCCGCGCCGACAGCTTCGCCTCCTCGACGAACATCTTGATGAACGTGGTGTCGTCGGAGAGATGCGGCAGGATCCGCTTGACCACGAACGTCCGTTCGAACCCGGC
This sequence comes from Polyangia bacterium, assembly GCA_036498765.1. Lineage (GTDB taxonomy): Bacteria > Myxococcota_A > Polyangia > Fen-1088 > Fen-1088 > JADGRB01. Next base: position 11,044 of record DASYEX010000241.1, read on the forward strand.
GGGTCCCTGGATACGCCCCTTGTAGACCTCGGCCATCCCACCACGGCCGATGAGCTCGAAGAGCGAGTACTTGCCGAACTGAATCGGCTCGGTGAGTTGGGATGACACGACAGACCCTGCCAACCGAAGCCGCGTCCCCGAAGCGAGGGGAGAGTGAGGACGCGAGTCTTCCCGGGGCAGCATATGATAGCGATCCC
>DASYEX010000242.1:0-2156 GCA_036498765.1 Polyangia bacterium
GGGGGGGGGGGGGGGGCGACGCCGAAGGTGAACGGCTGCGACACGAACCGCACCTGGCGCTCGCTGTCCTCGATGCGTGGATTGACGAAGATGCTGACGAAGGAGCCGAAGAAGCTGTCCCCGGCGCCCAGGCGCCGCTGGCCCCGCGCCGGCTGAACCAGCCAGCGCCGCACCTCGATCAGCAGGTCCTCGGAGATCGGATTGAGATCGCCGCGCACCGCCAGCGTGTAGCGCTCGCCCGGGCGCAGCCGCGACACCTCGATGATGGGGAAGTCGACCAGCGCGGCGGCGCGCCAGATCGCCTCGTCGGCGGTGGGGGCCACCGCGCGCCGCTCGAGCCCCATCCCGTCGGAGGTGCGGACGTTGAACTTCTCGTCCCAGATGTCGTAGACGATCTCCGCCCGCTGGACGGCGAGGGCGACCGGGTCGCCGGTCGAGGCCTCCTCGAGCGCGGCGCGGATGAGCACGCGGGTGGCGAACCCCGACTTGAGGCGCTGCCGCTCGGCATCGCCGAAGAGGTCCTGCAGCCCGACGGAGACGGTGACCCGCCCCTCGGCGACGCTCACGCCGACCTGGCGCGTGGGCACGGGGTCGGCCGCCCACGCCAGGCGCGGGGCGGCCGCCAGCGCGCTGGCGACGACCACGGCGGCGGCGAGCTCTCCAAGACGCATCAGAACGAGCTGCGGCTGACGACGTTGGCGATCGAGATCGTGAAGACGCCCACGTAGGTGTCGAGGCGGAGACCGAGGTCGCCGGTCAACCCGATGGGCGGCGAGCCGGAGGTGAGCTCGTCCTCGTCGCCCATCTCGAGCAGACCGACCGCCACGAAGGCGTCGCCGCCGTAGACGAAGCCCTTGTGGCGCCAGATTCCGATCGCGTACTCGACGAGCAGCCGACCGGCGAAGTCGTCGTAGCGGTGCCCGTCGATCGAGGTCCCGAGAAGGTTCGGCGCGGGCTGGGTGGAGAAGTTGATCCCCAGCGCCCGCCGCGGCAGGAGCAGATCGAGATCGCCGATGAAGAAACGGTCGAAGTAGGGGGCGTCGCCGCCGATCGCGCCGCCGAAGAGGTGCAGGCCCAGCGCCCCGTGCGGCATCTTGAAGTAGAAGTCGCCGTCGAGGACCGTCTTGACGTAGCTGTAGTCGGAGCCGAGCAGCGAGGTCCCGGTCTCGACGGAGAGCGCGATCCGCATCCCCGAGCGGGGGAGCACCGGGTCCGACCGGGAGTCGTAGTCCAGGCCGGCGGTGACGGTGCCGACCTCGCTCGACCCTTCGTTGATCATGAAATCGATGGGGACCTGGGTGATTCCGTCGGGTAGGAGCTGCTCCCGCAGCGGCTTCGGCGGCAGCGTCGCCGTGACCCGCTCCTCGCGGACGGCGACCGTGACGTGCAGGTTGTGGGGGAGCATCTTGCCCGCGGTGAGCACGCCGCCCGCGCGCCGGACGCGCGTGGCGATGAAGCGCCCCGGATCGGGATCGCTGTCCTCGCCGTTCAACCGGTAGAACTCGCTGCCGTCGTTGTAGAGACCGGTGACGGCCAGGCCGAGGCCGTTGGGGTCACCGAGCGGCGGCACACCGAGGTGGAAGCGCAGGCCGAGGCCGGACACGGAGTCCTGGACGATCGGCTTGGTGGAGGCGACGAAGCCGCCGCCCTGGTTGATGCCCCGGCCGAGGAAGTTGGTCTCCGAGACGTCCGCGCCGCCCCAGAACAACGTCGCCTCGCTGTGGGCCAGGAAGAGCTCGTTGACGACCAGCGTGCCGCGCTCTTCGACCGCGACGACCAGCACGACCGAGCCGCGCTCCGAGCCGCGCTCCACCGAGAGCTGGACGTCGAGAAAGTAACCGAGCGAGAGGAGCCGGTAGCGCGCCGCCTCGACCCGCGCGTCGGACGCGTCGACGGCGGCGCCCGGCGCGAGCCCCATCACGGCCAGCTCGCTGACGATGAGCGACGTCTTGGTCTTGCGGTTGCCGGTGACCCGGACCTCTTCAATCGTGTAAAGGGGGCCGAACCGGGCGTCGACGAAACCGCTGTCCTCCAGCGCGGGCGGCGTGTCGACGGCCGCGGTCAGCGCCGCCGTCGAGGCGGCCGACGCCGGTGCGTTGGGCTCGGCCGCGGAGGCCCGAGCACCGGCGAGAAGCAGGGCCACCGCGGCGAGGGTC
>DASYEX010000243.1:0-5394 GCA_036498765.1 Polyangia bacterium
ACCCCGGCGGAGCAACTGGCCGCGATCAGCGCGCGCGCGCACGCGATGGTGAGCGAGCAGTACCGGGTCTGGCGGACGGAGGTCGCGCCGGGGCTCGCCGAGGCCGGGGTGCGTCTCCTGCGCCCGGGAGATCTCAGCCCCGACCAGAAGGCTCACCTGCAGCCGTATTTCGCCAAGGAGGTCTGGCCGGTGCTGACGCCGCTGGCCGTCGACCCCAACCACCCGTTCCCCATGCTGCGCAACCGCAGCCTCAACCTGGCGGTGCTCATGCATCGCGAGCGCGAGAAGGTGGCGCGGCGCGAGACGATGGTCGCGGTGGTTCAGGTCCCGTCGGTGCTCCCGCGCATCACCGAGGTGGCGGGGCCGGGCCGGTTCTCGTTCATGCTGCTCGAGGATCTCATCGCCATGCACGCGGGGGAGCTCTTCCCCGGCTTCCGCGTCCTCGGCTGCAGCCCCTTCCGCGTCACACGCAACTTCGATCTGTCGATCGACGAGGACGAGGCCGATGACCTCCTCAAGACGATCCAGAAGGAGCTGCGCCGCCGCGAGCGTGGCAGCGCCGTGCGCCTGGAGATCGCGCACGACACGCCGGCCGAGGTGGTCAGCTTCCTGACCGCGTCGTTGCGGCTCGAGCCCGACGACGTCTATCTCTTCGAGGGTCCGCTGCACCTGGCCGACTTCGCGCCGATCTGTGGGCGCGACGATCTGCGCGAGTTCAAGGACGAGCCGTTCTCGCCCCAGATCGTGCCGCCCATGCAGGAGTACGACGACATCTTCCGGGTCATCGCCCAGCGCGACGTCCTGCTCCAGCACCCCTACGAATCATTTGAAGACGTGGTCGAGTTCATCTCGGAGGCGGCCGACGACCCCAACGTGCTGGCCATCAAGCAGACGCTCTACCGGACCAGCGCCGACTCGGCGATCATCCGCGCGCTCATCCGCGCCGCCGAGAACGGCAAGCAGGTGACCGCGGTGGTCGAGCTCAAGGCTCGCTTCGACGAGGCGCCGAACATCCAATGGGCGCGGACACTCGAAGATGCGGGCGTGCACGTCGTCTACGGCCTCATCGGCCTCAAGACCCACTGCAAGGTGGCGCTGGTCGTGCGGCGCGAGGGAAACCGGATCAAGCGCTACGTGCACCTGTCGACCGGCAACTACAACCCGTCGACGGCGCGCGTCTACGGCGATCTGTCGTACTTCACGGCGCGCGACGCCTACGCCGACGACGCGGGCGCCCTGTTCAACCTCCTCACCGGGTACTCGTCGCCGCCGTCGTGGAAGAAGTTCTCGGTGGCGCCGATCGGGCTGCAGGAGAAGATCGTCGCGCTCATCGATCGCGAGGCGGCGCTGGGCGGGAAGGGGCGCATCGTCGCCAAGATGAACGCGCTCGTCGACGGGCCGGTCATCAAGGCCCTCTACCGCGCCTCGCAGGCGGGGGTGTCGATCGATCTCATCGTGCGCGGCATCTGCTGCCTGCGCCCGGGCGTCCCGGGCACCAGCGACAACATCCGCGTCACCAGCATCGTCGACCGATTTCTCGAGCACGCCCGCATCTTCAGCTTCGAGAACGGCGGCAAGCGCGAGGTCTACCTCTCGTCGGCCGACTGGATGCCGCGCAACTTCCAGCGCCGCGTCGAGGTGATGTTCCCCATCGAGGACGAGGGGCTGCGCGACCGCGTGTTCGACGAGATCCTGGGGATCGCGCTGGCTGACAACGTCAAGGCGCGGCGGCTCGCGTCCGACGGCAGCTACACCCGCGTCCGCCCCGAGGGCGCCACCAACGGCGCCGGCGGCGCCAAACCGGTGCGCAGCCAGTATCGCTTCATGGAACTGGCCCGCGAGAAGGCCCAATCGGGCCCGGCCCTCCCGGGCGCTGGTGGCGCCTATCACGTGCGCACCACCCCACCCTCGCGGACCCCCGCCCCCCCCGCGTCATCCACGGCTCCCGCGCCCGCACCGGCGCCTCCCGTGCCCGCCCCGGCGCCTCCCGTGCCCGGCGGCGCCCTCCCCTCCTAGCACCTCTACAAATCCCGGTTTCCGCCGTATCATGCCCGTCGCATGCGTTCCCCGCGTCGCCTGATTGCGATGCTCGTGCCGGCCCTCCTGCTGGCGCTCCCCTCCGTCGGATCAGCCTCCCTGATCTTGGCGCTCGATCTGCCCACCATGGTGTCGCGCGCCGACCAGATCTCGGTCGTCGACGTCGTCTCGGTGACCTCCGCCTGGAACGCGGCCCACGATCGGATCACCACCACCATCGACGTCAAGGTGGTCGACAGCTGGAAAGGATCGGCCGCGCCGACGACCCACCTGCAAGTGGTCCAGTCGGGCGGCACCGTGGGCGAGATCGAGATGCGCGTCGACGGCATGCCCCACTTCCAGGTCGGCGAGCGGACCCTCTTGTTTCTGCGCCTGCACGCCGGCCCCGACCACGCCAGCGTCGTCGGGATGGCGCAAGGGAAACGTCCGATGACCCGCGACGCGGGCTCGGAGCGCTGGATGGTGAGCGCCCCCGGGCGCGCCGGCGCCGACTTCGTTCGGACCACCCCAGCGTCGGCGGCGATCTTCACGGCGCGCCCCCGCGCGCTGACCGATCTACGCAGCGAGGTCCGCGCCCTGGTAAGCGCGGGCGCCCGCCCTGCCGCCCCCGCAGGCACGCGATGAGGGGCGGCCGGCGATTGGCTCTGGGCGCCGCCGCGCTGGCGCTCGCCTGGAGCGCCCCCGCCGGCGCCTATGTCCGTTACCTGACCGACGTCGGCAAACCGTTCTTCTGGGCCCAGTCCACCGTGCCGATCACCGCCTACCCCGACGGCTTCACCCAGACCTCCATGACCCAGGCTCAGCTCGAGGGGGCGGTCACGGCGGCCGCCGCCACCTGGAGCGCGCCCGGGCAGGCCTGCACCTACCTCACGCTGATGCCGGCCTTCGGGACCGGTGAGGGCCCTCCGGCCGCCAACGACGGCCACTCGACGGTCCTCTTCCACAGCACGGTCTGGTGTCACGTCCAGGCCGACGGGACCTGCCCCGGCGGCGTCGAGTACGACGCGTCCGCGCTGGCGGTCACCACCGACACGGCCAACACGATGACCGGGCAGATCTACGACTCGGACGTCGAGGTCAACTCGCTCATCTACCCCTGGGCGGACGTGGTCCAGGATCCACAGCTCGTGGCGGACATGGATCTGCAGAACGCCCTCACCCACGAGCTCGGGCACCTCATCGGGCTCGACCACACCTGCTGGGACCCGCTCACCTCCACGACCCCCTCGCGCCCGGTCGACAACCTCGGGAACCCGGTCCCCGACTGCTCCAACCCGTCGCCGGATGTCGAGGCGACGACCATGTTCCCTTCGGCGGACGCAGGCGACATCCAGAAACGGGATCTCGCCCCGGACGACCAGAACGGACTTTGTGAGATCTACAACGTCGACGATCCGCCGCCGCAACCGGGGACCGAGGCGTTCGGCGGTTGTGTCCGCTGCGCGACGGGCGGGCCTTTCGCTCCGGGCGCGCTGGCCTTCTGGGTGGCGCTGGCCGCGCTGATCGGTCTTCGACGTCGCGCGCGCGGCACGACGCCCCGCTGATGATGGGCGTCCGACCTCGCCTGCTTCCTTTCGCCCTGGCGCTCTGCACGCTCCTCGCGCTCCCGCGGCCCGCCGCGGCGTACTTCCGATCGGTCACCACGGCGACGCCCGCCAATCCCCTCTACTGGCCCTCGAGCTGCGAGACGGTGACCATCTACCTCAACGGATTCACCGACATGACGTCCGACGAGGTCGCCAAGTCGATCGGCGCCGCGGCGGCAGCTTGGGGCCCCGATCAGGTCACCTGCCCCTCGGTGACCGGCGACGGCGGCAACGGCAGCCCCTACTTCCAGATCATCCCCCAGCTCTCGACCGGCGGCTCGGTCCCGGGGGCCGCCATCGACCACAAGAACTCGATCATCTTCCAGACGACCAACTTTGACGAGGGGACCGAGGTCCTGGCCTTCACCTCCGTCACGAAGGAGCCGAGCGGCCAGATCATCGACGCCGACATCGAGATCAACGCCGTCCCCGGCGCGACCCCGTTGGGAAATCTCGATCCCGGGTCACCCCCGCCGCAAAACGGGCAGTTCCGCGTCGATCTCCAGACGTTGATGACCCACGAGTTTGGCCACTTCCTGGGTCTCGCCCACACCTGCATCGCCCCCTATGGCGGTGACATCGGCGACACCCCGCCCCCCGGCACCCCGAGCTGCAACGGCGCCGCGCCCGAAGCGCTCGCTGCGGTCATGTACCCCATCATCGAAACTGAATCGATCGCCAAGCGGGTGCTCGCCGCCGACGACGCCGCCGGTGTCTGCGCGATTTACCCGCCCAAGTTGGATCCCCATTCCTGCGCACAGAACACGCCCGACGACGGCTGCGGTTGCGCGGAGGCAGGGAGTGGCTCCGGCGCGGGCCCGGGGGCGGCCCTGCTCGCGCTGGCGCTGGTGCTTCCGGGCCTTTGCCGGCGTCCCCGGCGCTAGCTGGCGTCGAGCTCGACGCGCAGATCGGGTACGGACGGCTCGCCGAGGGTAGAGCTGGGCGGGACGTCCAGGTCCTGATCGACCGCCCGGAACCCCGGCGCCGAAACGCTGAGGCGCCAGTGCCCCGGCGCCAGCCGCGGCAGCCGGAACGAGCCCGCCCGCTGGATCTCGGCGGTCACCTTGACACCGTCGGGGCCGGCCGCCTCGACGCGGCCGCGCGTGACGGCGGCGCCGGTCGCGCGGGCCCGCGCCTCGCCGCTGATGCCGCCCGGGAAGGGCACGGTCAGTATCGCGAACTGGCCCGGCGTCGCCGGTAGCGTGACGCGCGGGTAGTCGGGGTGCTGCACCTCGATCCGCAGCTCGCCGGCCGGCAGCTCGGCGAGACGGAAGTGACCGCCCACGTCGGCCGTCGTGCTCCCGAGCGGGTTGTCCGACGGCCCGATCGGCGACGGCCCGCGCGGCCAGGCCAAGAGGTGCGCCCGCCCGAGCGGCCGCCCGCCGGTGTCGCGCACCATCCCCTCCAGCACCGCCTCGGCGCGCGGCAGGCGCAGCTCGGTCGGCGCAGGGGTCGTCCCGGGCTGCACCGTCACCTGCGCGCGCGCGGGTCCGTGCCCGGGCGCCGTCGCCGTCAGCCGATAGCTCCCGGCCGGCAGCGCGAGGGAGAACGATCCGGCGCCGTCGGTGGCCGCGTAGACGGCCGACGCCAGCGGATCGGTCCCGGCGACCGTCACGCGGGCCCCCTCGATCGGCCCACCGCTCTCGTCGAGGACGCGCCCCGCGACCGGGAACCCGTCACGCAGCGCGAGCACGCCGAGATCGCGCTTCTCGCCCGGCGCCAGCGTCAGCTCGTCGGTCCGCAGCGGTTCGAACCCCGGCTGCGCGGCTTC
>DASYEX010000244.1:0-3717 GCA_036498765.1 Polyangia bacterium
CGAGGCGGCCCACGGCGGGACTTTGTTCCTGGATGAGATCGGCGACATGGGTCCCAAGATGCAGGCCCAGCTGCTGCGCACGCTGCAGGACGGAGAGGTGCGGCCCGTGGGCGGTAGCGAGGCGATCCGCGTCGACGTGCGGATCGTCTGCGCCACCAACAAGAACCTCGAGGAAGAGGTGAAGGCGGGCCGCTTCCGCGAGGATCTCTACTTCCGCATCAACGTCGTCACCGTGCAACTGCCGCCGCTGCGCGACCGGCGCGAGGACATCCCCAGCCTGGTGGGACACTTCCTCAACAAGACCGCGCGGCGCGAGCGACGCGAGCGGGCGGCCATGTCGCCCGAGGCGCTGCGCCTGCTGACGGCCTACGGCTGGCCGGGCAACGTCCGCGAGCTGGAGAACGCCATCGAGCGCGCCGTCGCCGTCGCCAAGGGGGGCGTGGTGCTGCCGTCCGATCTACCGCCCGAGGTGGGCGGCAGCGCGGCGGTCGGCGTCCCCGGCGGCGTGAGCGTGGCCGACGGCGGCATCATCGCCGACCGCCCCACGCTCGGCGAGCTCGAGCGCCGCTACATCCAGCTGGTGCTGGCGGAGTGCGCCGGCAACAAGAAGAAGGCCGCCGAGAAGCTGGGGATCGATCGCCGCACGCTCTACCGCGCCCTCGAGCGCGGCGGCGACGAGGCGGCCGACGACGAGGATCGTTGATCGGGCGTTGATCGGGCGTTGATCGGGCTTGACGGCCCGCTGACCTCGCGACGCGAACCGGCGCCCTCGGGTCGGGCCCTCATAACCAGGATCGAGGAGAGGGGGTCCCCTTTCGGGACGATGATTACATTCCGTCGTCTCGTACCATTCCACTCACCCCTGCCACCCGGAGATCGCCATGAAGCTCGCCACCAAGCTGGTCGCTCCCTTCGCGCTCGTCCTGTCGTTCGCCTGGCTCCAGCAGTCCAACGTCGCGCACGCCGAGGAACATCGCGGCGAGCACCACGAAGGGCACGCGGCGCCGCCGCACGAGCACCCGGTCGTTCCTCGCCCCGCGCCGCCGCGCTTCCAGCCGCACCCGGCGGGCGTCCACCCGCACGGCCCGACTGTCCGGCCGCACGCGGTGCGGGTCCTGCGCCCGATGCCGATCCGCCGCGGCGAGCACCCTTGGCGCCACTGGGGGCACCCGGAGTTCGCCCGCCCCGTCTACTACTGGGACTGGGCCGGGGTCCGCACGGTGACCTGCACGGCGGAGGACTCGTACGGCGATCAATACCCCATCACACAGGACACGTTCGCCGGCTTCGGCCTGGTCAACATGACCTCCGTCGAGGACGATGCGCTCGATCGCTGCTACCAGGAGTCGGGTGGCGATCAGAGCTGTTTCCTCGCCACCTGTTCGCACTACTAACCGCGAAGGCTCCCGCTCGGGTCACGGTGAGCGCTCCGAACGCGGGCGCCGCCGTGACCCCGCAGTGGTGGCCACCTCGCGGGAATCCCGAAATGCGCGGCAAATGTGGCGGCCGCCGCAAATTGTTTGGCCCGATTGAGGCGGGGCTTGTCACTGATAGAGGAGCATGCGGCTCCTTGGAACCGGAGTTGGGTTCGCGCTCATCGCGCTCATGGGCTGCGCCCCGCCCTCGGTCGACAACACCGGGACAGGCGGGAGCGACGCGACGGGAGGCCGAGGCGGGAGCGGCAGCGGCGGCTCCGGCAGCGGCGGGAGCATGACCACTGGCTCGGGGGGAAGATCGAGCTCGGGCGGCGCCACCGGCAGCGGCGGCTCGGCGAGCTCGGGCGGCGCGCCGGGCACGGGCGGCGGCGGCACGGGGGGCGCCACCGGCTCGGGCGGCGCGACCGGCACGGGGGGGACGACGGCGTCGGGTGGCACGACCGGCACGGGCGGCGCCGGTGGCCGTGGGGGCGCCACCGGCTCGGGTGGTTCCGCGGGCAAGGGTGGGACGACGGGAACAGGCGGAGCGAGCGGAAGCGGCGGGACCACCTCCGCAGGCGGCTCCGCAGGCGGCTCCGCAGGCGGCTCCGCAGGCGGAACGACCGGCAGCGGCGGGAGCAGCACCTCCTGTACGATCACCGCGACCTCGTCGTTCAGCACCGCCATCCCGACGGTGGCGATCGTGACCTGGTCGACCACGCTCACCAGCCTGACCAAGGCGGAGATCGACTTCGGCCCGGCGGCTGGAGGCACGGCGATGGTGGCGCCCGTCGACCTGACGCAGGCGAGCTATCGCACACTCCTCCTCGGCATGAAGCCGAGCAGCAGCTACGCCTACAAGATCGTCGCCGCCAACGCCTCCGGCTCCTGCACCAGCAGCAGCTACACCATCATGACCGGCGCGCTCGCCGGCACGGTCCCCAAGGTGACGCCGACGATCTCGAACGCCTCGGCGCACGACAAGGGGTTCATCGTCACCAGCACAGGGTTGAACGGCAACACCACCTTCATCATCGATCCCGACGGCACCGTCGTCTGGTCGGCCACCGGGCCCTCGATGCCCAGCCGCTCGCACCTGAGCTGGGACGGCACGCACATGTACATGATGGCGCTCAACGTGATGAACACGAACGCCGGCAACATCGAGTCGGTGGCGATGGACGGCACCGGCAACACCTCGCTCGCCGGTGTCACGACCTCGCACCACGATCTGACGCCCATCCCGGGCGGCTTCGCCACCATGCTCTGGAACAAGTCGGGGACCGACGCCCCTTGCTCGCTGGTCGAGCGCGCCGAGGCGACCGGGCAGTTCACCACGGTGGTCGCCGACATGGGGAGCGTCTACAACTCGACCACCTTCCACAGCAACTCGGTCCACTACTACGCGACGGACGACACCTACACGGTGGGCGATCGCAACCCGAGCCTCTACGTGAAGCTCACCCGCGCGGGCCAGCTCGTCTGGCAGTTCGGCGGCAGCAACCCCAAGGACCAGAGCAAGTTCTTCACCGGCGTGCCGACCTGGTCGGTCAATCACGGGCACCAGTTGCTGTCCGACGGGACCTTCATCTTCTTCAACAACGGCGCCAACGAGGCCTGGGGCTACACGCTCGACACGACGAAGATGACCGCCACCAAGATCCTCGGCTACACCGCCAGCGGCGCGACCAGCAACGTGCTCGGCGACGTGCAACGGCTGCCGAACGGCAACTACCTGGTGACCTTCTCGGTGGGAGGGCAGATCCACGAGCTCAGCCCCTCGGGCACGCTGGTCGCCAAGTTCGCCTCGAGCTCGTTCGGCTACTCCGAGTTCCGCGAATCGCTTTACGGTCAGCCGCCGTATTGATTGCGGCCCCGGAGCGGGGCGGGATCTGGCAGAGTCTTCGGATTGCTTGGACCCTCCGCGGGTCCGCGCGTCACGAGCATGCCGATCGTTCGACGGGGGATTTGGCTCCTGGTTCTCGTGCTCGCCGGCTGTGGTCCGGCTGGTGGAGGCGCCGCGGGCGGACGCGGCGGAAGAGGTCTGGGCGACGGCGGCAGCGCGCCCGGCGGTGCGTTCGGTTCCGGAGGGACAGGGTCGAGCGGCGGGGCGGGCGCCGCCGGCGGGGCGGGAAGCGGCGGGGCTGCCGGGAGCAACGCCATCGCCTGCACCATCACGGCGACCTCGACGCTGGCCACCGCCATGCCGAACGTGGCGATCGTGACCTGGTCGACCACACTCGCGAGCCCGACCGGCGCGGAGATCGACTTCGTCCCCCTGGCGAGCGGAGCCACCTTGGTG
>DASYEX010000245.1:0-11188 GCA_036498765.1 Polyangia bacterium
GCCAGCATCGCCCCCGCGGGCGCGCCGATCGCCTGCAAGATCTTCTCGACCGAGTGGCGCCCGTTGCGCACCTTCCCCGTGCGCAGCTCTCCCTCGAGGCCGGGCAGCAGCGCGCCGTCGATGCGCACCTGATCCTCGGCGCTGGCCAGCGCGCGCAGCGAGAACAGGGCATCGCGCGCGGCGAGGGACTTCTCCGGCGACGGGTCGGTCATCTGTCCCACGTAGAGGGGGATGGCGGCCCGGACCACGTCCCAGCGATCGTTCGCGGGGAGAGCGGCCAAGGCTGCCTCCTCCTCCTCGGACTTTCCGATGTCGATCAGCGCGGCGGCCGCCTCGGCGCGCAGCTTGGCGTCGACCGAACGATCACGGAGCGCATCGGACAGCTTGCCGGGCCCCTTCTCCGTCGTCTTCCAGAGCTGGATGTTGTCGGTGGTCACCTTGTCGCAACCGACCGTCATCAACGCGGCGGTCATCGCCAGCACACGCGTGGCCCGACCCGCGAGACGAATTCGTCCCCAGCCTCGGCCCTCTGTCGCGAAGTCTCCTTTTGCGCAAAAGGCCATGGGTGCGGGCATGTTACGCACGTGCGGATCCGAGCGTCAAGGTTCGCGCGACAGCGGGTGACGATCGAACGGCGCGTCGTCCCAGCCGCAAAACGCGAGGCTGACCGCCCCCGCCGCTCTGGTCGTAGGCCGGCCTCGCGCGTTGCCGCCATCGGTTCATTCGGATAACGTCAGCCGCACGTATGTTTTCTCCGCGGGATCCCCGCCCGTGCCGACCCGCTCGCGGAGGCCCAAGGCTGCGGATCCGTCGCCACCGTCCGCTCGCTGCCGTCTCGCTGGCGGTGACTTCGCTGTGCCTGCTGGGACGGGCGCGGGCCGTCCCGCTCGACGATCCCGACATCGGCGGCATCGGCTTCTCCGGTCCCACCACGGGCGATCTGGGCGCCGTCTACTGGAACCCGGCGGCGCTCGGCCTCCTGAAGGAGCCGCAGTTGATGTTCGCGGCCACCGGCCGCCTGACGACCACGACGGTGTCGCGCGCGTCCATCGACCCGACGACCGGTCAGCCGGGCGCCGGCATGGCTTTTCCCCAGGCCCGGGCGTCCGATTTCACGCATCCATTCTCCTGGCCGCCCGGTCCCGGCGCCTACGCCGCCATCGGCGCCGACGTGGGAGGCGACCGCTTCTCGCTGGCATTCGCCACGTTCATGCCGTTCAGCGAGCGGACCACCTACCAGGGCGGCGACAACCCCACGCTGCCGACCCGCTACCACCGCATCTCGGCCGATCTGCGCAACCTCGCGCTGGTGCCCGCGCTGGCCGTCCGCTTCGCCGGGGACTTTCGCCTCGGCTTCGCGCCGGGCTTTCTGTTCTCCACCGGGCGGATCGCCTTCGCTGAATCGACCTGCGGGGTCAGCGGCAACGCCGCCTGCGCGGCCGAGGATCCCACGGGCGACGCGCGCTACAACATCTCCTCGAGCAGCGGCTTCTCGTCGGCGAGGTTCGCCCTCACCCTGGGGGGCGGACTGTACTACCGCCGCAAGGCCTGGGAGTTCGGCGTGTCGTTTTCCAGCCGCCCCTTCGGCGGCCAGGGGGACAATCCGGCGGGTATCTCGGGCGCCGACACCCAGGTCATTCGCCCCGCCCGCGACGGGGGCGGTCCGGTCACGTGCATGAACGGCCGCACCGACGGTCGCGGCTGCGTCTTCGCCGATCTCTCCTACAAGCTGCCGCTGACCATCATCGGAGGCGTGACCTGGCATCCCCGCCCCGGCGTCGACCTGACCGCCATCGTGCGCGTGCTCAGCTTTCCAGCGAACGACGTCATCGACATCCGACTCACCGGCGCGTCGCTGGCCGCCGACGGCCTCCCCCAGCACATCATCCTCTATCGCGGTTACGGGACGGTGATGGACACCCGCGTGCGCTACGCGCAGTGGCTGGGGCGCCGGCTGCGTATCGGGGCCGGGCTGCGCTACGAGAACAGCGCGCTCCCCACCGACGCCATCAGCCCGGGCGCGGTGGACGGCGCCAAGCTGCAGCCGACGGCGATGGTGACGTTCGTGCCGTTCAGGCACGTCTCGATCGGCGCCGGGTACGGCTTCACGTACATGTTCGGCGTCACCGCCAACCGCTCGGTGTTCGACCCCACCGCGTCCGCCAGCTGCGAGCAGGCCGGCGGAGATCGGAACAGCGCCGCCTGCCTCACCCGCATCGCCGGCCAGGCCCGACCGACGGCCGCCGGGACGTACCAGAGCCACCAGCACGATTTCAGCCTGTCGGTCACGACCCAGTTTTGATAAACCCGCCCCGTGCGCCACCACCCGCGCGCGGTGCCCCCCGCAACACCGTGGCTCGTCGGAGCCCTGGGTCTCTGCCTGGCCTGCGCCGGAGCGCACGGCGGCGCGACGCCGTCGTTGACGCCGACGAACGGCCTCACCCAGGCGGCCAGCAGCGCCGCCGGCATCAAGCTGGTGGCCTCGGCGACGCTGGGCACCCTGGCGATTCAAAAATGGCGGCTGGAGAACGGGCTGGAGATCATCACCGTCCCCGACGCCGGCGCACGCAGCCTCAGCTACGTCACCACGTTCCGGGTCGGCTCGCGAGACGAGAACGCCGCCGCCGGGCAGACGGGGCTCGCCCACCTCTGCGAGCACCTCATGTTCGCCGGCACCAGCACCGGGCATCCGGCAGGTGAGTTCGATCAGCGCCTGGAGGAGGCGGGCGGCAGCGCCAACGCCACGACCTCCTACGACTTCACGTCGTACGTCGATGACATCCCGCCAGCGCTGCTCGAGCGAACGATCGCCCTCGAAGCCGATCGGATGTTGAACCTGACGCTGTCGCCCGCCGAGGTGGCGAGCGAGCGCGACATCGTCGTCGAGGAGCGGCTGCAGTCGTCGCAGGATGACATCGACGGCGAGCTGGAAGAGCTGGTCTACGGTCAGGCGTTCCGCGCCCACCCGTACCGCTGGCCGGTGATCGGCCGCATGGCCGACATCAAGGCGGTGACGAAGGACATCGTGTGCGACTTCTATCGCCGCAACTACGGGCCGGCGCGCGCCGTCGTCGTGCTGGCGGGGCGCTTCGACGAAGCAACGGCGTTGCCATTGCTGGCGGCCGGGTACGGACACGTGCCGCTCGGTGACGCGGGCGCGCCGGCGGCAACGACCGCCGCGCCCGAGCGCGCCCCCGAGCGCGAGGTGCGCGCCACCATCGAGCGCCCCGTGCCGGCCGATCGTTTCATGATCGGGTTCCCCGCCCCGGGGCTGGGAGATCCCGATCGCGCCGCTTACGAGCTGCTCGACGAACTGATGACGGGCGGCTCGTCGGCGCGCCTCTACCGCGCGCTGATCGTCGATCGCGAGCTGGCGTCATCGCTGGACGCCGAGGTGGCGCCCACGCGCGATCCAGGATTGTGGACCCTGGTCGTCCAGATGATGAAGGGAGAGCCGGCGTCGGCCGCCGAGGAGGTGATCCGGCGCGAGCTCGAGCGCCTCATCGCCGAGCCACCCACGCAGCCCGAGCTCGACGCCGCCCGAAATCGCCTGGAGACGGCGTTCTGGCGCGCCCTCTCCTCGAGCCAGGGCCGCGCCGAGGCGCTCGGGCAGTACGACGTCACGACGGGCGACTTCCGAACGCTGCTGGAGCGGGGAGCCGCCTACGCGCGCCTGTCGCCGGCCGAGGTGAGCCGGGTGGCGCGGGCCTATCTGGCCTCGGGCGCGCGGTCCGTCGTCGTGGCCCACCCCAGGAGCACGACCAAGGGCGCAACCACCGAATGAATCGCCCTCTTCGATTGCCGCTTCGGCTGGTGTGCATAGTTGTCTCGTTGCTGGGCCTCGCCTCGACGTCGTACGCCGCCCCCGAGCGCAAGGCCGGGCCGGGCGGTTCGTTGCTGATCGTCGAGCCGAACCACGCGCTCCCCATCGTGCACGTGGTGGTGGCGCTGCGCTCCGGCTCGTCCTGGGATCCGCACAAGAAAGAAGGGCTGGCGAACCTGGCCGCCGCCACCGCGCGCCGCGGAGCCGCTGGACAGACGCGCGTCCAGCTCGACGCGCGCCTCGACGCGCTGGGGGCCGATCTCGACATCGTCGTCGATCCCGATTCGACCCGCTTCGACGGTCACGTCCTGGCGCGAAACCTCGACGCCTTTCTGTCCATCGTCGCCGACATCGTGCTGCGCGCCGACTTCACGCCCGCCGAGGTGACGCGCACCCGGCGCGACGTGCTGGCCCAGATCGACGAGGCCGGAACCAACGACGAAGCGCTGGGGGAACGCTTCTTCGAGCGCAACCTCTACGGCGATCACCCCTGCGCTTATCCCGCGGAGGGGACGCGCGCCAGCGTGGCCCGCCTGCGCCGGGAGGACCTGCGCGCGTTCTTCGCCCAGCACGTCGTCGGCCCCAACGTCATCGTCGCCGCGAACGGTGACGTCTCGACCGACGACTTCGCGGCCGCCGTCGGCCGCCACTTCGGCGCGCTCCCCAGGACGGCCGCGCCGGGACCGAATCCGCTCGCCCTGCGCGAACCGCAGGCCCCTCACGGCTGGCGCATCCAGATCGTCGACAAGCCCAACCGCGAGCAGGCCCAGATCTTCTTCGGGCAGCTCGCCGTCCCCGCCACCGACCCGGATTACGTGCCGCTCCTGGTGATGACGACCAGCTTCGGCGGCCCCGGAATGAAGGCGACGATGATGGACGAGCTGCGCACCAAGCGTAGCCTCGCCTACGGCGCCTATCTGACGCTGTCGGAGCGTTCGGGGCGGGGCGCGCTGAACGGGTGGGTGCAAGCCGCCACCGGCAGGGCCGTCCCGACGCTGAAGCTGGCGCTGAAGCTGTTCGTCGGCTTGATGGAGAAGGGGCTCGACGCCGAACGCCTCGCCTTCACGAAGGGCTTCTTGACGGGAGCGCTCGCCACCGAGATGGACGATCCCGAACAGCGCCTCGACGCGCGGCTCACCGCCGAGATCGTCGGGCTGCCGCCGGGGTTCGTCGACGAGCTCCCCGAGCGCGTTCGGGCGGTGACCTCGGCCCAGCTCGCCGCGGTCATCGCCCGGCGCATCCACGCTCACGATCTGGCGATCACCATCGTCGCCACAGCCGCCACGCTGCGCCCGCGCCTGATCGAGGCGAAGATTCAACCGAGCGCCATCGACGTCGTCCCTTACGACGGCTTTTAGGCGCCGTCGCCGATTCCCGCCTTGCGGCCTCGGGAGATCGTCCGTAACGTCGGGCGATGCCGAACGATACGGCGAAGCAAAGAATCCTGGGACGCGGCAAGTACGTCGAGCTGATCGACGAGAACGGCTGGGAGTTCGTGCGTCGCCACGCCTCGACGGGCGTGGTGACCATCGTCGCCACCACCGATGACGGCGCGCTGGTGCTGGTCGAGCAACGCCGCACCCCCATCGGGCGCCGCTCGATCGAGCTTCCGGCGGGCCTGGTGGGAGACGTCAAGGGGAGCGAGGACGAGGCGTTCGACGTCGCGGCGAAGCGGGAGCTCGAGGAGGAGACCGGCTTTCGCGCGGCGCGCTGGCGGAAGCTCGTCGCCACCCCCAGCTCGGCGGGGCTGACGTCGGAGTTCGTGACGTTCTTTCGCGCCACCGGCTTGACCCGCGTCGGTCCGGGCGGCGGCGACGACACGGAGAACATCACCGTGCACCTCGTACCGCTCGGCGAGGTGCCGGCGTTTCTCACCGAGAAGATGGCAGCCGGTTTCCCGGTCGACTCCAAGGTGTTCGCGGGGCTGTACTTCATCGACGGAGCGTGGCCCGACGTCGCCGCGACCCCGGCGTGAGCGATCGCAAGCTACCGCCCGCCACTCCCTTCGCTCTCGTCCTCGATCGCCCCCAGGGGCCCTTGCCGTTCGTTCCCCGCGCGACAGCCGACGGCGGCGTCACCTGGGAGTACGTCATCGATCCGGCCCACTACAACCCGTACGGCGTCCTGCACGGGGGCGTGGTGATGGCGCTGATGGACTCGGCCATGGGCCAGGCGGTGGCGGCGCTGGTGCATGCGGACGGCCGCTTCAACGCCGCCGCGCAGATGAACGTGAACTTCCTCGCCCCCGCGAAATCGGGGCTCCTGCGCGCGCGGGCCCGCGTCGTGAAGGTCGGCAAGCGGCTCGCCGTGGTCGAGGCCAACGCCATCGACGACCAGGGAACGACGATCGCGATGGCGACCGCCACGCACAGCATTCTCCCGTAGGCGGCCGCTGCCCGGTCCGGCGAGGGCCTTTGTGACGCTCGCGTGACATTCCCGTCAACCCACGGTGGCGGGACGAGCGGCAGTGTTTGCCGCAACGTCACGCGCCGCGGTACGGCGCGCGGCTACGATCTGGTCATGACTAAAATGATGATGAAGATGAAGACCGCGCTGCGTGGCCGCAGCGCGGAACCGGCTCGAAGCAGCGCCGGCTGTTGTGTGCAGGGGTGCCGAGGCGGGGCGGAGACGGTTCTGGCCGCGTCCCAGACGACCGTGATGACGGCTTGCGCGCCCCACGCCCTCCACTGGACGACGTCTCGCGAGCGCCGCCTGGCGAGGCTGCGGGGCGGCTCGGACGGCCTGGCCATGCTGCGCATCTGGGCCGAGGGCGCGGCGTTGGAGTGCGGGACGTTCGAAGCGGGTTCCAGGACCTCGTCGACCTTCTCGCCCCTCAGCGTCTAGCGCGGAGCAACATCGCGGCCGCCAGCGCTCACCCGCCGAGAATGGCGCGGCTGCGGGCCGGATCGTTCGTGATGATGGCGTCGACACCGGCCGCTGCGAGACGACGGAGCTCGGCCGGGGCGTCCACCGTCCAGACACTGACCCGATAGCCCCGGCGGTGCCATCGTTGGACCGCTTCTGTGTCGCACAGGACGTCCTGAGGATTGACGGAGAACGGACGTAGCCACGGCAGGGCCCACGCGCGCCGCAGTTGAATCGACGCCTCGGCCTCGAACAGCAGCCCCGCCGGCACCTCGGGCAGGCAGCGTTGCCAGGCAGCGACCGCATAGGGGTGAAACGACGAGACCAGAACGCGCTCCCGTACCCCGGGGGCTCGCACGATCGAGGCCACGGCGGCCACCAGCGCCCGGATCTCGGCCCAGGGAACGCCGGCCGCCTTCAGCTCGACGTTGACGAGCAGGTGCTCCCCACAGGCGGCCAGCGCCTCTTCGAGCGTCGGGATCGACGCCCCCGAGGTCAGCCGCACCTCGCGCAGCGCCGCCAGGGAGAGCGCGGCGATGCGCTCGGGTCGCCCGCCCAGGCGGCTCAGGTCGTCGTCGTGAAACACGATGACCTCGCCGGTGGCGCAGCGAAGGACGTCGAGCTCGACCCCGTCGGCACCGTCGGCCGCGGCGCGCGCGAAAGCCTCACGCGAGTTCTCCGGCGCGAGCGCGCTGGCGCCCCGGTGCCCGATCACCAGAGGCCCGTCGCGACGCGGTCGCGCCCAGCGCGATGCCGACGTCAACGGGACGGACGACCTTTCACGCTGGCGCTCCGTCATCGCTCAGAGCGGACTGG
Source organism: Polyangia bacterium (assembly GCA_036498765.1). Taxonomy (GTDB): domain Bacteria; phylum Myxococcota_A; class Polyangia; order Fen-1088; family Fen-1088; genus JADGRB01. The sequence continues at coordinate 7,505 of DASYEX010000245.1, forward strand.
CCTTGGTCGAGTCGAGACACGTTCCGGTCGTGGGAAGGACGATGGCAGGTTCCTTGATGATGCCACCGGAATCGCACGAGGCGCCGGTGGGCTCCACGCAGGTCGTGGCGCACTTCTTGACCATGCTCGCGCAGCCCGCGCTCGACCACTTGTCGAAGATCACCTTCAGCTTGCTGTCGTCGGCGACGTACGTGTCGCAGCCGTTCGAGCAGGTGATCACCGCCGGGTATTTCAGTGTGCACGGATTGACCAGCGAATTCAGGTTGCAGACCTTGGCGGGACCGTCGACCTCCGTGCCGTACGCGCTGGCCAAGGTCGCGCAGTCGGTTCCCGAGGTGCCGCCGGTCGCGGTGCCCCCGCCCGAGCCGGTGATGCCGCCGCTCCCCGTGATGCCGCCCGAGCCCACGCCGCCCGAGCCGACCAGGCCGCCCGAGCCGGTCATCGCGCTGCCGCCGCTGCCGGTGACGCCGGCCGTGCCGACCGCACCGCCGCCCGAGCTCGGCTTCCCGCCGGCGCCCGCCGTACCGACCTGACCGCCCATCGCCATCGCCCCGCCGCTTCCCGTCGCTCCGCCCGACGCGACACTTCCTCCGTGTCCGGCGTGGCCCGTGGCGCCCCCCACGGACGCGTTCCCGCCAGATCCGGCCACGACCGAGCCGCCACTTCCGGTCGCCCCGCCCCCGGCGCCGGCCGCGCCCGTTGCTCCGCCCTCGTCACCGCCGCCAGCGCCATCGTTGCCCGTGCCGCCGACACCAGCCGTCGTTCCCCCGGAACCGGGCGTCACGCCGAACGGCTTTCCGCCTCCCCCGCCGCAAGACATCACCGAGACAATCACCCCCGCGAGCAAGACCGGGAAACTGTGTCTCTCAATCGAGCGCATCTCCGGATCATGCGCCATTTCCAGGCCCGGGGAAAGGTTTCGCCACGGAACCCGCCGGCCGGAAGGAATCATAGGTGATCACGTTTCCGTGAACTAAACTCCCGGCATGTCCCGGCCCTCCGTGCCCTCCCCTCGTTTCCCGACATCCCGGCTGCCGTTTTGCCATGGTCAACGTGCTCGAACGGGTGCGCTCGTCGCGCTCGCGCTCGCCGCCGCCGCCGCCGCCGCGTCTTGCGCCCACCAACCCGGGCTGGCGCCCGATGGGCCGACGCAGCGTTTCGTGGCGGACGCGTCACGGGTCGGCGCGGTGCAGTTCGAGGACGATCTGGTCGAGGGGCGGCTGGTCCTGCAAGCGCTTCCTCTCGCCTCGCCCGCCCGGGCTCCCCTGCGCGCGAAGCTGGTGTCGTACCTGCTCGGTCCCATCGTCGGCCTGTCGGCCGAACGGCTGCGGCAGGAAGCGACCGAGCTCGGCAACACCGACGTCTTCGATCGAATCTACGATTCGCTGCGCGACGCCGCGAACCTGTTCGAGCCCGATGACCTGTGGGCGACGCCGGTGGCGATGTCACCCGCCGAGCGGGAGCTGATGGGGACCACGGCGCGTCTGGTGCTGGCGCTGTTCGGCCCCCGCGGCGCCGAGGCCCCCACCGCGCTGGCGCTGGGCGTGTTGACCAGCACCGATCCGCAGAACCGCGAATGGACGGATCGTCTCGATCGTCTGCTGTCGTGGATGGACGATGCCGGCGCGGCCGGCGACAGCGGCGGACGCCGCAGCCTGACCGCCGTCGACCTGCTCCAGTCGGTGGTGAGCGATTGGCCAACCCCCGCCATCGCCGATCGGCTGGCGAATCTGCTGTCGGATCGCCGCCAGAAGTTCGCGTCCATTCTCGGCAAGCCCTTGCCGGGCAACGACGACGCGCGCCGGGCGCTGGGAGATCTCTTGATCGCCCAGGGGGACGAGATGCAGCGGGCCGTGCCCAACGTCGCCGCCACCTACCTGCGCTGCGGGCGGCTCGATCGCGCGGCGGCCGCCATCGCGCCGCTGGCGGGAAAGCCGGGAGACGAGCCCGATCTGCGCGCGATGATCACCGCCGCGCAAAACCCGGCCGGCGGGCCCGAGCCGATCTTGCGGCTGGCGCGGCGCTTTCTCCCCCGGGTCGATCCGCTGGGCGGCACCGCGTCCGACAATCCCGATCTGGGCGTCGCCTATCGCGTGCTGAAGGTGGGCCTGACCCGAACGCCGGACGACATCGAGACACTGGTGCTGTCCGCCGAGCTCGCCAGGTTGGTGCAGTCCCCCTTCCTCGCGATCCGCGAGCTGGAAGAGGCGCAGCAGCTGCTCGAGCGGACCGGCAAGCCCAACAACGAGCTGGGGGCCCGCATCTCCAGCGAGCTGCTCGATCTGTATTTCCTTCGCCTCCGCCTGTCGCTCGATCCGGAGCGCGCCGCCCCGCCCGCAGCCGATCAGGCCGATCGGCTGCGGCAGCAGGCCTCCGACGCGCGCCGCCGCTTCCAGGGCACGGAGCTGCACGTCTCGGACGGGCAGATTGACTTCGAGCTGGGGCGAAGCTACGTGAACGCCGGCCTGCTCGAGAGGGCCGAGCCATTGCTGCAGCGGGCGCGGGGCGAGGACTCCGACAACAAAGCCGAGATCACCGCCGACCTGGCGGGTCTGTTCATGAAGCGAGGTCACCCCGAAGAAGCGAGCAAGCTCCTGCAGCAGAGCCTCGACTCGCTGCAAGCGACGCATGGCGCCCGGGAGACCATCGGGGGCGTCGAGGGGGAATCGCGCCTCGAGCGGCTGCTTGGTGACGCCCTCGACCTCGGGGGCGATCGCAACGGCGCCGAGCGCGCCTGGCGAACCGCAGCCGCAGGCTGGGAGCGGCTGATGCTGGAGCATCTGCACCGAAAGAACTTCGCCCGCTCGGCGGAGGCGACCTTCGAGATCGGGCGCATTCTGTACGTGCTGGGGCGGCACGCCGACGGCATCCAGAAGTTCGAGGAGGCGATCGAGCAGGACAGCGACCGTGATCAGTCGTACATCGACGCGGTGGCGTTCCTCGTGCAAAACGGCGAGATCGATGGCGCGGTGAACATCTACCGTCACGCGCTGTCCCGCCCCGATCGCAACGTGTCGGAATACGTGAAGGTCTACTCGTCGCTGTGGATCTACGATCTGACCCGGCGCGCCCAGAAGGTGCCCGACGCCACGGCCGAGGCCTTCTTGAAGACAATGGACCTGCGCCACCCCGAGATTCGTCCCCAGCGCGGCGCGGCCTGGTACCGCTACCTTTGCGCGTTCGAGATCGGAAAGCTCGACTACGCCCAGCTGCTGGCGAAGGCCGACACCTCCGGCAAGCGCGCCGAGGTCTACTTTTACCGGGCGATGCAGCTGCTGGGTGACGGGCGCCCCGACGACGCGCACGAGCTGTGGCGGAAGGTCATCGACACGCACATGATCTCGTTCTTCGAGTTCGAGATGGCTTCGCGCTATCTGCGGGCGGGCGCGCCCACGGCGCCCCCCGAGGAGAGCCGCCCCGCGACCGAAACGATTTAGAGGCCTGACGGACGAGGTCTCCTGTGTTAGACACGGGCCTCGCAGCAATCGGGTGCCGTGGCCAAGTGGTAAGGCAAGGGTCTGCAAAACCCTCATTCCCCGGTTCAAATCCGGGCGGCACCTCAGAACGCGGCTTCGCCGCTCGCGGAAGGGGCTTCACGCCCCTCCCGCGTACCCTCCCCGCGGAACGTGGAAGGGGCTCCGCCCCTCCCACGAGCCCTCCCCGCAGAGCGTGGAAGGGGCTTCG
>DASYEX010000246.1:0-3155 GCA_036498765.1 Polyangia bacterium
CCCACCCCGGCGGCGAGCGCGTCGCGGGGGCTGCCGAAACGGACCGGCTGGCCGTCGATGAGGATCTCGCCCGCGTCGGGGACGGTGATACCCGCCAGCAGCTTGCCCAGGGTGCTCTTGCCGGCGCCGTTTTCGCCGCACAGCGCGTGGCAAGATCCGCGCGCGATGTCGAAGCTGACGTCGTCGAGCGCGTGCACGCCCGGAAAGCGCTTGCCGACCCGCCGGAACGAAATGATCGGAGCGTCGTCCAAGCCGCTACTTCAGCTTGAGGTATTCCTCGGGCACGTCGGGAAAACCCCACTGGCGCAGCTGCCGCGACCAGGTCCCGAGGTTGTCCTTGGTCACCCGCACCGGATCCATGGGGATGATCTCCGGGACGTCCTTCTTGAAGACGATCTTGTCGACGATCTTGGTGACGCCGACGTTCCCCCAGAGGTAGGAGGCCTGCGCCAGCAGCACCGGCGCCAGCCCCTTCTCGACGTAGGGGAGCGAGGGCGGCAGCGCGTCGACCGCCACCAGCTTGATCTTCGCCGGGTCGAGGTCGGAGAGCAGCGTCTTGGTGTAGAGGGCCCAGCCGCCGGCCATCGCCCACCCCTTAATCCCCGGGTAGGCGTTGTTCACGCGGATGACCTCGGCGGCGGCGTCCTGCGGCGTCTCGTTGTGATAGAAGGTGCCGACGATCTGGATCCCCTTGGACTTGGCCGCCTCGGCCTTGATCCCGTCGACGCGGCGACGCAGGTTGGGGGCGTTCTGGTTGCCGGCCAGGATGGCGATCTTGCCCTTTCCGTCGAGCTGTTTGGAGAGCTCGTCCATGACCTCTTCTCCGATGCGGCGGTCATCGACGCCGTAGAAGGCGAAGCGCTTCGACTTTGGCGCGTCGCTGTCGAAGGTCATCACCGGGACGCCGCGCGCCACCGCGTCGTCGATGGAGCCTGTCACCTTGCCCGCGTCGGAGCAGGAGATGAGGATGGCGTTGGCCCCTTCGTTGACCGCCTGGGCGATCCGCTGCGCCTGGATCTGGCCGTCCTCCTCGGGCGGCGTCAGCCAGACGATCTCGATCGGGACGCCCGCCTTGGGCGTCAGATCCCGCGCCGCCGTCTCCGCGCCGCGCCGCGCCGAGAGAAAGACCGGGTTGGTCGAGCTCTTGGCGATCATGGCGATCTTGATGGCCTTGCCGGCCGGCTGCGCCGGAGCGGGCGTCGCGGGCGCCGGTCCGGGCGCGGGCCGCTTGCAGCCGACGGCGAGCAGCGCCGTCAGAACGAACGCCCCCCGCACCACACGCTTCATCGCCCCGTTCTGTCTTCTTCTCATCTGGCCTCTTGCGCCAGCCGGCGCGCTGCGAAGCGGGCGCTCGCCTGATCGAGAACGACAGCGACGACAATGGCACATCCGATGATGATCCATTCGTAGTTCTGATCCAGGTGCAGCGTCCGGATGGACTGCCGGATGAGGACGATGAGGACGGCTCCCAGCATCGCGTTGATGGCACTGCCGCGGCCGCCGCTCAACCGAGCGCCGCCAACAACCGCGGACGCGATGACGTATAACTCATATCCGGTCGCGTCTCCACAGGAGACCGAGCCGTAGAAGCTGGCGCCCAGGAAAGCGGCCAGGCCGGCGGTCGCCCCCGCCAGCACGTAGACGCCGATCTGGATGCGGGCCAGCGACAGGCCGGAGTAGCGGCTGGCCTCGGGGTTGCCGCCCAGCGCGAAGACATGCCGCCCCGCGACAGTCCGCGACAGATAGAGCGCCCCCACGATCGCCACCGCCAGCATGGAGAGCATCGGCACGGGATAGAGCGCCGCGCCGAGGCCGAGCGACGACTTGGCGAAGTGGTTCATCGCCTCGGGCAGGATGATGCTCTCCGCCTTGCTGATGACGAAGGCGACGCCGCGCAGGATCCACATCGTGCCGAGCGTGATGATGAAGGGGTGGACGCCGAGGCCGACCACCATCGCGCCGTTGAGCGCACCGGCTACGACGCCGATGGCCACGCAGAGGAAGAGCCCCAAGAAAACCGTGCCAGCGCCCCCGGTCGAGTCGCGCAGCACGAGCCCCATCACCACGCCCGCCAGCGCGTAGACCGACCCGACCGAGAGATCGATCCCCGCCGAGATGATCACCACCGTCGCCCCGACCGCCATGATGGCGATGAAGCTGGCGTCGGTGGCGGTCTGAATCAGCGTGTAGGAGTTGAAGAAGTTGTTGACCGTGCGGCCCGTCGATTGATCGACGTGCGAGCCCGCGGCCAGCGACAGCGTGACCAGGAGCCCGACGATGATGAGGACGAGGCCCGCTTGCTGCGATCGCAGCAGCCGGCGGAGGACGGTCATGAGGCGCGCCATTATATCGATGATTCCGGAATTGGCGCGCAAGCTCACGCCGCCAGGCGGCGCCTATCGTGTGGGAGCGGACGAGCTCCGCCCGGCCGATCCCGTCGTCCCCGTCTCCTCGATGACCACCAGCAGATCGCCCGCCTCGACGCTCTCGCCGGCGCCGGCGACGATCTCGCGCACGGTCCCGCTGATCGGCGCCTTGATGACCGTCTCCAGCTTCATCGCCTCGGTGACCAGCAGCTTCTGCCCGGCCTTGACCTGCTCGCCGACCTTGGTGACGAGGTCGATGACCCGGCCCGGCATCGGCGCCCCGACCTCGCCCGGCTTGTCGGTGGCGCGGCGGTTCTTGGGGCCGGTCACCTTGGCCGAGTCGTCGGCCACCCGCATCTGGCGCGACTGGCCGTTGATCTCGAAGGTCAGCACGCGCGCGCCGTCGGGCTCGACCTCGCCGATCGAGAGCAGCTTGATGATGAGCGTCTTGCCCGGCTCGATGTCGATCCAGGCCTCCTCGCCGACGCGCAGGCCGTAGAAGAAGGTCGGCGTCGGCAACACCGAGGTGTCGCCGTGCAGCGCGCGGTGCTCCATGTAGCCGCGCATCACCTTGGGGTAGAGCGCGTAGGAGACGACGTCGCGCCGGGCCACGTCGACGCCGGCCAGCGTCTCCACCTCGCGCTTGGCGCCCGCCCAGTCGTAGGGGGGCATGCTGGCGCCCGGACGTCCCTCGATCTTGGCGGCGCCCTTGAGGATGTCGCTGCGCAGTGGCTCGGGGAATCCGCCCGGCGGCTTGCCGAGCGCACCGCGCATGAAGTCGATCACCGA
>DASYEX010000247.1:0-8607 GCA_036498765.1 Polyangia bacterium
TGCTCGTGCTCGTCGAGGTGCACCCGGCGCCGGCCGCGAGCGCCAATCCGAGAACGCTGGCCTCCAGCAACCACAGTGTCTTGACCGTGAGCTTGTCTCCCATGACGTTCTCCTTCGTTCGCCAGATTACGCAATAAGGAGGCCAATGGGATCGGCGGCGAAGTGCCCGGAGAGCTGGGCCGTTCGCGCGCGCGCTGGCCGTTTGTTGCGCAACCCGAGAACCCCGGAAATCCTGCTGATTCCAGCGATGACGGCGTCGATCTGGCTGAAATCACGTAGAAAATTGGCCGTGGCGCGACGTTGCGCAACACCGAGACCTCACGGCCGGCGCGACCGCGGGCCGGCTCGGAGACGAACGGCGCCAGCCGGTCTGATGCCGGTCTGATATTCTGGCGCGGGATGCCTGCTGCGGTCCACCCGCTTCCGGGCAACGGTCGTCCGATTGGCCGCTACGAACCGATTCGCCGGCTGGCGGTCGGCGGGATGGCCGAGATCTACCTGGCGCGGATGCCGGGCCTGGGGATCGAAGGGTTCGAGAAGCTGGTCGTGCTCAAGCGGATCCTGCCGCAGCACGCGCTCGATCCGGAGCTCCTGCGCATGTTCCTCGACGAAGCGCGGCTGTCGGCGACGCTCACCCACCCGCACGTCACCGAGGTCTACGACGTCGGCGCCGACGGCGACGCGCCCTTCTTCGCGATGGAGTACGTGCACGGCGCCAACCTGCGCGAGCTCCTGCGGGCGCACGCGCGCGCCGTGGGGACGGCGCCCGCGCCGCTCGAGCTGGCGCACGCGATCGGGATCGTGGGCGCGGCGGCCGCCGGGCTGCACTACGCGCACGAGCGCCTCGGCCCGGGCGGCGAGCCCCTGGGGATCGTCCACCGCGACGTCTCGCCCTCGAACGTGCTCGTCTCTTATGACGGCGCGGTCAAGGTCTCGGACTTCGGGATCGCCAAGTGGGCCCTCCAGCGGACGCAGACCCAGGAGGGGACGCTCAAGGGGAAGTTCGCCTACATGTCGCCCGAGCAGTGCCGCGGGCGCGGCGTCGATCGGCGCAGCGACGTGTTCGCGCTGGGGACGATCCTCTACGAGCTGACGACCGGCGCGGCGCCGTTCTCGGGCGACAGCGATCTGGAGATCTTGAATCGGATCGCCACCGGCGTGGCGGCGCCGCCCGCCTGGCCGGACGACAAGGGGAGCTACCCGCCGGCGCTGGCCGCCATCACGATGCGCGCGCTCCACCCCGAGCCCGACCAGCGCTTCCCGACCATGCAGGCTTTCCAGGTCGCGCTCGAGGGGTTCGCCCGCGAGGCGAGCCTGCCGGTCTCGACGGTGGCCCTCGGGGGGCTCATGCAGCGCCTCTTCGCCGAAGAGCTCGCAGCCTGGCGCGAGGCGCAGCGCGCCGGCAAGTCGCTGGGCGAGCACCTGGCCGCGCGGCAGGTGAGCGTCCCTTCGGGCGATCCGGGCGAGCGGACCGCGACCGACGCGTTCGGTCCCACGCGGCGCCGCGCCTCGGCGCGCGGCCGGTGGGGGCGGGCGCTGGGCCTGGCCGCGTTCGCCGCCGTGTTCGCGCTGGCGGGCGGGCTCGCAGCCAAGGCGTGGGTGGCCCGCGCCCAACACGAACCGACGGGCGCCAGCGCCGCGCCCGCCGTCTCCCCCGCCGCGCACGCACGCTCCGTGGCCCCGCCGATTCCCCCGGCGGCCCCGCCGACCGCGCCGACCAAGATCGTCTCCGCGCCCGTGACACCGGTGCCGGCCGAGCCCGCGACCACGCGCACCCACCGCGCCGCGAAGAGGCCCCGCCCCGAAGCACCGCCGCCGCCCGCTCCTGTCTCGCGCCTGCGCACCTGGGATCCGGATTCCCCCAAACCACCTTAGGCCGAGGCGACCGCGGGCCTCGACAGCGCATCTTCACGGGCATAACGTGGAAGGGCCATCCAGCGCTGGCAATCACCTCGACCTGGACACCGACGCCGCGTCTTCGACCGCGCCGTTGGCGCGCTCCTGGCGGTCGTCATCGGCGCCGTGCCGAGCGCCGCGCGCGCGGCCGACGCGCCACCGGCGGCCGCGGACGGCGGGCCCGGCGAGCTCGAGGGACCGATGCACCCCGCGGCGCAGGCGCTCTACGATCGCGCGCTCAAGGGATTCGAGACGCGCGACTACGTGGCGGCCATCCGCGATCTCGAGGCGGGGTTCGCGCTCGACCCGCGGCGCGAGTTTCTGTTCGCAGAGGCGCAGGCCAAGCGGCTCTCCGGTGACTGCCGGGGCGCGGTGGTCCTCTATCAGCGGTTCCTGACCACCCATCCGCCGGCGTTGCAGATCGACGCCACCCAGATCGCGCTCGCCCGCTGCGCGCAGGAGCTGGCCAAGAAGCCCGAGGTGGTGATCATGACGCCCCCGCCCGCCCCCCCGCCGCCGCGCCCGGCGCCGACGCGCTGGAGCCGCGATCCCTGGGGGCTGGGGCTGACGGGCGCGGGACTGGCGGCGGTCGGCGTCGGGATCGGGTTCCTCGTCGCCGGCGAGCTCGCGCGCGGCGACGCCGAATCGGCGACCAGCTACGCCGGGTACGCCAGCCACTGGTCGACGGCGAGCACGCGCCTCGACGTGGCGGTCGGCGCGCTGGCGATCGGCGGCGCGCTGGTGGCCGCGGGCGTGGGCCGCTTTCTCCTCGTCCGCCGGCACGCGCGCGCCGTCGCCGTCGCGCTCTGGGTCGCACCGGGGTCGATGTCGCTCGGAGGGTCGTTCTGAAGCGCGCCGCGAGCTGGCGCGCCGGCGGCGCCCTCGCCGTGCTGGCAACGCTCTCGGCCGGCTGCTTCGGCCCGGGCGACTTCGCCTGCCACGCCAACGACCAGTGCGGCAGCGGGGCGTTCTGCGAGAGCAACGGCCGGTGCAGCACCTTCGACGCCACCTGCGCCTCGCACCGGCGCTATCTGGCCGCCGCGGGCGACGACTCCGACGCCTGCGTGGCGCCGAGCTGCGGCAGCGACCCGATCGTGGCGCTGTCCGCCGGCGGCTCGGCGAGCTGCGCCGTGCGCCAGGGCGGCGGCGTCAGCTGCTGGGGCCGCAACGACGACGGGCAGCTCGGCGACGGGACGCTCACGCCGCGCTCGACCGGCACGCGCGTGCTCGGCCTCGACGACGCGACCGCGATCGCCGCGGGCGCGCGCCACGCCTGCGCCGTGCGGAACGGCGATACCCCGGGCGGTGGCACGGTCGTCTGCTGGGGGGCCGACGACACCGGGCAGCTCGGCGACGGGGGCGGCGTCGATCAGGTGGCGCCGGTCGCCGTCCCCGGGATCAGCGGCGCCAAGGCCGTCGTCGCGGGCGCGGGGTTCTCCTGCGCGCTGCTCGCCGATCGAACGGCCCTTTGCTGGGGTGACGACAGCGACGGCGAGCTCGGCGATGGCGCCCCCAGCGCCACGCCGCGCGGGCCGACGCCCGTCGCGGGGCTCGTGAACGTGCGCGCGCTGGCGGCCCACTGGCAGCACGCCTGCGCGCTGCTCACCGACGGAACGATGGCCTGCTGGGGGAGCAACGCGAGCGGCCAGCTCGGCGACGGCACGACGACCGATCGGGCGCAGCCGGTGGTCGTCCCGGGCCTCGGCAAGGTCGCGGCCGTCGCCACCGGCCTCTCCCACACCTGCGCGATGGCCGCGGGCGGCGTCCATTGCTGGGGGAGCAACAGCCAAGGACAGATCGGCGACGGCACCAGCGACGCGACGACGCCGGTGTTGCAACCAACGCTCGTGCAGATCGTCATCGATCCGGTGGCGATCGACGCCGGCGCCCAGCACACCTGTATCGCGCGCCTCGGCGGCCAGGTGCTTTGCTGGGGACAGAACACCAGCGGGCAGCTGGGCGCGGGGACGATGACCAGCATCCCCGAGCCGGTTCCGGTCATCGGCCTCGGCAACGCGGGCGTGGTGGCCACCGGGGCGACCTTCTCGTGCGCGACCACCGCCGACGGCGCGGTCTTCTGCTGGGGCGACGACCACTACGGCCAGCTCGGCGACGGGCGCGCGGTCGCCCGATCGCAGCCGGCCGAGATCGCGGGGCGACTCGGCGGCGTGGCGGCCGGCGGCGCGCACACCTGCGCCGTCAGCCTGGGCGCGACGGCCGGCGCGGACGCCTTCGCCTGCTGGGGCTCCGACCAGGCCGGCCAGCTCGGCGACAACGACGACACCGACCGGGGGATCCCGGGACCGACCACGATCAACGTCGTTCCGGCCGCGATCTCGGCGGGCGCCTTCCACACCTGCGCGACCGATACGTCGGGAGAGCTCTGGTGTTGGGGGCGGGGCTCAAGCGGCCAGCTCGGCCCGGGCCACGCGATCGACACGCCGCTGCCGATCGCGGTCGCGCTCCCCGCGGGCGCCGGCCCGGTGATCGCCGCCGCCACCGGCGACGCGCACACCTGCGCGCTGGCCTCGCCCGACGGCGCGCCCGGCGGCGACATCTACTGCTTTGGCGAAAACAGTCACGGCCAGCTCGGCGACGGCACGCTGATCTCGCGCGCGGCGCCCGCGGCGATCACCCTCGGGCCGACCGCGGCGCGGGCGACGGCGATCTCCGCCGGCAGCGCGCACACCTGCGCCATCGACGTGACCGGGCAGGCCTGGTGCTGGGGACGGGGCGGCAGCGGCCAGCTCGGCGACGGCGCGACGATCGACGAGCCGGCGCCCGTTCCCGTCGCCCTGCCCGGCGGGCTGACGGTGGCCGCGCTCTCCGCCGGCGGCGCGCACAGTTGCGCCGTCGATGCCGCGGGGAGCGTCTGGTGCTGGGGCGCCGACGACCGCGGGCAGCTGGGGCTGGGCGCCACCGGCGCCCCGGTCGCCACGCCGGCCAGCGTCGCCGGCCTGGGCGGGGCCGCGAGGGGCGTCTCCGCCGGCGGCGCGCACAGCTGCGCCGATCTTGCCGACGGCAGCGTCTGGTGCTGGGGAGCGAACGATAGCGGTCAGCTCGGCGACGGCACGACCGTCGATCGTCCGACGCCGGCCCGGGTCGCGGGCGCCACGGGAACGGTCTCGGCGGGCGCGCTGCACACCTGCGCCTCCGCGGCGGGCCACACCAGCTGCTGGGGCGCGGACACCAGCGGCCAGCTCGGTGTCGGCGCCATGCTCACCGTCAGCGCGCCGGAGCTGGCCCGTCTCGCTTGTGAGTAAGACCCGCGCCAACCACCCTCTGGTGCTAGTCTCCGAAGGATGCGTGAGCCCGCCGAACAGACGCTGACGGCGGTCCAGTCCCCGCTCTCGCCGGGCGAGCAGAGGGATCGCGCCGTGCTGCTGGTGATCGGCAGCGCCGAATCTCCCGCCCTCCCGGCGCGCACGCGGTTACAGATCGCGGGCGACGACCTCTACGTGGGCCGCCGCGCCGAGGGGCTGCCGGTCTCGGCCAACGCCGCGGTGCTCGACGACGGCCTGGTCTCGGGGCAGCACGCGCGCATCACGCGGGGTGCGGGCGGCTACGACCTCGAAGATCTGGGCAGCAAGAACGGCACCTGGGTCGACAATCTGCGGACCGAGGGGAAGATCCGGCTGCGCGACGGCGCGTTGCTCTTCCTCGGCAATCACGTGGCGGTCTTCCGGATGGTGTCGCAGATCGAGCTCGAGGCGATCAAGGCCGAGCTGGTCGCGCCGTTCGGTCCGGTGGCGACGGCCTCGCCCGCGTTGGCCGTGGCCTGCGATCGGCTGCGGCGGCTGGCGGCCTCCGAGGGGGAGCTGCTGATCGTCGGCGAGACGGGCGTCGGCAAGGAAGTCTACGCGCGCGCCGTGCACGAGGCGAGCGGGCGCAAGGGCCGGTTCGTGGCCATCAACTGCGCGGCCATCCCGCGGGAGCTGGTCGAGAGCGAGCTCTTCGGTTACCGCCAGGGGGCGCACTCGACCGCGCACCAGGCCAAGGCGGGGCTCCTCGAGGAGGCCGAAGGGGGCACCCTGTTCCTCGACGAGATCGGGGAGATGACGCCCGAAGCGCAGATCAAGATCCTGCGTTTTCTACAAGACCGCGAGCTGACGCCCCTCGGATCGACGCGGCCGCGGCGGATGGACGTGCGGATCGTCGCCGCCACCAACCGGACGGCGGCCGGGCCCGGCAAGGGACCGGGCGGGCTGCGCGACGACATCGTGGCCCGCCTGGGCGCGGCCCCCATTCACTTGCCGCCGCTGCGAAACCGCGTCGAGGATCTGGGCGCGCTGACCGCCCACTTCCTCGGCCGCGCCGGGGCCAGCTGCAAGTTCGAGCAGCCGGCGTTCCGGGCGCTGGCGCTGCACGCCTGGCCGCTCAACGTGCGGGAGCTCGAGAAGATCATCTCGACGGCAGCGGTCCTGACCGGCGGCGACAAGCCGATCGCGCTGCGCGACCTGCCCGAGCCGATCGCCCGCGTCCTGTCGGCGCCGGCTGCGGCGGGCGCGCGCCGCGCCAACGGCCCTTCGCCGACGCCCGCCCAGATCGAGGAGTCGCTGCGGCGGTACGAGGGGAACGTGGCCGACGTCTCGCGCGAGCTCGGCAAGCACCGCGCCGCCGTCTGGCGCTGGATCAAGAAGTTCGGCCTCGACCCGCAGAAGTTCCGGCGGAACGAGTAAGTCCCATGGATCGGAGGCGGGCTCCGCTCGCCGGAGACTTATATGCCGAGCAAGATCCGGGCTCGGTCTCGTCGCGTGGGGTGGGCCCGCGGGAGGGGCCCGCCCCTCCCGCGCTCAGCCGTTCGCCTTCGCGAACGTGCCCATGAAGTCGGCCAGCGCCTTGGCGCCGGCCACCGGCATGGCGTTGTAGATCGAGGCGCGGATGCCGCCGACGGTGCGGTAGCCCTTGAGCGCCACCATGGCGTTCTTCGAGGCCTCCTTGATGAACTTGTCGGTGAGCTCCTCGCTGGGCAGGAGGTAGGTCACGTTCATGTGGCTGCGCGCCGCCTTGTCGCTGACGGTCCCCTTGTAGAAGCCGCCCGAGCCGTCGATGGCGCCGTAGAGCAGCGCCGCCTTCTCGGCGTTGCGCTTCTCGATCGCCGCCAGGCCCCCTTGCGCCTCCAGCCAGCGGAACGTCTCGAGCAGGAAGTAGATGCCGAAGGTGGGCGGCGTGTTGAGGCAGCTCTTGGCCTCGGCGTTGGCCTTGAAGCTGAAGATCTTGGGCACGCTCTTGGGGATGCGGTCGTAGAGGTCCTTGCGAACGATCGCCACCACGACGCCGGCCGGGCCCAGGTTCTTCTGCGCGCCCGCGTAGACGATCGCCGAGCGCCCCACCGGGTGCGGGCGGGACATCATCTCGGAGCTGGCATCCACGACCAATGATGGGTGCTCGGGCCACTCGGCCATGCGGTTGCCGTGCACCGTCTCGTTGGTGCAGACGTGCAGGTAGGCGGCGGCCGGATCGGCCTTGAGCGTCGGCACGCGGTCGAACTTGGTGTCCTCACTGGAGGCGACGACGCGGATCTTCTCGCCGTAAGCCCCCTGCGCCGCGCCGGCGGCTTTCTTCGACCACTCGCCGCTCACCACGTACTCCGCGGTGCCGTTGAGGAAGTTCATGGGGATGGTGCTGAAGAGCTGCGTGGCCCCACCCTGCAGGAAGAGAATGTCGTGCGTGTCGGGCACCGACAGCAGCGACTTGCACTTGGCGATCGCCTCGTCGAGGACACCGTCGAACTCCTTGCCGCGGTGACTGCACTCGGCGATGCCGAATCCCTTGCCCTGAAAATCGACCAGGGCCTTGGCGGACGCTTCCAGAACCTCGGTCGGCAGCATGGCCGGCCCTGCGCTGAAGTTGAAGACGCGGTTGCTCATGGCCAACGTGCTACCGCTAATACCGTCCGCTTTCAACGGCTATGAGGAGGGGCCTCTTTTGCCCGCATTTTTCGGGTCAGATCGCCATGCGGGGCGGCGATGATCTCCGTCGCGTGCACCTGAGCCGCCTCGAGGACGGCCACCCCCGCCTCGACCGCCGCCTCCACCTCGGCCAGGGATCCGGTCACGGTGAAGAACCCCTTGCCGCCGATCCCGCGCCCGAGCTGCAGCTCGATGAGGCGCACGGCCGCGGCCTTGGCCGCGGCGTCGGCGGCCAGCAGCGTGGCGGCGACCGTGGTCGTCTCGACGATCCCCAGCGAATCGACGTTCGCGGATCTGGCCTCGCCCGCCAGCGCCGGCCACAGCGAGGTGTGAGCCTGCGGGAGAAACAGCCGGTCGACCAGGCGATCGGCGGCAACCTCGAGGCCCGCGCGGTACGCCTCGTCGACCGCGGCCACGCCGCCGTCGACCAGGACCAGGAACTTGCCCGGGCTGACCCAGTCGGCGCGCAGCAGCGAAACCGGCGCGCGCTTGAGCATGGCGTCGGCCACCCGGTGACCGCGCGCGATGGACGACAGCTCGATCAGCGCCAGCGCTTCCGACGTCAAGCCAGCGCCTCGGATATCACGCCAGGGCCCGACATCAGACGATCCGGAAGTACTCCTTCAAGGTGCAGCGCCGCTCGCGCGTGAAGTTGCGGACGGTGGTCAGCCCCTCGCCCGTCGGCGAGGCGATGGTGAACGAGGCATAGCCCTCGCCGCCCAGGCCCAGTCCGGCCAGGTTGCAGGCGTTCTTTACGAAGATCGAGGTGTTGATGGTGCGGGCCATCGCGTGCAGGTGG
>DASYEX010000248.1:0-1764 GCA_036498765.1 Polyangia bacterium
AGGCCGGCGGGAAGCGTCGAAGGGCTCATGGCCTCCTGCTCTTCCCGGAGGCGCGGCCGGCTACGCGGCCACGACGTCGGCCCCCGCGACGCGAGCCTCGCCCCGCCCGCCCGGCGTGAGCAACGCCGCCGCGACGAACGCGATCGCCGCCAGGCCTGCGCCGACGAGGAGGGCGAGGCGGTCGCCGTCGTTGATCGCGCCGACGCCCGCCCCCTCCGCTGCGCCCTGCGTGCGCTGGTCGGCGAGGGCGGCGAGGATGGCGAGACCGAGGGCGCCGCCGATCTGCTGGCTGGTGTTGATCAACCCACTGGCGAGGCCGTAGTTGGTGTCCTGGACGTCGGTGACCGAGGCGATCGTCAGGGCGACGAAGGAGAGGGCGAGCCCGAAGCCCACCAGGAGCGAGGGGCCGAGGATGTTCACCAGGAACTGGCCGTCGACCGGGAGCTGCGCGAACCACAGCATTCCGCCGGCGAACAGCGCGGCGCCCATCATCAACACCATCTTGACCCCGAGCCGCTCGACCAGCGCGCCCGCCCCGCCCGCCGCGACGACCAGCGAGCCCGCCAGCGGCAGCTGGCTGACGCCCGCCTCCAGCGCGCTGTAGCCCAGCACCTGCTGCAAGTACAACGACAGGAAGAAGGACAACCCGAACATCGCGGCGCCCGCGGCGATCATCGTGACGTTCGCCGCCAGCACGTGCCGCGAGCGGAAGATCGTCAGCGGCATCAGCGGCTGAGCGACGCGCGTCTCGACCACGACGAACGCCCCGAGCAGCACGACGGCCGCACCCAGCAGCCCGAGCGTCTGGACCGACGCCCACCCGGCGCCGTTGGCCTGCACCAACGCGTAGACCCCCCGCGACCGTCCCGGCCGTGACCGTCAACGCGCCCGCCACATCAACGCGTCCACCCGCCTCCGCCCCACGCGACTCGCCGAACAGGCGCGGCGCGAGCACCGCGGCGCCCAGCGCGACCGGCACGTTGACGAACAGCACCCACTCCCACCCGAGGCCGCCGGTCAGCAGTCCGCCCAACAGCACGCCGGCGACGCCGCCCGACCCGGCGACCGCGCCCCAGATCGACAGCGCCCGGTTGCGCTCGGCGCCCGGGGCGAACAGCGCCGTGACGATCGACAGCGCGGCCGGAGCCAGCGCCGCGGCGCCCACGCCCTGGACCGCCCGCGCGACGATCAGCTGCTCCGAGGACGACGACAGCCCGCCGGCCAGCGAGGCCAGCCCGAACACCACCAACCCGCCGACGAACACGCGGCGCCGGCCGAGCAGATCGGCGAGCCGCCCACCCAGCAGCAACAGGCCGCCGAACGCCAACACATAGGCGTTGACGACCCACGAGAGCGTGTCGGTGCTGACGTGCATCGCCTGGCCGATGGACGGCAAGGCGATGTTCATGATCGACGCGTCGAGGACGACGACGAACTGCGCAACCGCGAGGAGGGCCAGCGCCGCCCAGCGGCGCGGGTCGGGGATGGTGGCTGAAGAAGTCATGGTGACAGCCTGACGCAAAGTTATATACTCTGGCAACTCATACAGGGTGTTACCGTCCTCACCACCCATGGACACGCCGCCCCCCACGCGCCGCGAGCGCCAGCGCACCGAGACGCTCGCCGAGATCCGCACCCGCGCGCGCGCGCAGGTCGACGAGGGCGGCGTCGCGGCGCTCTCGCTCAACGCCATCGCCAAGGCGATGGGCGTCTCCGGCCCCGCCCTCTACCGCTACTTCGCCTCCCGCGACGACCTCCTGGCCG
>DASYEX010000249.1:0-2787 GCA_036498765.1 Polyangia bacterium
CGCCCGTTCAGGGGCGGGCGTCGGAGAACCTGAGCTCGGTTCGACGGTTTCGCGCCCGGCACTCTCGGGTCCGCTCTCGACAGACCGGTTCCTCAGTTCCTCGCGAGCGGACCGTCAGGGCATCCGCGCTGACCCCACAGGCGACCAGGTAGGCGCGCACGGCCTCGGCGCGCGCGCGGGCAAGCTCGGTGGAACCGTGCTCGCCCGCCGCGGCATAGCCGTCTATCTTCAGCGACGTCGGATTCGCCTTGAGGAAGCCGGCCACGAGATCCAGCGGCGCCAGCGCTGACGGCGCCAGCACCGAGCTGCCTCGGGCGAACGTCACCTGTTCGAGCAGATTGGATTGCTTGGCGCTCTCCGCGGCCGGCCTTTCGGGGACCGGTTCGCCCTCGCCCGCGGGAGCTTTCGGCGGCGACGGTGGGGGCGCGGGCGGCGTGGCCGGGTGAAGGACCGCGAACTCCACGCGGCGCTCCCGCTCCCAACAGACGTCGCGGTTGTGGTCGCAGGGCGGCATCGTCGCGCCCGAGACGCGCTCGAGCAGGCGGGCGCCGTCGACGCCACGCGCGATCAGCGCGAGGCGCACGGCGGTCGCGCGCGAGAGCGACAGGCGCATGGGCCCTCGTTCGTTGGGGGCCGCGTGCCCGTCGAGGGCGACGAGGGGAAAGGCCTCGGGGCGTCCCTTGAGCTCGGCCGCCACCGCGTCGACCACCGGGAGCGAGGTCTGTTTGATCTGGGCGGCGCCGTCGTCGAAGAAGATCTGCTCCGCGATTTCGGGGGTCCCTTCGGCCTGGGCATTCGCGGGCGCGGGCGAGACCTGGTCGCCGAGCGGGACGCCGGGGACAGGGCCGCTCGCGGCAAGCTCGAACGCCAGCAGGGCCGCCGCCAGATGCATCTCCCGAGCTACGGTACCAGATCTGGCGGCTGGTCCGCGAGGCGGCGCCCCTTCCAGGTCAGGTAGAGCGCCGGGTAGACGCAGAGCTCGAGCAGCGCGGAGGTGACCACGCCGCCGACCATGGGCGCGGCGATGCGCTTCATGACGTCGGCGCCGGTTCCGTGCGACCAGAGCACGGGCAGGAGGCCCGCCACGATGGTGGTCACGGTCATCATCTTGGGACGGATGCGCTTGACCGCGCCCTCGAAGATGGCCGCCCGCGCCTCGGCGCGCGTGGCGGGCGCGCGCTCTTTCCAGGCCAGATCGAGGTAGAGCAGCATCACGATGCCGGTCTCGGCGTCCAGACCCGCAAGCGCGATGATCCCGACCCACACTGCGACAGAAAGGTTGTAGCCGAGGAGCGCCAGCAGCCAGAAGGCGCCCACCAGCGAGAAGGGGACCGCCAGCATCACCAGCGCGGCCTCGACGGCGCTTCCACTGTTGACGACCAGCAAGAGGAAGATCACGAGCAGCGTCAGCGGGACGACGAAGGCCAGCCGCGCGCGGGCGCGCTCGAGGGTGCGGTACTGGCCCGTCCATTCGAGCCGGTACCCCGGCGGCAGGCTCACCCGCTGCGAGACGATCCGGCGCGCGTCCTCGACGTAGTCGGCGATCGGGCGATCGGTGTCGGCGAAGACGTAGGAGTAGATCCGGCCGCCCTCGTCGCGCAGCATGGCCGGCCCGTCGCGGGAGACGAGGCGGGCCACCTGGCCGAGCGGGATCTGCGCGCCGTCGGGGGTGGCCACCAGCACGCGCTCGAGGTCGGGGAGGGTGGAGCGAAAGTCGCGCGCGTAGCGCACGGTGACCGGGTAGCGCTCGCGCCCTTCGACGGTGGTGGTCACCGTCTTGCCGCCGATGGCGATCTCGACGGCGTCTTGCACGTCCTCGACGTTGAGCCCGTAGCGGGCGGCCGCCACGCGATCGACGTCGAAGTCGAGGTAGTGGCCGCCGCCAGCGCGCTCGGCGAACGCGCTGCGCGTCCCGGGGACCTCCAGCAGGGCCGCCTCGATCTGGCGGGCCACCCGGTCGATGCCGTCGAGGTCGGGGCCCAGGACCTGGATGCCGAGGGGGGTGCGCACGCCGGTGGCCAGCATCTCGGTGCGGGTCTGGATCGGCATCCACCAGACGTTGGGCATGCCGGTGAAGCGCATCGCCGTGTCCAGCTTGCCGACCAGCGCCTCCCAGCTCTCGCCCGTCGGCCACTCGCTCTGCGGGCGGAGCTGCACCACCGTCTCGAACATCTCCAGCGGCGCGGGGTCGGTCGGCGTCGCGAAGCGGCCCGCCTTGCCGAAGACCCGGCTCACCTCGGGAAAAGTCTTGAGGACTCGGTCCATCCGCTGCAGCACGTCGCCGGCGCTGGCTTCGCTCATGCCGGGGACCGCGGTCGGCATGTAGAGCAGGGTTCCTTCGTTGAGCGGCGGCATGAACTCGTGGCCCAGGCGCCGCGCGACCGGCACGGTGGCCGCCACCAGCAGCCCGGCCGCGACCAGGATCGGCCACCGAAACCGGAGCGAGAAGCGGCACACCGGTCCGTAGGCCGCCGCCAGCAGCCGGGCGAGGGGGTTCTCCGCCTCGGTGCGGATTTTTCCGCGGATGAAGAGCGCCGCGACGGCGGGGACCAGCGTTACCGACAACAGCGCGGCGAAGGCCATCGAGAACGTCTTGGTGTACGCGAGCGGTTTGAACAGCCGGCCCTCGGTCCCCTCCAGGGTGAACACGGGAAGAAAAGCCACGGTGATGACCAGCAACGAAAAGAAGATCGGCCGCCCCACCTCCATGAGCGCCTGGGTGACCACCTCGGTGCGCGGCGTCGCGCGCGCGCCCGCCTCCCAGCGCTCGAGCCGCTTGTGGACGTT
>DASYEX010000250.1:0-4842 GCA_036498765.1 Polyangia bacterium
GAGGGTTCCGAACCTCCCGCGACCGATGCGGTCCAGCAAAGCTGGCCGCATCCACGCCATTCCACTTCGGAACCCTGGGAGGGTTCCGAACCTCCCGCGACGGATGCGGTCCAGCAAAGCTGGCCCGCATCCACGCGATCAGCCGGAAATACGCCCGACCGCTTTCGACACTCAACCGTCATTTTGCCGCACTCGACGCGGCCTGCTATGTTCCAAAGGTGACCAATGCAGCGGTCCTGGTACTGAATCGGCACTACCAGCCGATTCACGTCACCAACGTTCGCCGCGCGTTCTCGCTGCTCTATCTGGGCGTGGCCCGGGTCGTCGACCCCGAATTCAAGACCTTCGACTTCGAGAGCTGGGCAGAGCTGTCGACCGCGAACGCTGGCGAGGTCATCCGCACGGTCAACCGCGCGATCTTGATCCCGCGCGTGATCGTGCTTCAGCTCTACGACCGGATCCCCAAGACCAAGGTGCGGTTCTCGCGCCACAACATCTACATGCGCGACGCCAACACCTGCCAGTACTGCGGGGAGGAGCTGCCGCGCGCCGAGCTGAACCTGGACCACGTCGTGCCGCGCGCGCAGGGCGGGCGCACCACCTGGGAGAACGTCGTCTGCTGCTGCATCGACTGCAACCTCTCCAAGGGGGCGCGAACGCCGGAGCAGGCGGGGATCAAGCTGCTCAAGACGCCGGTCCGCCCGCGCTGGACGCCGACCTTCCGCACCAACGGCGGCAAGGTCCGCTACCGCGAGTGGCTCCCCTTCCTCGGCCTAGCCGACGCCTCCTACTGGAACGTCGAGCTCGAAGACTAGCGAGAGTAGATCGCGTGGGGGAGGGACAGCTATGCTGGCACGAGCCCATCGCGGGAGGTTCGGAGGGGAAGGGTGGGAGCCCCCACCCTCTCCCCTCCGAGTAAGATAGAAGCCCCATGGCCGACGAGGACGACGAGACCGTCGACATCGAGGAGACGGCGCCGACCATCGACGGGATCGAGGAGGCGGGCGGCCCGGAGCCGGCGCCCGAGCCGAGCGAGCCCGCCGTCGCCGCCGCCGAGGCAGGTCCCGAGACGAGCGAGCCGGTCCCCGAGGCGAGCGAGCCCGTGGGCGCGCGGTCGCGCGTGCGCCTCGTCGCCATCGCCTCCGGGCGGGGCGGCACCGGACGCTCGCTGCTGGCCGCCAACGTGGCCGTCTACCTGGCCCAGGCGGCCAAGAAGGTCGTCGTCGTCGACGCCGACCCGGCGGGGGGGCCGCTGCACCAGCTCCTGGGGGCGGCGCGCCCGCCGCGCGGCTTCGGCGAGTTCCTGCGCGGCAAGGCCACCGGCCTCACCGAGCTGACCGTCGACACGCCGATCGCCAGCCTCGGCCTCATCGGCGGCGAGGGGAGCACCTTCGGCGCCTCGCGCCCCAAGCAGACCGCCAAGGGGACGCTGAGCGCGATCAGGGCGCTGGACGTCGACTACGTCATCGTCGATCTCGGCCCCGCGGATTCGACGCTGACGATCGACGTGTGGCTGGGGGCCGACATCCCGCTCCTGGTGACCCTGCCCGATCCCGCGTCGATCGACGCCCTGTACCGGTTCGCCAAGAGCGCCTTCGTCCGGCGGCTCCGCACGGTGCGCGGCCTCGATCGCCTGGTCGGCAATCCGGTCGGGCCCCCACCGGCCGCGCTGGACCTCTACCGCACCGCGCGCCAGGCAGGCGGGCCCACCGAGAAGCTGGAGCAGGAGATCCGCCGCTACCGGCCGGCCTTCGTGGTCAACCAGACGCGCACCGTCCAGGATCTCAAGCTCGGCAACTCGATCTCCTCGGCAGCCCGGCGCCGCCTGGGTCACTCGTTCGACTATCTCGGGCACGTCGAATCGGACGAGACGGTCTGGCTGGCGGCGCGCCGCCACCGCTCGCTGGTCGCCGAATACCCCGAAGGGAAAGCCTCGAAGAACATCGAGCGGCTCGGACGGCGCCTGCTGTCGCTGGAGAACGAGCGCGAGCGGCCGGTCCAGACGCCGCTCCGCCTCGAGGAGGAGCAGACTTACTACGAGATCCTCGAGACCGAGCCCGGCGTGAGCGACGAGGAGGTCCGCCGGGCCTACCGCGCGATCAAGGACATCTACGCCTCGGGCTCCTTGGTCATCGCCGGCCTCTACGAGGAGCACGAGCTGGCCGACCTGCACGCGCGGGTCAACGCCGCCCACGACACGCTGTTCGCGCCCGATCGGCGCCGCCTCTACGATCTGGCGCTGCCGGAGGCCGATCTGGCGCGCGCCGTGCGCGCCGCCGCCAACGCCGGCAGGCGTGCCCCGGCCCTGCCGGCGGCCGCCGAGGAGCGGAGCGAGACCTCCGAGCTGGCCATGGATCCCGACGCCGAGGTGACGGGCGCCTACCTGCGCAAGATCCGCCAGACGCGCGGCATCGAGCTCTCCGACATCTCGCAGCGGAGCAAGATCAGCGAACGCTACCTGCGCGCCATCGAGGACGAGCGCTTCTCCGACATGCCGGCCGCCGTCTACGTGCGCGGCTACGTGATGGAGTACGCGCGCGCCCTGCGCATGGACGCGCACCGCGTGACCGAGAGCTACCTCGTGCGCTACCGCAAGGGGACGGCGGCGCCGGCGCCTGTGACGCCGGCGAGCTGACCCGCGCCGCTCAGACCTTGGTGTAGACCTGCACCACCACGGTGTTCCCGTGGTTCATGATCAGGGTGACCGAGGTGGCAGTGGCGGTGAACATGGCGCTGCCGCCCTGGTCGCCGCCGTCACCGGGGGCCGGGCAGATCTTGGTGAACATGGCCGTCGTCCCGGTGATGGCAACCGTTCCCTGGACCCGGGCGGTGGCCGTCCCCGCGGCTTCGATCTGCTGCAACGTGAACCCGGTCGAGGTGACGTTGGAGACGATGAACGTCTGACGCACCGGTTGCTGGCTCTCGGTGGGCGCCGCGTCGGAGGTCGCGTAGACGTTGGTCGAGGTCAGCTCGTAGGTTCCCGCGGTGAAGCTCCCGCCGGTCGCCGTCGGTACCGGCCCGGTCGCCATCACCGGCGTCACGCAAGGTCCGTTGGCCGAGGCCGTTACACTGCTGCACTGGTCTCCGCTTCCCGAGCCGGTTCCGCAGACGGCCACCGCGCCGCCGGCGCCGCCGTTGCCGGCGCTCCCGGTCGCCCCGGCATGGCCGCCCGCGCCCGCGTTGCCGCTCGCGCCCGCGTTCCCGCTCGCGCCGGCCGCACCGCTGCCGGCATGGCCGCCCGTGCCAGCGCTGCCGCTCGCGCCCGCGTTGCCGCTCGCGCCGGCATTGCCGCTCGCGCCCGCGTTGCCGCTCGCGCCCGCGTTGCCGCTCGCGCCCGCGTTGCCGCTCGCGCCCGCGTTGCCGCTCGCGCCCGCGCTGCCACCGGCAGCGCCGCCCTTCCCGGTCATCCCGGCGCCTCCGCCGCTGCCGCCTGTCCCTCCTCCACCAGAGGAACCGCACCCGACCAACGCGAGAACCACGAACGGAACGCACAACCCAAGTCGACGCATGAACCCTCCGGCAGAAAGCGACTCGCCGCGCCCAGACATACGCGCGGCACCGCGCACTCTAAAGCAATTGCGGCGCGCTTCCAACCAAGGGCGCGGCTAGAGCACGTTCGAGGCGAGCTCGGCGAGCGGCGAGCGCTCGCCCTTGGAGAGCGTCACGTGGCCGGCCATCGGCTCTCCCTTGAACTTCTCGACGACGGTGGTGAGGCCGTTCGAGGTGGCGTCGACGTAGGGGTTGTCGATCTGGTAGGGGTCGCCGGTGAGGACCACCTTGGTCGCCTCGCCGACGCGCGTGATGATCGTCTTCACCTCGTGCGGCGTCAGGTTCTGCGCCTCGTCGACGATGATGAACTGGTTCGGGATCGACCGCCCGCGGATGTACGTCAGCGGCTCGATCTCGATGAAGCCCATGTGCATCAGCTCCTGGTGGCTGCGCCCGTTCTTGCGCTCCGTCTTCGACAGGCCCATCAGGAACTCGATGTTGTCGTAGATCGGCTGCATCCAGGGGTTCAGCTTATCCTCGAGGTCGCCGGGCAAATACCCGACGTCGCGCCCGAGCGGGAAGATCGGCCGCGAGACCAGCATCTTCGAGTAGACGTTCTCCTCGACGACCTTTTGCAAGCCGGCGGCGAGCGCGAGCATGGTCTTGCCGGTGCCGGCCTTGCCGACCAGCGTGATCAGCTTGATGTCGTCGGAGAGCAGCAGATCCAGCGCACAGTGCTGTTCCTTGTTGCGCGGCCGGATGCCCCACACGCCGTCGCGGATCTTGCGCAGCGGCACCAGCTTGCGCGCCGCCCCGTCGTAGCGGCCGAGCGCGCTGTGCGACGCGCTGTCGCGGTCGCGCAGCAGCAAATACTGGTTCGGGTTCAGGTCGGCCTGATCCAGCTCCAGCGTCCCCTGCGTGTAGAACTGGTCGACGTCGGTGCCGCTCACCGGGATCTCGGCGATGCCCGAGTACAGCTCCTCGATGTCGATGCGCTCGGCCTCGAAGTCCATGGCCGTCAGCCCGAGCGCGTCGGCGCGGATGCGCAGGTTGACGTCCTTGGTGACGAAGATCGTCGGCTCGTTCTCGTTGGCGTCGCGCACGTCGAGCGCGACCATCAGGATGAGGTGGTCGGCGATCTGGCTCTCGCGCAGCGTGGTCGGCACCGAGCGCGCCGCCGACAGCACGCGCAGGCGACCGCCCGACTCGAGCGGCGCGCCTTCGGACGACAGCCGCGCGCCGGCCGCGCGCAGACCGTCCAGTACGCGCGCCACCTCGCGCGCGTTGCGCCCGCGCTCCGACGCTTCCTTCTTGAACTGGTCGATCTCCTCGAGCACGAAGATCGGGATGACC
>DASYEX010000251.1:0-14758 GCA_036498765.1 Polyangia bacterium
GCGAGTTCGACGTCGAGCGCTACCTGCGGGACGCCAAGCTCGCCGAGATCGGCGAGGGCACGAACGAGGTGCAGAAGATGGTCATCGCGCGCGAGTTGCTCAAGGCGGCGGCGGCCGGTTGAGCGACGCCGCCGCGCGCAGATCGCCGGCCAGCACACGTTCCACGCTGCTCTTCGCAACCGGCACGCCCACCGTTGCCTTACGGCAACGCCCCCTAGCCCTGCTCGGCTGCCGTGCGCAGGAGCTCGCGCGCGATCACCATCTTCTGGACCTCGTTGGTCCCCTCGCCGATCTCCGCCAGCTTGGCGTCGCGCAGGTAGCGCTCGACGTCGAACTCGCGCGTGTAGCCGTAACCGCCGTGGATCTGTACGGCGGCGTTACAGGCCCGCACCGTGGCGCGCGCGGCGTAGTACTTCGCGATCGACGACTCCTCGGTCGTTCGCTGCCCCTGGTCCTGCATCCAGGCCGCCCGCCAGACCAGCAGCCGCGCGGCGTCCAGCTCGGTGGCCATGTCGGCCAGCATGTGCTGGATGGCCTGGAAATCGCCGAGCGGCTTACCGAACTGCACCCTTTCCTTTGCGTATCGAACGGACGCCTCGAACGCCGCCCGCCCGATACCGACCGACCAGGCGCCGATCCCGATCCGCCCCTTGTCGAGCACCTTGAGCGTGTCGAAGAACCCGTTGTCGATGTCGCCGAGGCGCTGCTCGTCACCGACGGTGACGTCCTCGAACACCAGCTCGGTGGTGTCGGAGGCGCGCAGCCCCATCTTGTGGATGATCTTGCCGGTACGAAACCCCGGCATGCCGCGCTCGATGATGAAGGCGGTCAGCCCCTTGGCCTTCTTCTCGGGGGTGGTCGAGGCCATCACCACGAAGACGCCCCCCACCGAGCCCTGGGTGATGAACGTCTTGGTTCCGTTGATGACCCACTTGTCGGCGCCGGCGACTTTTTGGCGCACGGCACGCGTGCGTGCGGCCCCCGCGTCGGACCCGGAGCCTGGCTCGGTCAGCCCCCAGCCGCCCAGCACGTCGCCGCTCGCCAGGCGCGTCACGTACTTCTGCTTCTGGGCCTCGTTCCCGGCCAGCATGATGTGCCCCGTGCAGAGCGAGTTGTGCGAGGCCATCGTCAGTCCCACCGAGGCGTCCGCGCGCGCGATCTCCTCCAGCGCGATGACGTAGTCGTGGAACTTCATGCCGGCGCCGCCGTACTTCTCGGGGACCTGCATGCCGAAGAGGCCCATCTCCCCCATCGGCTTGATGACCTCGTGCGGGAAGCGCTCCTCCTCGTCCCAGCTCTTGGCGTGGGGGACGATCAGCCGCTCGCCGAGCTCGCGCACCGACTTCTGCAGCAGGCGCTGCTCGTCGGTCAGTTCGAAATCGATCATGGCTTGGTCTTCGCGTCCTTGTAGCGGTCTTGGTAGCGGTCTTCGGGGCCCGCGGGCGCGAAGATCTGTATCAGCTCCGCCTTGTCGGCCCCGGTGGTCCCGGTGAATTTGGCGGCGTGCGGTTGGCCCGCGGGAATGTAGAGCGCTTCGGGCGCCTCGATCGGGAATTTCTCGCTCCCCACCGTCAATTCCCCGGTCCCCGCCGCAACAAACAGGATCTCGTCGGAGCGTGCGTGGGTGTTGCGCGGGATCTCGGTCCCGGGCTCCGCCTCCAGCTTGCCGAGGTAGATGGCTTTGTCGCCCGTGTGCGCGACGTCGAGCAGCGGCGTCACCTTGGCCTTGCCGCCGAACACCGGAATCGCCGCGGCCGGTTTCGGCTCGGCCACCACGAACTTGGCCGGCGTTCCCTCGGGAGTTTGCGGGTTCTTGACGTTCGGGTCGCGAATGACCTCGAACGCCGCCCGACCCGCCGGATCCTTGGGGTCGCGATAGACCTTCTCCGGTCCGGGCGGCACGAACACCTCGAGCAGCACGGCTGGCGACTGCCGCCCCATGTTCTCGATCGCGTGCGGCATCGAGGGCGGGATGTAGATCGCCATCCCCTCGTCCAGCTTCTCGGGCGCCACGCCTGCCGCGCCGAGCACGCGGGCGTGCCCGCGCAGCACGTAGAGCAGCTCGGCCCCCGGGTGGCGGTGGAGCGCGATCCGGTTGGCCGGCGCCACGGTCAGCTGGGCCACCGCCGCCTTCTGGGCGTGCACGGTCGCCTCGTCGACCAGCAGCTTGACCGAGAACGGCGGCTGCGACGGCGCGCTCCCCTTGTGCTTCCCCGAGGGCGGCGCCGGCGGCCCGTGCTCGGGCGCGTCGGCCACCTTGATGGTGAACTGCGCCGCCTGCCCCTCGAACGCCAGCGGCACGATCACGCTGCTGCCGGGGTCGATCCCCGCCAGCGTCCAGGTCAGCGCGCTCGTCTGCAGACAGGCGAGCAGCACGGGCGACTTCACCTCGTCCAGCGCCGGCTCGGCCTTGGTGACCTTGCCGCCGGGGCCGACGTCGACGGAGAGCTCCAGCTTCCCCGAGACGTCCAGCGTGTCGGCCAGCGCCCGCTCGAAGCAGCGGTTCACCTCGGCGCCGTGCGCGACCAGCGTCGA
Organism: Polyangia bacterium; assembly: GCA_036498765.1. Lineage (GTDB taxonomy): Bacteria > Myxococcota_A > Polyangia > Fen-1088 > Fen-1088 > JADGRB01. Next base: position 2,536 of record DASYEX010000251.1, read on the forward strand.
CTGCAGGATGTCGGCGATGCGCGCCTCCTCGGGCTGGCTGGCCTCGGCGCGCGCCGACGACGACAGCACCAGCGCCAGCGCGGCAGCCGACACCGCTCGGATCAGGGCGCGGATCAAGCTGCCGGTCTCCCCATCGTCACGCGCGGCCGCAGCTCGCGCTCGATCCAGTCGACGATCGCCTGCGTCGACGTGCCCGGCGTGAAGATCGCCGCCACGCCGGCGGCCTTGAGCGCCGCCGCGTCCTCGTCGGGGACGATACCGCCGCCGAAGAGGACCACGTCGGTGGCGCCGCGCGCATCCAGCGCCGCCCGCACCGCCGGGAAGTGCGTCATGTGCGCCCCCGACATGATCGACAGCCCGACCGCGTCGACCGACTCCTGCGCCGCCGCCGCCGCCACCATCTCCGGCGTCTGGTGCAGGCCGCTGTAGATCACCTCGTACCCCGCGTCGGCCAAGCCCCGCGCCACCACCTTGGCGCCGCGGTCGTGCCCGTCGAGGCCGACCTTGGCCACCAGGATTCGCAGCTTCCTGAGCTTCGGGTCCACGGCCAAAATTCTATCACGCGACCGACGGCCGCGCGTCCACGCTCGAGGCGCCTAGGGCGTGGAGGCCGCGCAGGTCGGCGTGTCGAAGAACAGGAACTCGATCAGGTGCTCCTGCGCCCCCATCGCGGTGCCCTTGCAAGCGTCGGGAAACGGGCGCGACGGATCCGACGAGCCAGTGCCCGGGACTGCGTCGCTGTGCATGTCGGTGAAGTCCACCCGGCCGCACTGGGGACCCGAGGTCGCCTCGACCGGCGTGGCGAACGACAGCAGGATCGACGCCGAGGTGGTCGTCCCGGAGGTGCCCGTCTGGGGCGGCACGGTCAGCCACTGCTGCGTCGGCGCGGTCACCGACGTCGCCGAGTGCATGGCCCCGTAGACCGTCAGCTGATCGCCCGACTGTTGATTCTTCGTGACCCCGCCGAGGGCCGTCGTCCAGGTGTCGACGGCCATCCCCTCGACGGAGGTGGTGTCGAGGATCGCGGTGACCGGCGTCGGCAGATCGTCGACGGCGCCGTCCCAGGTCGCGGTCGCGGGCCAAGGCGCCGGGCCCGAGCGGATCCAGTAGAACTGCAGATGCTCGGCCAGGATGCGCCCGCCCCCGTCCGCGTACGCCTTGATGTTGGCGATATAGGGACTCTTCGCGGCCGGGTACTGGCCGCCCTCGCAGCCGAGCAGCAGCATGTCGTAGTGGGCCAGCTTGGTGGGGCTGGCGTAGAGCGAGGCGTAGGCGTCGGTGAAGGCTTCACCCGACGCGAGCTGGGTCGCGCCGCTCCCGGAGCCGGCGGTCTTGTCTCCGCCTGCGAAAAGGTGGACGCGCCCGGTGCCGGTCTCCGAGGTGAACTCGCCGTCCGAGATGCCGGTCTTGCGCAGCCAGCATTCGATCGCGCTCGAGCCACCCGTGGCCAGAGCGATCAGCGGCAGGTGCCCTTCGCTCGAGTTGCGCGGGAGGTGCGTGAGCGTCGCCGCGAGCGGGTTGTCCCCGCAGGCGACGGTCGGGACGATGATCTGCCGCCGCCACTTCCCGAGCTGGATCACCAAGGGGACGTTGCTCCCCGCCGGGACACCCTCCAACTTGAACTGACCCGAGATGTCCGTGACCGCCTCGGCGAGCGGATGGCCCGACTCGGGCGTCCCGCAGGCGGTACAGGAGATCCCTTCGGGCACCGCGTCCAGCACGGTCGACGGCGCATAGACGTGCGCGCGGTAGAGGGGCGTGGTGCCCGCCGGATCGTAGACCGTTCCGCTGACCGAGGCCTTGCAGCCGCTCCCCCCGGCGCCACCGAGCGCAGTGCCGCCTCCACCGGCGATCCCGCCCGCGCCCATTCCAGCCATGCCCGTCCCGGCCGTGCCCGCACCGGCCGTGCCCGCCGCCCCACCCGTGCCCGCCGCGCCGGCCCCCGCGACACCGCCGCCCTTTCCCCCCAGGGCCCCGCCCGTGCCGGGCGCGCCCGCGCCGCCGCCAGCGCCCCCCGTCGTGGTTCCGCCACCGCCCGCAGGTCCGCCTCCGCCGCCGGAGCCGACCGCGCCGGCTACGGAGCCCGCTCCCCCACCGATGCCGGCGCCCCCGCCGACACCGGAGCCGGCGCGCCCGCCCGGCCCGCCCCCCGAGCCGCCACCGGGCATCTGTGTCCCGTTTCCACCGCCGCACCCGATGAGGGCCAGCGCCAGACCAATCCCCCAGCTCGCCCGCATGAACGTCGCCATGTCCCCTAGAGTGCCGCGGGACGCCGAAAACGTCTCAACCAATCGAAGAGGCCGATAATCCTGGCGCCACTACGGCGCGCAGGTAGGCGTATCGAAGAAGAGGAACTCCAGCAGTCGCTCCTGCGGCGCCACCGAGGTGGTCGTGCAACCGCTGGGGAACGGCACGTCCGGGTGCGACACGCCCTCATCCGAGGTGTGCATGTCGCTGAAGTCCACGCGCCCGCACTGCGGTCCGGAAGTCGCCTCGAAGGGCGTGGGGAACGAAATCAGCAGCGGAAACTCCGATCCGGGCGGGCCGGTCAGCCATTGCTGCGTGGGAGAGACGACCGACTGGAGCGAGTTCTGCGCCATGGTCACGGACAGCTGACCGTTGGTCGCAGCACCAATGCCGAGCATCCAGGACCCGATCGCCATCCCCTCATCGGAGCTCGTGTCGAGAGTGGCCGTGAGCGGCGAGGGCAGATCGGCGGCTACCGAGCTGTTCCACATGGCGGTCGCGGGCCAAGGCGGCGGCCCGCGGCGAATCCAGTACGACTGAAAGTGCTCGGCCAAAATGCGTCCGCCAGCGTCCGCGTACGCCTTCAGAGTGGCCGTGTGGGGATCCTTCTGCGATGCCAGTTGCTCGCCTTCGCAGCCGAGCAGGACCATGTCGTAGCCCGCCAGCTTCGTTGGGCTGACGAAGAGCGACGCGTAGGCGTCGGTGAACATCTCGCCGAACGAGAGCTGGTCCGCGCCCTCGTCCGGGAGGTTCCCCGCCCCACCGGCGTAGAGGTGGACGCGCCCGGAGCCGGTCTCGGACGAAAACTCGCCGTCCGAGATACCGACATTGCGTAGCCAGCACTCGAGAGCGCTCGCGTGGCCGGTCACCACCGCGATGTGCGGCAGGTGCCCCTCGGTCGAATCTCGCGGCAGCCGCGTGGTCGTCGCAGCGAGCGGGGTGTCGCCGCAGGCGGCGACGGTCGGCACCGCGATCTGCCGCCGCCACTTCCCGACCTGGATCACCAGCGGGATGTTGGCCCCCGCCGGAACCCCCACCAGCTTGAACTGGCCCGAGGTGTCGGTGACCGTATCGGTGATCGGCCGTCCCGACTCGGGCGTCCCGCAGGCGGTGCAAGAGATCCCCTCGGGCACCGCGTCCAGCGCGGTCGAAGGCCAATAGACATGCGCGCGGTAGATGGGCGTGGTGCCCGCCGGGTCGTAGACCGTTCCGCTGACCGAGGTCTTGCATCCGCTCCCGCCGACGCCACCGGCGCCCGTGGCCCCTCCACCCGCGATCCCGCCGGCGCCGATACCGGCCGTGCCCTGGGCGCCTGCCATGCCCGTCGCGCCGCCGGTGCCGGCCGCACCGGCCCCTGCGAAGCCGCCACCATTCCCCCCGCGGGGTCCGAGGCCGCCGGTGCCGGTCGCGCCCGCGCCACCGCCCGCCACACCCGATGAGGTCCCGGCCGCCCCGGAGGGGCCGCCACCCCCGCCGCCCCGCCCGCCGGCGCCGACCGTACCGGCACTGGCTCCAGAAGCAGCGCCCCCGCCTGCGCCCGCGCTCGAGCCGGCGCGGCCACTGTGCCCGCCTCCCAGGCCGCCGTCGGATTTCTGCGTCCCGCTGCCGCACCCGAGGATGGCCAGCCCGAGACCCACCCCGAAGCTCACCCGCGCGAACGCCGCCATGGCACTAGAGTGACTTGAGCCATCCAAAACGTCTCAGAAATGAAACGGGCGGTGGCGCCGGCCTTGGTACGGGCCGGCGGTTGACGGCGGACGTCGTTCGGCGACGTAGTATTGCGCCGTGAGCACCCCCGACCCTCTGCGCGTGAAGAACCCGGCCACCGGCGAGATCATCAAAGAGCTCCCCTGCGCGGGCGCCGCCGAGATCGACGCCGCCATGGCCCGGGCGCGGGCGGCGCAGCCGGCCTGGAGCGCGCTGGCCTTCCGCGAGCGGGCGCGGGCGTTGCGGCGCTTCGCGCGGGTGCTGCGCGACGACGACCAGCTCATGACCACGCTGGTCGCCGAGAACGGCAAGAGCCGCTACGAGGCCGAGCTGTTCGAGCTCTTCTATGTCCTGGAGCTGACCCGCTACTACACCGGACGGGCCGGGCGGCGGGCGCTCCGCGACGACCTCCGCCACCCCCTCATCTTCTCGAACAAGCGCGCGCGCGTCGTCTACCACCCGCGCGGCGTGGTGGGCGTCGTCGGCCCCTGGAACTTCCCGCTGCTCAACAACTACGGCGACTGCATCGGGCCGCTCTGCGCCGGCAACGCGGTGGTGCTCAAGCCGTCGGAGACGACGCCGCTGACCTCGCTGCGGGTGGCCGCGCTCTGGAAGTCGTCGGGGATGCCCGACGGGCTGTTCGACGTGGTCGCCGGCCGCGCCGAGGCGGGCGCGGCGCTCACCGCCGCCGCCGACATGATCTTCTTCACCGGCAGCCCGGCCGTCGGCAAACAGGTGGCCGCGACCGCCGCCGCCCGCGCGATCCCGGCGGTCCTCGAGCTGGGCGCCAAGTCGGCGATGATCGTGCTGGCCGACGCCGACCTGCCGCGCGCCGCCCACGCCGCCGTCTGGAGCGCCTTCGCCGGCAGCGGACAGATCTGCGTCCGCGTCGAGCGCGTCCTCGTCGAAGCTCCGGCGGCCGACCGTTTCCTGGAGCTCGCGGCCGAGGAGATCAAGCAGCTCCGACAGGCGGCGCCCGGACGGGACGGCCCGAACGAGGCGACGGTCGACGTCGGCGCCATCACCTTCGCGCCCCAGATCGCGCGCGCCGAGCGCCAGATCGCCGACGCTGTCGCGCGCGGGGCTCGCGTCCTGACCGGAGGCGCGCCGCGAACCGACCTCGGAAACGGCCAGTTCTTCGCACCCACACTGCTCGCGGACACCGACGCCGGGATGGCGGTCATGCGGGAGGAGACCTTCGGGCCCCTCCTGCCGGTGATGCGCGTCGCGAGCGCCGACGAGGCGGTGCGCGTGGCCAACGATTCGCCGTTGGGCCTGGCGGGCAGCGTCTGGTCGGCCGACGCCGGCAAGGCCCGGGCCATCGCCCGCCGGATCGCCACCGGCACCCTGGCCGTGAACGACGCGACCCTGTTCAACTACTTCTGCGTCGAGGCGCCGTTGGGCGGGATCAAGGGGAGCGGCGCCGGGGTCCGGCACGGCCCGGAGGGTCTGCGGCAGTTCTGCCGGCTCGAGACGATCATCGAGGACCACCCTCTCTTGGGCTGGCTCTCGCCCTTTCTCTCGCGCCAGCTCACCTTCCCCTATCGCGCGCGCACGATGCGCCTCCTGCGCCGGTTCATGCGCCTGTTTTACTGAACGGTGGAGGCCTTGCCTTCGCGGACGCGCTCGATCATGGCGAACAGCTCGTCCAGATCGATCGGTTTGCGGATCGCTCCCTGCACCTTCAACGAGCGTGCCTTTTCTTCCATGCGGCCGTCGGCGCTCAACAGAACGACTGGAAGGTGCGAGAACGCGGGGTCGCTCTGCTGCGCGACGCGGAACTCCGAGCCGCTCATCCGTGGCATCATCAGGTCGAGCAGGATGAGGCCTGGGCGCGCGCCCCCTTGCAAGATCTGCAGCGCCTGTTCGCCGTCGGAGGCGGATTCCACCTCGTAGCCCCGATCGCGCAAGGTCTCCACCAGCGCCTCGCGGACGTCGAAGTCGTCCTCGACGAGCAAGATGGAGAATGGGGCCACCCCGGAATTGTACTAGAACACCCTTGCATGATCCGGTTTTGCTGCTCGAACCGCCTCGAGGCGCTGGTCGAGGCGCTCGCCGACACCGTCGGGGCCGGCCGGACGAGCCTGTTCGATCCGGTGTCCCTCGTGGTCCCCAACACACTCGTTGAGGGATACGTCAAACAGGGGTTGGCGCGTCGTTTGGGGATCGCCGCGAACGTCGAGACCGGATTCCTGCGCGGGTTCTTGCGCAAAGTGGCGGCGGCCAGCACGCCCGACAGTGTGATCGCCGACAGGGACCTCCTGGAGGGGGCGCTGCTGGAATTGCTCCACGATCCGGGATGGTTGAGCGGGCCCGAGCTGGGGCCGGTGCGCGAGTACCTGGGCGGAGGCGGGGACGCGCTCGACGCCGACGGCCGCGACCGCAAGCGCGTTCAGCTCGCCGCCGAGCTGGCGGGGCTCTACGACGAGTACGCCTTCTCCCGCCCCGAGATGCTGGCCGCCTGGCGCGAGGGGGCGCTGGTCCCGGAAGCCGATGCGGCGTCGCAACGCTGGCAAAGGGAGGTCTGGCTGGCCCTGCAGGGGCCCGGCGGACTGCTGGCCCGCCGCGGGATCGTCACGCTGCCCGACTTCTTCGCCCGCACCCCCGTCGAGGCGCTCCGCCCCCCGCCGGTGGTCCATGTTTTCGGGATCTCGTACGTGGCGCGGCTTTACGGCGCCATCTTCCAGACGCTGGGACGGGCTACCGATCTGTTCGTCTATGCGCTCGCCCCCGACCGGGCGACGGCGTCCGGTGCGGAGGGGCCGCCGGCCGAAATGTCGGCGCTCGATCTGTGGGCGCGTCCCGGCCGTGACAACGCGCAGCTCCTGGCCCGCCTGGCCGCGGGGAGCGTGGATGCCAGGTTCGTGGATCCCCCAGGGGGCGCGCGGGCCCCGCTGCTGGCGGCGGTCCAGAAAGCCGCGCTCGAGCGCGCCCCGATCGCCCGTGGCAAGCGCGCCTCCGACGACAGCCTCACCGTCGTGCGGGCCACCGATCCTCGCCGCGAGCTGGAGACGATCGCCGCCCAGATCTGGTCGCGGGTGCGGAGCCACGAGACCCTGACCTTCGCCGACTTCGCGGTCGTCGTCCCGCAGGCCAGCGCCGCCGTCTACCTGCCGCTCGCCCAGGCCGTGTTCGACGAGGCCTCGGGCCTGCCGCATACCATCGTCGATCTCCCCCGCGCGTCCGAGCGCCGGATTCTCGACGTGGTGGCCCTGCTCCTCGAGCTGCCGCTGGGTTCGCTCGGGCGGCCGGACCTGCTGCGCGTGGCGATGCACCCGGCGGTGGCGCGGCGCTTTCCCGAAGTCGACCCCGAGCAGTGGCTGGCGCTGTGCGAGGCGCTGGAGATCGTGCGCGGCGCCGACCGCGCCTCCGAGCCGCCGAGCTACCTCGAACGCGATCGCACGAGCTGGGATCAAGGGTTGCGACGGCTGGCGCTGGGCGCTTTTCTCTCCGGGCCGCGCGCCGGCGAGGAGAGGCCCTTCGTGCTCGACGGGGAAGCGATGCTCCCCTTCGATCTGCCGCCGGACCTCGAGCCCGCGGCGCGCGCGCTGGGGATGATGGCCCGCGCGCTCATCGCCTTCGCGCACGCGGCGCGCGGCGCCCCGGCCCCGTTCGCCAGCCACGCGGCGCTGTTCCGGCGCATCGTCGCCGAGACCGTCCTCCCCGAGGCGGGCGACGAAGAGGCGGCGCTGGGCGACGCGCTCCGCGTCCTCGAGACCCTCGAGGCTGGCCTCCCCGTGGCGCTGCCGATCAGCTTTCGGGTGGCAGCCGAGCTGGTCAAGGCGCGCCTCGGCGCCGCCGCCCGCCGCCACCGCGCCCCCGAAGGGGTCACCGTCGCTTCGTTCGTCCCGATGCGCGCGCTTCCGTTCCGCCACATCTTCGTGGCCGGCCTCGACGAGCGGGCCTTCCCGGCGGCCGACGGCGGGCGGGCCCTCGATCTGCGCGCGGGGACGCGGCACCCGGGTGACGTCTCGCCGCGCGAGCAGGACGAGCACATGTTCCTCGAGACCCTGCTGGCCGCGCGCGAGCGGATCACCCTCTCCTACGTGGCGCGCGATCCGGTGACCGGCGAGGAGAAGAGCCCCTCGTCCGTCGTGCGTGCGCTGCTCGATCTCCTCGAGCCCGAGCGCGCCGACGACGGGTCGTCGGAGATCGTCCGCCCGCGCCCGCCGCTGGCCCGCCACGAGGATCCCGCAGCCTGTGCGGTGATCCCCGCCGCCGCACGCGAGCGCCGGGCGGCGGCACTGGGCGCGTCGGTGAGGCGCGCCAACGGCGGCGCGCGCCAGCTGCCCCCGCTGGGGGAGCTGCGCGGGACGCTCGGCGCCGGGGTCTGGGAACGGCTGGGGGCCGAGCTGGGCTGGGCGGCCCCGCCCGCGGTGGAGGGGAGCCTGCGGGCGCGGCGCGGCCTCACCCTCACCGATCTGCGGCGCTTTCTGGAGTGTCCTCTTCAAGCGTCGGCGCGGGTGCTGTTGCCCGTCGCCGAGGAAGGGGACGCGATGGCCGAGGCCGAGGCGGCGCTGCGCGAGCACGAGCCGCTCGATGAGGTCCGCGCCGAGACCGTCCCCTTCCTGCGCGATCTGACGATCGGCGCGGTCGCACAGGCGCCCGGGGCGGACCTCGACGGTGATCGCGCGCTCGCCGCGGCCTACGATCGCGCCGCCGAGCTTCGCCGCCTCCAAGGCATGCTGCCCGACGGGCTGTTCGGGCGCGCCATGCGTAAGCGCCACCTCAGGCTCTGCGCCTGCTGGCGCCGGGGCCTCCTGCAAGCGACCGGTGGCCTCGGCGCAGCGCCCGCGCACGTCTGGCTGGGCGCCGCGCCCGAGCACCAGCGCGACGTCCTCCGTCGCCCGACGGTCGGCCTCCGGCTGTCCGACGGGTCCGCGCTCGCGCTGGGCGGGCGGACGGCGCTGTGCGGAGAGACCTCCGGCGGCTCGCGGGTGGTCGTCTCGCTCCACGCGTCGACGAGCCAGGACAAGCTCGAGCGAGATCTCCTGGGCCCTTTCTTCACGCACCTCGCGCTGGCCGCCCTCGGCGACGGCGAGCGGCCGACCCGCGCGCTCATCATTCGGCCCGACAAAGACGATGAGCCCTGCGTCGACGAGCGGCTGTTCCTCCCGATCAGCGGCGACGCAGCCGGGAGCTATCTGGCCCTCTTGGCCGGCGAGCTGCTTCGCGACGTGCACGCGTATTTTCTCCCCTGTGAGGGCGTCTTCTACTGGAAGGACCACACCGACAAGGGCGAGGAGATCGGGATCCGGCAGTCCATTCTCCTCTTGCGCGACGACAACTGGACCCGGTTCGCCTCCGATCACGGACCGATCCCCGATGCCCGCGAGTACCCGGTCCCCGACGAGTCGACCGCCGCCGCCCTGGTGGAGCGGCGCTTCGCGCCCTTCTTCGCCGCCACCGCGCCCGTGGAGTCGGCGCCGCGGAGGAAGCGGCGATGACGATCCTCTATCCCTTCCCTGCCGAGCTGGCGCGGATCGCGCGCGATCGCTCGGCCGTCATCGAGGCCTCGGCGGGGACCGGGAAGACCTTCCTCATCGAGCACCTGGTCGTCGACCGGCTCTTGCGCGGCGACGCGCGGCTCGAGGAGATGCTGGTCGTCACCTTCACCGACCGCGCCGCCACCGAGCTGCGCCGGCGGATCCGGACGCTCATCCAGACGGTGGCGCGGGCCCAAGGGGGCGCGGACGATCCCTCGCTCGCCTGGACCATCGACGAGCCGGCGCGCGGGCGCCTGCGCGCCGCGGCCGCGGTCCTCGAGGCGGCCTCCATCTCGACCATCCACGCCTTCTGCCAGCGGGTGCTCACTGAGCAGGCCTTCGCGGGGGGGCGCCTGCTCCTCCAGCAGAGCGTCGAGAGCCGCGCCGCCTTCGCCGCCGCCTTCGCCGAGGTGCTCCGGCAGGAGCTGGCGACGGACCCCGCCCAGGCCCCCTACCTCGAGGCGTATCTCGGGCGTGGGGGCTCGAGCGGGACGGTCGAGAGCCTGGAGGTGCTGCTCTACCGGGCGCACCAGCTGCGCGCCACCTGGGGGACGCCGCTCGATCCCGAACGCATCGCCGCCGTCGCGCGCCGCTTCGCCGACCTCTCGCCGTCGCAGATCGAAGCGGCCTGCGCGGGCCTCCACGCCTCGACGGCGAAGGCCGTCGCCACGCGGCTCGCGTACCTTCACCGGGCGGCGCAGGCTCTCGCCGCCGACGGCGAGACCGCGCGTTTTCTGGCAGCGCTCGACGTCTCGGCCGGCAAGGACGATCTGCTCGCCTTCCTCGTCGAGCGGCTCGGGCGGCGAACGGCGAGCGACGTCGCCCTGCTGGTCGAGGAGCTGGCGGACGTGGCCATCCCGCTCGAGGCGGCGGCCGCGCAGCTCTTCCTGCCGCCCGTCGCCGCGCGGTTGGCGGCGCGAAAGCGCGCAGCCGGCCTCTACGACTTCGACGACATGCTGGGATTGGTCGCCGAGGCGCTCGGGAGCCCTCGGGGCAAAGGCCTCATCGGAACCTTGCGGAGCCGCTACCAGCTGGCGATCGTCGACGAGTTTCAAGACACCGACAGGGTCCAGTGGGAGATCTTTCGGACCATCTTCGACGACCGCGCCGGCCGGCCCATCTACCTGGTCGGCGATCCCAAGCAGGCGATCTACGGCTTCCGGGGCGCCGACGTGACCACCTACGCCGAGGCGCGCGACGCGCTGGCCGGCGGCGGGCCGCCCCACCACCTCACCCGAAACTTCCGCTCCACGCGCGCGATCATCGACGGCTACAACGCGATCCTCGATCAGAGCGCCGCCGAGCCGTTCTTCGATCGCGAAGACGTCAGGTACCTGCCCCCGGTGACGTTTGGCCCCGCCGTCGAACAGTCCCCGGCCGCCCCGGACGATGCGGCTTCCGCCCCAGCCTCGACCGGCCCGGCCATCACGCTCCTGCGCGTGACCGCCAATGACGAGGTGGCCCGCCTGCCGATGCGCTCGGTGCGCGAAGGGCTCGCCCAGGCGGTGGCCGGCGAGATCGTGCAACTGCTCGCCGCGGCGGACGCTCCGGCCGCGGGCGAGATCTTCGTGCTGACGCGGACCTGGGCGGAGGCAAAGGCCGCCGCGCTGGCCCTCGCCGCCCGGTCCGTCCCCGCCGTCATCTACAACCAGGAGGGTCTCTACCTCTCGCCCGAGGCGCGGCAGGTCCGGGATCTCCTGCGCGCCGTCGCCGATCCGCGCGATCCAGCCAAACGCCTGCGGGCCTGGCTGACGCCCTTCTTCGGGCTGTCGCTGGCCGATCTCCCGGCGGCGGCCGGGGCCGGGGGAGACGACCCGCTCTACGCGCGCCTCTTCGGGTGGCACGCCGCCGCCGCGCGCGAGCCGCTGGGGCGGCTCTACCCGCGCATCCTCGAGGAGAGCGGGGTCCTCCTGCGCGAGTGCTTCCTGGGCGAGAGCGCGCGCCGGCTGGTCAACATCCGGCACCTCTTCGAGGTCCTGGCCGCGGAGGACGCCCGCTCGGCGCGCCCGCTCGGCGACGTCGTCCGCCGCCTCTCGGCGCTGGGACAGAAGCTGGTGGCGCCCGCCCCCGAAGAAGGGAACGTCCAGCGCCTGGAGAGCGATCGAGACGCCGTCCAGATCATGACCGTGCACAAGGCGAAGGGGCTCGAAGCCGACGTGGTTTTTCTCTACGGAGGGTTCAGCCCGTCGCCGAACCGGGGCGTGCGCCAGTACACCGCGGGGGGCGCGCGCCTGGCCACCGCCGGCCGTCCGCGCAAGAACGCGCTCGCCGAGCTCATCAAGCACGAGCGCGCCAGCGAGGACCAGCGCCTCTACTACGTGGCGCTGACCCGCGCGCGGCGTCGGCTCTACCTGCCGTTCTCGGGCGAGGGGGAGAGCGACGCGCCGCTCGAGGGGGGGACGCGCGAGATCGACTGGAAGCTCACCGGCGGCTACGCGCACGTGAACCGGCGGCTGCGCGCGCTGCGGGCGGATGAGGCGCAGCGCCGCCACTTCGAGATGCGCGACGTGCCCATCGATCCGCGCGCGACCAGCGACAGCGGACGGCCGCGCGCGACCGTCGGCCTCCTCGGCTGGCGGCCGGAGGCGGACCAGGGTCCATCGCCCGCGGTCGCCGAGCTCGGGCGGCTCGGGCGCGAGCGCCGCGGCCCTACCCTCACCTCCTACAGCCGGATCAAGCACGCCGAAGGGGGCTACCGCCCGCCCAGTGAGATCCACGACGAAACCCCCGAGCTCCCGACGGTCGCAGAAACGGGAACCCTCGAAGGATACCCGAACCCTCCC
>DASYEX010000252.1:0-7656 GCA_036498765.1 Polyangia bacterium
CTCGAGCTCAGCAGCACCAAGCTGCAGTTCCCCAAGGACGACGAGTCGCTGGGCGTCGACTTCACGGGCCGGGTGATCGACAGCCGCTATCGCGTGCTCCGCAAGATCGGCGAGGGGGGGATGGGCACCGTCTACGCGGGCGAGCACGTCGAGATCGGCAAGGGGGTGGCGATCAAGATCCTCCACCCGGCCTATTCGACGCAGCAGGACCTGGTCGAGAGGTTCCGGCGCGAGGCGCGCGCCGCCTCGCGCATCGGCCACCCGCACATCATCGACGTGACCGACTTCGGCTCGACCGAGGACGGCTGCGCCTACTTCGTGATGGAGCACCTCGACGGGATCGATCTGGCCGACGTGCTGTCGCACGAGCGGCGGCTGGCGCCCGAGCGCGCCTGCCAGATCGCGATCCAGATCTGCCGAGCGCTGGCCGCCGCGCACGCGGCCGGCGTCATCCACCGCGACCTCAAGCCGGAGAACATCTTCCTGGTCGCGCGCGACGGGCAGGCGGACTTCGTCAAGGTGCTCGACTTCGGGATCGCGCGCAGCATGGGGCGCGCGCGTCGGCTCACCAACCCCGGCGTGGCCATGGGGACGCCCGAGTACATGGCGCCCGAGCAGGCCGAGGGGGGCGCGGTCGATCACCGCAGCGACATCTATTCGGTGGGCGCCCTCATCTACGAGATGGTCTCGGGCTCGCCACCGCAGCTGTCGCGCGACAAGGAGTTGATTCCTCCGCGGGGGATCAAGGCGGATGTCCCCGAGGAGCTCGACCGGATCGTGGTGCGCGCGCTGGCGGCGAACCCCGCCGAGCGGTACCAGAGCATGGCGCAGCTCGAGTACGACATGGTGAAGTCGCTCTACGGCCGGCCACGCGCGGTGGCGGAGATGCTGGGGCTGCACGACCAGGAGCGCGGCGTGGTGCCCGAGACCTCCTACACCGACGAGGTGCCGGGGGGCGCGCACCCGCGCCCGGAGAGCCTCCTGGCGGCGGCACGGCGGCTCACGCCCGCCAGCTTGCCGCCGCCCATCGCCTGGGAGGCCGAGCGCGTGAAGACCGAGACGCCCGCGCGTGCGCCGACGCCGGCGGGCCCCGCGCCGCAGCCCGCCTCTGCGGGAGGCGGGTGGCGGTACGCGGCGACGTTCGTGGTGCTGGGGCTGCTGGCGGTCGCGGCGGTGACCATCTACCCGCGCCTCCCTTGGAGCGCGCGGGTCCGGCCGGCCGCGGTGGCGCCGCCGCCGCTGCCCGCGCCTGCCCCGGCGTTGCCCAGCGAGGCCGAGCTGCGGGCGCAGCGCCTGCGCGCCGGGGTCGCCGACGCCGAGCGGATGCTGGGCGGAGCGTTCGGCTTCACCGAATTGCCGGCGCTGCAGGAGCGGCTCGGACGTCTGCGCGCCGACGGGGGCGGCGCGATCGCCGATACGCTGGCGGCGCGCGCCAAGGGGATCCTGGTCAAGAGCGCGGAGGCGGAGCTCGATCGCGGCGACATCGACGCCGGCATGGCGCACTATCGGGTGGCGCTGGCGCTGGACGCGCACGCCGGCGGCGAGGCCGAGCTGGCGGCGGCGCTGCGCACCCGGGCGCAGTCGGCGCTGTCGGCAAACAAGGACACCGACGCGGTCCGCTGGGCCCGTCAGGCGGTCGCCATCGCGGACGCCGATCCGGCGGCCCACGCGCTGCTGGCCGATTGTCTGCACGCGCTGCGCGAGGACGGCGAGGCGGTGACCGAGTACGAGAAGGCCTTGGCGGCGCGACCCGACGACAAGACCTTCACCCACAGCCTGTCGGCGGCGCGACACGCGCTGGCCGCCGAGACGACCGCCGCCAAGCACGAGCACGCGGCGCACGCGCGCCATGCGGCCGCCGCGCCGCCCCCTCCGGAGACGGCCGCCGACGAGGCCGCCCCGCCGCCGCCGGCCCCCGAGGAGTCGCCCGGCGCCGACGACAAGCCGCCGGCGCCGGAACGCCCGGCGGGCAAGACCGACGACAGCGCCGAGAAGCCGGCGCCGTCAGCGCCGGCCGAGCCGGCTCCCGACCAGCAGCAGTAGCTGCATCGCCAGCGCACGGTCCCCCTCGATCTTCAGCCGCCCGTCGAGGAGCGGCTGCATGGGAGGGATGGCGCCGCTCCGCAGCCCTTCGAACGTCGTGCCGTCGAGGCGAACCGCCGTGCGGGGTCGGCCGGCGCTGACGCCCGCCTTGCCGAACCCGACGTCGAGCGCGAAGCGCCGGCGCCGGCGCCCCTCGATCTCGACGAGGATGCGCCCGCCGATCTGCTTGACCAGATCGACGTCGGCCGGATTGACCATCAGGATCTGGCGCGCCGACCACCCGGCCGGGACGATCTCCGGCAGGTCGGGATCGGCGTTTCCCAGCAGCACCCGCACGTCGGCGGCGGAGAGGCGGATCCAGATGTCGGGTGGCGCCCGCCCGGCCGCGCTCGTGCGCAGCTCGCGGCCTGCGAGCGCCAGGTCCCAGGCGCCGCCGCCGACGCTGACCCGCAGCACCGGCGTCCCCTCAGGGGCGCGCTGGCCGGTGGCGGCGAAGGCGCCGGGCAGCCAGCGCTCGAACAGCTCGGCGAACGCGATGTCGGGCGGCGGCCGGTCCCAGCTCTGCGAGGCGTCCATCCGTGCTCTTCCGAACTATACTCCGCGGTCGTCGATGCGTTCGAACCTTCCTGCCCTCCGGGTGGCCCCGACGGCGCTGGCGCTGCTGCTGCTGTTGCCGTCGCTGGCGCACGCCCAGGCGAGCGATCCGGAGCTGCGCCCCACGCGCGGCCCCGCCGTCGCCGACGGCGCGCGAGCCGGAGACGCCGACGCCACGGCGGTCGAGCTCAACCCTGCGGCGCTCGGGTTCATGCCGTCCGCCGGGTTCGAGCTCGGCTGGGCGACCGCCACCGATTCCGCCGTGGTCCCGCGCCGCGGCGCCGCCGCTTACCTGGGCGTGCCCCTCTTTCTGCGCAGCGCCCTGGGCGTCGAGCTCGCCGGCGTGGCCAACGCGACCGCGCTGGGCATCGACCAGCACACCACGTTCCGGCTGGCCTACGCGCTGCGCCCGCTGCGCGGCCTCTCGCTGGGGGCCGCCTGGGGCCACCTCTGGGGCGGCCGCTTCGCTGGGACGGACACCTTCGATCTCGGGTTCAGCGCGCGCCTCGGCCGCACCCTCGCCCTCGCCGGCACCGTCGAGGACATCGGTCAGCCGCGCCCGCTGGCGTTCGGTGCACCGCTCCCGCGGCTCTGGATCGGGGAGCTGGTGCTGCGGCCGCTCGGGACCAACCGCTTGGAGGTGGCGGTCGGCGCCGCGCACGCCGACGGCGACGACTGGGACCGGATCGTCCCGCGCGCCCGGCTCTCCGCCACCGTGGTCCCCGGTGTCCGGCTCTACGCCGAGGGCGAGAGCGTTCCGAACGGATCATCGCTGGCCTTCTCGGGCGGCAGCGACACCCGTCTCGCGTTCGGGCTGGCGATCGACTTCGACCACACGGGCGCGGTCGTGGGGGTGCCGGTCCTGGTCCCGGGAAACGGCTCGGCGGGCGCCGGCTTCGTCGGCCGCGTCCATTTCGAGGGTCAGCGCCGCCCGACGCTGAGCGCGCCCGCCTACGTCGCGCGCGTGCGGATCGACAAGCTGGGGAGTGACCGCGCCTTCTTCCAGCTGGTGCGCCGGCTGCGGGCGCTGGCGGTCGATCCTGCCGCCGTGGGCGTGCTCCTGCGCATCGACGACCTGGACCTCGGCTACGGGCGCGTCGAGGAGCTGCGCGATCTGGTGGCGCAGCTGCGCGCGGCGGGCAAGCGAACGTTCGCCTACCTGACGTTCCCCAACACGCGCGAGTACTACCTGGCCGCCGCTTGCGACACCATCGTGATGCACCCGGCGGGCGAGGCCTCGGTGACCGGCGTCGCCCAGAACGTGACGTTCTACAAGGGCACGATGGAGCGCCTCGGCGTCCACCTGGATCTCGTGCGCATCGGCAAGTTCAAGGGGGCGATGGAGCCGTTCATCATGACGGAACAGTCGCCCGACGTCCGCGACAACAAGAACCAGCTCCTCGACGACGTGTACGGGCGCGTGGTGGCAGCCATCGCCGCCGACCGCACGCGCGCCGGTCACGCCATCGACGTGTCGGTGGTGCGGGCGCTCATCGATCGCGGCATCTTCTCGGCCGGGGACGCCGCGCTGGCGGGCCTGGCCGACGCGGTCGCCGCCGAGGGGGACCTCGAGCCGTGGCTCGGGCGGGTGTTCGATCGGCCGAGCCTCAAGCTGCGCGATCCCGATCGGGCGCCGATGCGTCCCGATGCCTGGCCCAGCCGGCGGGTGGCGGTCCTGTTCGTCGACGGTACCATCACCGACGGCCGCAACGTCGACCTGCCGTTCGGCCTCGGCGATCTGGCCGGCGCCGAGACACTGGTGGCGGCCCTCGAGCAGTGCCGTCACGACGCCACCGTTCACGCCGTGGTCCTGCGCGTGAACAGCCCGGGCGGCTCGGCCTTCGGCTCGGACGTCGTCGCGCGCGAGATCAAGAGCCTGCGCGCCGCCGGCATGCCCGTGGTCGTCTCGATGGGCGACCTGGCCGCCTCGGGCGGCTACTACATCGCCGCGCCCGCCGACGTCATTTACGCCGAGCCGTCGACGCTGAGCGGCTCGATCGGCGTGTTCGGCTACAAGGTCGACGCGCAGAAGCTGCTGGGCACGATCGGGATCAACGTCCAGACCTACCGGCGCGGCGCTCACGCCGATTACCTGTCGCCGTATCGAGCGTGGACCGCGGAGGAGCGGGCCATCGCCGAGCAGCAGATCCGCCACCTCTACCAGCTCTTCGTGGCGACCGTCGCCGAGGGACGCGCCGCGCGGGGCCTCACCCCCGCGCGCGTCGACGAGCTCGGACAGGGCCACGTCTGGACCGGCGCGCAAGCGCAAGCGCAGGGGCTGGTCGACCGGATGGGCGGCCTCGGCGCGGCGATCGACGAGGCCGCGCGCCTCGGCGGGGCGCCGCTCGGGCGCGACCACCTTCCCGACCTCGAGCTCCTCCCCGCCGAGGCGCACGGCCTCTTGCGCCGGCTGACCGGGACGTCTGTCCTGGCCGACGACGCGGACCCGGCCGTAGACGCCGATGCCGACAACACGGACGCGCCCGCCGCCAATACGCCGACGCCGGCCAGCCTCCTGACCGGCGACCTGCGCGCGGCGTTGCGGCTCTTGGCGCCGTTCCTGGTTGCCGGCAGCGGCACCGGGTACGCGGCGCGACTTCCCTACGACCTCGATCTTCGCTGACGGGGCCAGCTTGCTCGCGCGCCACGGTGACCGGTCTGCCCGAACGGCGTATCGTCTGGGCGCGCCGGAGTTTGAGGCGCGCCTTCAATCAAGGAGAGACGACCATGAAGTTGATCCGCGCTTGTTTCGTGGTGATGGCCATCCTGATCCCGACCTCCTGGACGCTGGCCCATGCGGCCGACGAGCCGGCCGGTGATTCGGGGGGCGACATGAAGAAGAGCAGCAAGAAGAAGTCCAAGAAGAAGGACAGCGGCGACATGGGCGACAAGAAGGGGGACATGGACAAAAAGTAGCCGGCTGCGACGGCCGCCGTCGGAATCTTCCGGCGGCGGCGTCATGCTTCCGACAAGGTCCGCCGCTCATGACCTCGACGCCACGCCATCATTGGATCGTTCGCCTCACGCACTGGGTGAACGTGCTGGCACTGACGATCATGATCGGCAGCGGCCTGCGCATCTTCAATTCGTATCCGGCCTTCGCACGTAAGGGCGAGTCGTTTTGTTGCTACCCGTTCACGGGACACAAGATCCCCGAGTGGCTGACGTTCGGCGGGTGGCTGGCGGGCGCACGCAACTGGCACTTCGCGGCCATGTGGCTGCTGGTGGCGAACGGCTTCGTTTACCTCACCTTCGTTTACCTGCATGGTGAGTGGCGCGATCTCGTCCCGCGCCGCGGCGTCGCCCGCGATTCGTGGGAGATGGTGAAGTTCTACCTGGCCCTGCGCAAGCTCCACCCGCACCAGGGAAAGCACAACGCGCTCCAGCGAACGGCGTATTTCGCGATGCCCTGGGTCGGCGTGGCGGCGGTGTTGTCGGGCCTCGCGATCTGGAAGCCCGTGCAGCTGGCGCCCCTCACGCACCTCCTGGGCGGGTTCGTCTGGGCGCGCTACTGGCATTTTCTGGTCATGCTGGCGCTGGTCATCCTGACCCTCGGTCACGTCTTCATGGTGTTCGCCGTCGATCCCTATGCGCTGCGGGCGATCGTGACGGGCGGCTACGACGAAGCGAAGTCGCCCGAGGCGCGCAACGCCCGTCCGTTCGTGAACCTGCGCGCGCGAACGGACGTGCCGGTGACGTCCGCGGCGCCGCCCCACGACGAACCGCCCTCGGGCGCTCCCCCACCCGCCGCGCCGTCGGACCCGGAGCCGACGCAGAAGCCATGAGTCGGCTGTGGTTGCCGCGGCACCACCCGGCCGAGAGGCTGGGGATCGATCGCCGCGCATTTCTCGCCGCGGGGCTCGCCGCCGGCGCCGGCGCGACTCTCGGCCTCGCCGGGTGCAATTCGCAGGGCCCCAAGAGCGCGCAGGGCCTCCTGCGGGCCGCCGAGCACTTCAACGAAAAGGTCGAACGGGCGCTGTTCCGTCACAACGCCATGAACGTCGCCCCGTCAGGCGCCGCGCTGGCGGGCGCGCGCTTCCCCTCCTACTTCATTGCCGACGACGTTCCCGTCTGGGACGAGAAGGAGCGCGGCATCTGGCGCCTGGAGATCGCGGGGCTGGTCCAGCGTCCGGCCAAGCTGACGCTGGGCGAGCTGCAGAACCTGCCGCGCACCGAGCTCCGGCTCGAACACTTCTGCGTCGAGGGGTGGTCGGCCGTCGCGGTTCGCACCGGCGTCCTCCTGGCCGAGCTCGCGCGCCGCGCGGGCCTCCTGCCCGAGGCGCGCTACGTCGACTTCCAGTCGTTCGATGACAACTATCACGAGAGCTGGGACCTCGACAGCGCCCTGCACCCGCAGACGCTGATCGTTTACGGCCAGGACGGCGGGCTGCTCGAGCCAGCCTTCGGCGCGCCGGCCCGCGTCTACTCGCCGGTCAAGCTCGGCTACAAGTGCACCAAGTACCTGACCCGCATCGTCTTCCTGCCCGAGAAGAACGGCGGCTACTGGAGCGACCAGGGCTACGAGTGGTACGGCGGCGTCTGACCGCCCGGCCGTAACCGCCGCCCCCGGACAGCGTAGGATTGGGCGGAGGTTTCCACGATGCTTCACTCGAACAAGCTCGGGCGTGCGCTGGCTTTGGCGGCGCCGGTGGCCGCGCTGACCGCGGTCGGACTTCTCGCCAGCTGCGCTCGGGCCGGCGCCCACGACGCAGTGGCGTTGCCGGCCCCGGCAGTCGACATCCCGCGCGCCGCCAAGCCGGGCGCAGGCAAGCAGACCGTGGTCTTCGCCGGCGGCTGCTTCTGGGGCGTGCAGGCGGTTTTCCAGCACGTCAAAGGAGTGGTCGACGCGACGAGCGGCTACGCGGGCGGCGCGGCCGACACGGCGAAATACCCGCTCGTCAGCACCGGCGAGACCGGCCACGCCGAATCGGTCCGCGTCACCTTCGATCCCTCGCAAGTGACCTTCGGCCAGCTGCTGAAGGTGTTCTTCTCGGTCGCGCACGATCCGACAGAACTGAA
>DASYEX010000253.1:0-8094 GCA_036498765.1 Polyangia bacterium
CGAGGTCTGGGAGGCGGCCAGCGGCCAGCGGCTCGCGCGGCTCATCCCTGGCGAGCGATGGCAGAGCCCCGACCTGGCGCCCGAGTCGCCGGCGGCGCCCGCGCCGGTCGAGCCAGCGGCGAGCGCGGCCGCGCCCGCCGCCCCAGAGCCGGCTTTCAGCCGCCACACGGGTAGACATGCTGGCGGGGCTCGAACGTTGGCCCTGGCCTCGCCTGGCCACGGCGCCCCGGCGCGTGACCGCGCCGCAACCGAGGCGCCGACGGCGGAAGCAGCCGCGGCGCGTGCGGCGCTGGCCTCGGGTGACACGAGCCGCGCGCTGCAGCTCTACAAGACGATGGCCCAGGGGACGGGACCCTCGGCCGAGAACGCCTCGTACGAGATCGGCAAGGTTCTCAACGAAAAGATGGGCCAGCCGCTCGGCGCGGTGGCCGCCTGGCGGCAGTACCGCGCCGCCCACCCGGACGGCATCCTGCGAGTCGAGGCCGACGTGTCGATCATCGAGACGCTCGGCCGCATCGGCGAGAGCGACGAGGCGCTCTCCGAGGCCAACGAGTTTCTGCGGCGCCACCCCGACAGCGAGCGGCGCACCGAGATTGCGCGGCTGGCCGGCGACCTCTACCGGGCGCACGGCGACTGCCGCCATGCGCTCGGCGCCTACCAGGTCGCGCTCGGCACCTCGCGCCCGCGCGACGCCGTCGAAGCCGCCGCCTTCCACCGCGCGGACTGCCTGGTCCGCCTGGGCGACTCGGGCGGACCCGACGCTGCGCGCGCCTACCTGCGCGCCTATCCGAGCGGCAAGTTCCGCAGCGAAGCGACGGCGCTGGCCAGCGGGTCCGCGCCGCGCCCGTAGGGCACGCGTGCGTCGCGCGTCGTCACTGGGCTGCGCGCTGCTGGCGGGCGCGCTCGCCACCGCCGCCTGCCAGCAGACATGGAACCTCGACGACCTCGGCCCGGACGCCAGCCACCCGGGAACGGGGGGAGCGAGCGGCAACAACGGTGGCAAGGGCGGCTTCTCCCCCAGTGACGGCTCGATCGACGGGCGCTGCTTCGGCCAGGTGCAACCGATCATCGCCACTGGCGATCGACCTCTGGTCGTCGTGGCGCTGGATCGTTCGTCGGAGATGACGGGCACGCAGCTCTCCGGCTCCAACGACAGCCAGTTCGACGAGGCCGTCAACGACCTCATCGCGCAGGTCGGGAGCTATGCCCCGAGCGGGCAGCACATGAACCGCCGGACGATCGACTTCGCCTATCTCGGATTCCCCCAGGGCACGACCTGTGGCCCCGCAGCGTGCTGCGCGAGCACCGCCGATCTGGCGGACAGCTATTCAGCCTTCAGCGCCGCCACCGCGACCTGCGACTCGCCCAGCAACATGTGCGTCCAGTCGACCAACCATCCCCTCTCCAACGCTCTCATGAGCGCCTCCAACTTCTTCGAGTTCGGCTCCGGGGGCAGCCCAGCGAGCGAGCGCTACGTCCTGGTCATCACGGACGACGCGCCCAGCGGGAACTGCAGCAGCGTGAGCACGGAAGACGACTGCCACGCCGCGCAGGATGAGGTCTTCTCGCTGTATCAGGGACTGAGCGTCACCACGGTCGTGGTGTTCGTGGGCAATTCGCAAAGCAACAGCTGCTTCCAGAACTTCGCCGGTGATCAGGGGGGCGGTCCTCCGCCCTACTACGGCGATGACAACCTGTACTACGACGCGCAGGGTGCTCAGGATCTGCACGACCGGATCGGCACCGCAATCCAGGCGATGGCGTGGGGAGCCTGTCACTTCTCGCTCTCCAGTATGCCGAGCTCGCCGAACAACCTCGTCGTTTCTCAGGGGCAGGGACAAGGGGCCACGCCGATCCCGCAGGATTCCAAGAATGGATGGACGTACGACAACGAGAACGGGAGCACCGGACCACGACTCGTCCTGCACGGGAACGCCTGCAGCAACTACGTCATGAGCGAGTTCGGCAACCTGCAAGTGTCCGACGGGTGCAGCACGAACCACGGCCCGACCCCCTGACGGGGTAGGTCAGCCGAGCGCCGACTCGAGATCGGCGATGAGGTCGTCGGCGTGCTCGATGCCGACGGAGAGGCGAATGAGACCGTCGCCGATGCCCAGGGCGCGGCGCCGGTCGGGCGGGATCGAGGCGTGGGTCATGATCGCGGGGTGCTCGGCGAGCGACTCGACGCCGCCCAGCGACTCGGCGCAGGTGAAGACGCGGAGGCGCTTCAAGAAGTCGCGGGCCTTGGTCAACGTGCCGCGCGACGTGCCGCCGACCTGGCGCAGCTCGAACGAGAGCATCCCGCCGAAACCGGACATCTGACGGCGGGCCAGCGCGTGCTGCGGGTGCGAGCGGAGGCCCGGGTAGATGACGCGGGCGACCTGGCGGCGCTTCTCCAGCCAGCGGGCGACGGCCAGGGCGTTCTTCTGATGGCGCTCCATGCGCACCGCCAGCGTCTTGGTGCCGCGCAGGACCAGGAAGCTGTCGAAGGCGGGCTGGCTGCCCCCCATCGAGTTCTGGACGAAGGCCAGGCGGGCCCGCAGCGCCGGGTCGCGGCCGATGACGGCGCCGCCCACCACGTCGGAGTGGCCGTTCAGGTACTTGGTCGTCGAGTGGACGACCAGGTCGGCTCCCAGCTCCAGCGGCCGCTGGAAGTAGGGCGTCATGAAGGTGTTGTCGACGGCGAGCAAGACGCCGCGGGCGGCGCAGGCGCGCGCCACGGCCCGGATGTCGGCGAGGTGGAGTAGTGGATTGGTGGGCGTCTCCATCCAGCAGAGCTTGGTCCGCGGCGTGATTGCGGCGGCCACCGCACGCGCGTCGCGGGCGTCGACGTAGCTGAAGTCGAGGCCAAAGCGGCGGAAGACCTTGTCGAACAGCCGGAAGCTGCCGCCGTAGATGTCGTCGCCGGCGACGACGTGATCTCCGGCGTCGAGCGTGGCCAGCACCGCCGTCGACGCCGCGACGCCGGCGTTGAACGCCAGCCCCCAGGCACCGCCCTCGAGCGCGGCCAGGTTCGCCTCCAACGCGAAGCGGGTCGGGTTCTGGGTGCGCGAGTACTCGAACCCGGTGTGGACGCCCGGGCCCTTCTGCGCGTACGTCGAAGTCAGGAAGACCGGCGTCATCACCGCGCCGGTGATGGGCTCCGGACCTTGGCCCGCGTGAATGGCGAGCGTCTCGATGTGGGCTCGGGGCTTCCCGCGCGGCGCGCGCTTCATGTGGGGCGGCGCTCCGCGAGGAACTCGATGAGGTCGATCTTGGTGATGACGCCGACGATGGCGTCGCCCGTCTCGACCACCACCATCTGCGCATCATTGAAAATATTCCGCAGGAGGTGGATGCGCGTCGACGGCGTGACCGTCGCGTAGGCCGATTCGATCAACGAGTCGATGGGGGCCTCGAGCCCCCCCTCGCCCTTGACCAGGAAGTTCAGGAGGTCGACCTCGGTCACGATGCCGCACAGGCGTCCCCCCTCCCCTTCCAGGACCGGCATCTGCGAGACGCCGCTGTCACGCATCGAGGCGATGACGTCGCGCACCTGCTCGCCCTTCTTGGCGACGATGAGCGGGCGCTGCTTCTTGCGGCGCAGGAGCTCGGCGACCGTCCCCATCGGATCGGGCTCGTCGAGGAAGCCGTTCTCGGCCATCCACTTGTCGTCGAAGATCTTCGACAGGTACTTGGAGGCGCCGTCGGGGAGCAGCACCAGGATGTTCTCCTTGCGCTTCGAGGCCTCGGCGTACTTGATGGCGCCCGCCACCGCGGCGCCCGAGCTGCCGCCCACGAACAATCCCTCCTGGCGCACCAGCTCGCGCGTCATGAGGAAGCACTCCTTGTCGTCGACGCGCATGATCTCGTCGACCAACTTGAGGTTCATCGTCGACGGCAGGAAGTCCTCGCCGATCCCCTCGACGTAGTAGGCGAAGGGGCGGGTCATGCGCCCGGTCTTCACGTACTCGTAGTAGAGCGAGCCGATGGGGTCGATGCCCACCAGCCGGAACCCCGGCTTCTTCTCCTTGAAGAACTTGCCGCAGCCCGAGATCGTCCCGCCGGTCCCCATCCCGGCCACGAACACGTCGACCTCACCGTTGGTCTGCGCCCAGATCTCGGGCGCCGTCGAGGTGTAGTGCGCCTCGGGGTTGGCCGGGTTGTGATACTGGTTGGCGTAGAAGGCGCCCGGCGTCTCGGCGACGATCCGCTTGGCGGTCTGGTAGTAGCTGCGCGGGTCCTCGGGCTCGACGGCGGTCGGGCAGATGACGACGCGCGCGCCGAACGCGCGCAGGCCGGCCACCTTCTCGGGCGACATCTTGTCGGGCATCACGAACACGCAGGCGTAGCCGCGCAGCGCCGCCACCAGCGCCAGGCCCATGCCGGTGTTGCCGCTGGTCGCCTCGACGATCGTTCCGCCCGGCCCGAGCAGGCCGCGGCGCTCGGCGTCGGTGACGATGTTGCGCGCCACCCGGTCCTTCATCGACCCGCCCGGGTTCAGGTACTCGCACTTGACGTAGATGTCGGCCGGAACATGCCGAGCCAGCTTCTGCAGCTTGACGATCGGTGTGTTCCCGACCGCCTCGAGGATGTTGTTCTTCGCGCCCGTCACGACGCGTGCCCGCTAGGCCTTGAAGTGGTCGCGCCCGTGCGCCGACCGGAAATGCTCGACGACGCTCTCCTCCAGCAGCTCCTGCATCGTGGCGCCGCCGTAGCGGGCGGCGATACGGTCGTCGTACTCGTCGGCGATGATGGCCACATCCCGAATGGTGGTGGTCAGCTCCTCGGCGTCAAGCGTGGCGCCCCCCAGGAGGGTGTGCGAAAAAATTATGACGTCGCCGGCCGGCACGTAAGCGAAGGCCCCGAATCGCAGGAGGGCGTTCATCTCCAGGAGTTGCAGGGCCAGCGGGACCTCCATCGTCACGCCCTTGACCAGCTGGGCGACGCAGCGGACCACGCAGCGGTCCGGGTTCCAGGCGATGACGTTGATCATCACGATGGACGATCCCTGCTTGACGACGTAGAGACCCTCGTCGACCTTCTTGAACGCGGGGCTCTTGCGCAAGGTCTTCTCGATGAGCTGACAGCTCGTCTTGGCGGCGGCGTTCATGTCCAAATCGGTACCACGGATACAGTAAACTCACCACCGCGATGCGCACCTGCCAGCACTGCGCGCACGAGACGGCCGACCATCTGAGCTTTTGCTCGGCGTGTGGTCGCTGGCTCGGCGCCTCCACCTCCGGGATGTCGGCGTTCGCCGGGGGGCTGGAGGCGCGCGTGCGCGGCGCCGCGGCCTACTCGCGCACCATGGTGGCGACCGCGCCGGGCGCCGTGACCGGCCGGTCGACCGTGGCGCTCACCGGGAGAGGCGGGACGACGACGGCCGGACGGACGGCGGCCGAGCTCCCCAGGAAGGATCTGACGGGACTGTCCTGGGCCGGCGACGCCATCGGCTACATCTATGTCTATCTGCGCGACAAGCTGGACGCGGGGGCGCGGCGGCGGCGCCTCATCGAGGAGCGGGCCGGCGCGGAGGCGCTGCTGTCGGGCGCGATCAACGACCTCGCGACGACGGTCCTGCGCGAAGGGGTCCAGCATCCCGACTTCACCGGCCTCCTCGAGGCGATCGGCCGCTCGCACGCGCGGCGCGAGGCGGCGGCCGCCGACCTCGATGCTGCCGACGTGCTCCAGCAGAACGAGGCGACGCGCCTGGGCGCTCAGGTCGAGGCCGCCGACGCCGAGTGGACGGCGGGCGATCGGACCAGCCGCGATGCGGACGAGATCCTACGGGGCGCCGCCGCGGACCGGGACACCGCGGGCACGCGGCTCGGGCGGGTCAAAGAGGAGCGGGCGCGGCTCGCGCGCGAGATGGGCGCTCCCGGCGGCGACGCGCGCGCGGCGCAGCTGGCCCACGACGCCGTCGGCCTGGCCGACGAGCAGCGCGCCCTCGAGGAGCTGACCGAGAAGCTCGATCGGCAGCTCGCCGACCTGCGCGACAACTCGGCGGCGCTGCGCGGGGCCGCGGCCGCCGCCAAGGCCAAGCTCGATCAAGCGGTCGCCGCGCGCCGCGACGCCGCAGCGGCCATGTCTGCCAGCATCTCCGGCCGCCAGCGCGATCGCGGCGCCGCCGAGAAACAGGCCGCCGCGCTGACCGAGCAGCTCGGTCGCGCCGCCGCCGAGATCCGCCCGCCCCACAGCGCGCTCCTCTCCGCGTACCAGAACATCGATCGGCTGGCCGAAACGATCGGCGACCGGGGCGCCCAGATTGCCGCCATCGAGCAGACGCAGGCCCGCTACGATCAGCGCAAGCTGCTCACGGGGGTGGGCCTCCTGACGAGCGTGCTCATCGCGACCGCGGCCGCACTCTGGGCCGTGCTCAGGTAGCCGGCGCCCGACGCGGCTCGGGCCTAGGAGGCGCTGACCCGGAAGGCGAGCTTCCCGAGGTGATGCTGCTCGATGTGGCGATGGGCTTCACCCGCCTGCGCCAATTTGTACACCCGCCCCAGCTCGACGTGGAACGGCCCGGGCTCGATGAGCTGATTGAGCCGCTCGAAGGCGTCGCGGCTCGGGGTACCGTCGTAGCCACGCACCGCCACGCCAGCGGGCGGCATGGGCGCCGGCTCGACGCCGTTGGGATAGGTGACCCGCCCGCCCTGCTTGAGGGTGCCGAGCGCCTGATCGAAGCCGCCCGCCAGCACCAGCGCCGCATCGACGCCGCCCGGCGCGAAGCGCGCGATTGCCCCGGCGGCGTCGTCGCTGCGCCCGTCGATCGTCAGATCGGCGCCCAGCCGCCGACAGAGCTCGACGCCGTCGGGCCCCGAGGCGACAGCAATGACGCGCGCGTGTTTGCGCTTGGCCAACTGAACGGCCAGGTGACCGATGCCGCCGCTCGCGCCAAAGATGGCGACGGTCTCGCGGGGTTTGATCCGCAGCGTGTCCTCGAGCCCGCGCAGCGCCGTGATGCCGTCGGCCCCCAGCGCGCCCGCCTCGAGGGGATCCATCCCACGCGGCATGGGGGCGACGTTGTCCTCCTTCACCGCCACGAACTCGGCATAGAAGCCCCCCTCCATGCTGAAGGCGTAGACCCGATCGCCCGGGCGAAACCTGGTGACGCTCTCGCCGACCGCGACCACCCGCCCGGCGCCGTCGTTGCCGATGACCTCGGGAAACTCCTGCTCTTTCGTCTTTAGATCGCCGCTCCGCACCGCCGGGTCCCAGACGCCGATGCCGGCCGCCTCCACGCGGATCAGCACCTCGTTGCGCTCGGGTACGGGGACGGGAAGCGCGTCGAGGTGAAGGACCTCAGGCCCACCGAACCGGTCGATGACCGCAGCGCTCATCTTCTCCGGGATAGACACATCCATGGCACCCTCCCACCGATGAACTCGTTTATCAGTAACGTGACTACGCAGCGCACCCAAGCCAAGCGCGACGGTGGCCCGCGCCTCTAAGTCCACTGGCTGAGCGCCTCAGCGAAGCTCGATCGTTCGCGCCGACTTCGCACGAACCCAGCTCGCTATCTCGTCGATCTCGGCGTCGCGCGCCACACCCACACAGCCTCAGTCGGGGTCCCGCTTGGTGCCGCAGCCCTTGAGTTGCCAGCCGCCGCCGGGCTGCCGCTCGCGGAACTCGGGGCGGTACTCGCTGCGCGCGTCGGCGACGAGCAGGGCGCAGGGATCGAATCAGTGGACGGTGCGCGCCTGGCCGACCACCGGCGGCAAGGTGCCGCTGAACTCTGCCGAATCCGGGCAGCGATGATGCCAGAGCGCCTCCTCGCGCGGCGGGGACGCGAAGCAGAGGACCTCCTTCACGCCCCCGTTGCAGTTGGTGGCGACCACCAGCACCGGCCCGGGAAGCCGCCCGCTCGATTCGACGCGCAGGAGTAAGTCGTGGTGGAACTCGCCGCGCGTCCAGTGGTCGAGGATCTCGTACCCGCCGAAGTTGTCCCGTAGGTCCAGGAGCAGCGCGCCCAACCCCAAGTTCCCGGCGATCGCCTCGACGCTCACCCCTCGATCTTGCGCCGGTTCAGCCCCGAAGTCCCGTTCGGCGCACCGTCCGACCGGCGGCGGCCGCTTCCAGTCGTTTCCGCGATAGGATCTCTCGAGCGATTGC
>DASYEX010000254.1:0-3798 GCA_036498765.1 Polyangia bacterium
CCGACGACGGCGCGCTCTACGTCGCCAAGTTCCGCGCCGCGGCCCAGGGGGGCCGGGCGCTGGCGGCCGAGCTCATCGTGGGCGAGCTGGCGCGCGCGGCGGGGTTGCCGGTCCCGGAGCTGGCCTTCATCGAGATCGACACCGCGCTCGGGCGCAGCGAGCCGCACCAGGAGATTCAGGAGGTGCTCATCGCCAGCGCCGGCCTCAACCTGGCGATGGGCTTCCTCTCGGGGGCGGTCGGCTACGACGTGGCGGCGCGGCGGCCGGTCGACGGCGAGCTCGCCTCGCGCATCGTCGCCCTCGACGTCTTCGCCGCCAACGTCGACCGCACGGCGCGCAACCCGAACCTGCTCTGGCAGGGGGGCCAGCTCTGGCTCATCGATCACGGCGCCGCGCTCTACTGGCACCACGGCTGGGAGGGGGGCGAGCCCGCCGAGCTGGCCGCGTCGGCAGCCCGTCCGTTCGCGCGCGCCAGCGAGCACGTGCTGCTGCCGTTCGCCGAGCGGCTCCCCGAGGCGGGCGCGGCGCTGGCGGCCGCGCTCGACGACGCGCACATCGCGCGCGCGGTCGGCGCCATCCCCGACCTCTGGCTGGATGGGCCCGGCGGGGGCGCGCTGCGCGCCGCCTACGGGGATTGGTTACGCGCGCGGCGGGCGGCCCTGCCACGCATCATCGAACAGGCGAACCGTGCCCGAGCGTCGCGCGTTTGACTACGTGATCGTCCAGGTCGTACCGCGCGTCGATCGCGACGAGCGGCTCAACGCCGGCGTGATCCTCTTCTGTCCGACCGCCCGCTACCTCGGCTGCCGGATCGCGCTCGACGAGCAACGCCTGCGCGCGCTGGCCCCGGACATCGATCTCGCCGCCCTGGCCGCCCAGCTCGACGCCGTCGAGGCGATCGTGGCCGGCGACCGCGCCGCTGGCCCTATCGCCGGCCTGCCGTCCTCCGAGCGCTTCCACTGGCTCTCGGCCCCGCGCAGCACGATGGTCCAGCCGACGGCCCCTCACGCCGGCCTCTGCCACGACCCCGCCGCCGCCCTCGACCACCTGTTCAAGACCGCCGTCGCGGCGTAGGCGACCCTGTCACCGTTCGTCACCTCCCTTTCGGGGTGAATCCGCGTCCGTGACCCCGAACATCCGCGGAATCAAGTCCCGCACAGAAAGCAACCCGATGCGGTCCGCGCCGACAACCGGACATGCGCGGAATCAAGTCGACAGGAAGGCGTCAGCTCCGGTTGCCGCTAGAGGCGGCAAGCAAGTGGGGCGGGGCACGCAAGGGGGCGGGGCGAAAGCCGCGCGGCCGACCGTCGATGCCGCACGACACGCGGGCCAAGGTCGACCCCCGTTACCCGTTGCAGGTGACCATCCGAGCGGTGCCCGGGCTTCCGTCGCTCCGCTCGGCGCGCGTATTCGAGGCGCTCCGGCGCGCCATTGGGCGGGCGTCGGTCGACCGATTTCGCGTGATCCACTTCTCCATCCAGCAAGATCACGGGCACTTCATCGTCGAGGGGGACCAGGCGCGGCGGGCCCGTGGCGGCATGCACGGGCTGGCGATCCGGCTGGCGCTCGCCGTCAATCGCGCGCTCGGCCGCCGCAAGGGGAAAGTGGTCGGCGATCGGTACCACGTCCGCCCGCTCACGACGCCGCGGCAGATGCGAACGAGCATGGTCTATGTGCTGCTCAACTTCCGGAAACACCTCAACGCGCCCGCCGGCGTCGATCCGCGGAGCTCGGGTCCTCATTTTTCGGGGTGGCACCTGCGCGCCCGACTTGATTCCGCGGATGTTGTGTCCAGGGCGGCCGACGCCAGGGGCGGCACGGCGGCCACGGTGGAGCCGACGACCTGGATGGCGATTGCTGGTTGGCTGCGCGGGGGCGGCCTGCTGAGGATCGAAGAGCGGCCGGTTGCCGGCCGGCGCCCAGGTCAGACCTGCCGGCCACCGCCCGGTCTGACTTGATTCCGGCGGATGTTGCGTCGGGGACGGCCGCCGAGTGTCTCGCGGCGTGACGAATGACGAGAGGCAGCGGCTAGAGAAACTCGCAGAGATAGGCGGCGGGTGTCTCGGCGCGGACGTCGAAGCCGCTCTTGCCGGCGATCTCGAAGGCGGTGCCCGCGGGATAGAGGGACCAGTCGTCGGCTTCGTCGGACTTGACCGAGAGCTCGCCGCTCACGACCGTCATCCGCTCGGGCGCGTCGGTGCCGAAGTGGTAGCTACCGGGCGCGATGACGCCGACGGTGGCGCGGCGCCCGTTGCGCTCGAACCCGACGCTCTGGACGTTGCCGTCGAAGTAGGTGTTGTGCTTTAGCGATGACGTGGTCGTGGGCATTGGCGGCGCACTATAGCGGACGTCGTCACGGGCGGCGTCCCCAGGCCGAGATCAGGGGCGGCTGCGCCAGGTCGAGGCGCCCGGCCGCGACGTTGGCGAGGTGGCGTTCGAGCTCCTCCGTCGTCGCCAGCCCTCTGGCGACCAGCTGGTCGCGCAACATCGTGACGGTCGCCGTTTCCAGCGTCGCGCAGGCCGGGTGGGTGATCGGGAAATAGGCGTCGGCCGCCACGTCGGCGAGGCCCGCGGCGCGCAAGAGGCGCGGCAGCTTCCGGCCGTAGGCGAGATCGACGCCCCGCTCGGCCAGCAGCGTCCGGAAGCCGTTTCGCAGCCGGTTGGCCAACACCGCCTCGTCGTCGACGGCGTCGATGACGCTCGCCGGCTGCAGCGCCGGGTCGGCGTCCTCGACCAGCAGCCAGCCGCTCGGGCGCAGGACGTCGATCATCGCGCGCAGCGCCCGCTCGCGATCGGGCAAGTGCACCAGCACCAGCCGCGCGTGCACCAGGTCGAACGGCCCGAGATCCCGCGGCGGCGGATCGCGCGCGACGTCGTGGCGCCGTACCTCGATCGCGCCGCCCGCCGCTCCGGCCAGCGCGGGCGAGACCTCGAGGTCCGTGGCCAGCACGCGCCCCTCGGCGCCCACCCGTTCGGCGAGGCCGCGCGGCACCGACGGTCCCCCGGCGCCCACCTCCCAGCAGCGCGCGCCGCGTCCCATCCCCAGGGCGTCGACGTGGCGGAAGGTGATCGGATCGAAGATCGCCGACAGCGCCGCGATCCGAGCGCCGGCTTCCACGGCCCGGTTGTCGAAGAGATACCCTTTGTCGTCCACGGCGCTCGCGGCGAGCTTACCGCGGGGGTGGAGTCGCCGGCAGGTCGTCGAGCGCGGCCATCTCGGCGTCGGAGAGGACGATGCGGGCGGCGGCCACGTTCTCCTCCAGGTGACGGACTCGCGAGGTCCCGGGAATCGGCAGCATCACCGGGCTCTTTCGCAGCGTCCAGGCCAGCACGATCTGGGTGGGCGTGGCCGAGTGGCGCTTGGCGATCTTGTCGATTCCGTCGTGGACCTCGCCCGGACGGGCCAGCGTCCCGGCCCCCAGCGGAAACCAGGGGATGAAGCCGATTCCGTGTTCGGTGCAGTATTCGAGCACGTCGTCGCTGCCGCGCTCGGTGAGGTTGTACCGGTTCTGCACCGTCGCCACCGTGAAGTGCTTCGAGGCCGCCTTGATGTTCCGGACGCTGACCTCGCTGAGGCCCGCGTGCCGGATGAGCCCTTGGTCGAGCAGCTCCTTGATCGCCCCGAACTGCTCGTCGGCCCGCACCTTGGGATCGATCCGGTGGAGCTGCCAGAGGTCGATCCGTTCGACGCCCAGGTTGCGCAGGCTCTTGTGAAGCTGCTGAATCAAGTACTCGGGGCGTCCGAGCGGCACCCACCGATCGGGGCCGGTGCGCGCGAGACCTGCCTTGGTCGCCACG
>DASYEX010000255.1:0-13842 GCA_036498765.1 Polyangia bacterium
GATCGCGTGAGGGCGCGACGGCTCTGCCGGCGCGACCTCGTCGCGGGAGGGTTTGGGAACCCTCCCAGGGTTCCCATCTAGATCAAACGGCGCGGTCCGTCGACGACGCCGTGGACCTTGGTGACGAACGCCTCGAGCGAGAAGGGTTTACGCACGAAGCCCTGCGCCCGCTCGGGCTTGGGGGCCGCGGCGGCGCTCAGCACCAGCACGGGGATGTCGTTGAGCTTCGCGTCGCCGGTCATCCGGTCGAGCACCTCCCACCCCGACACCATCGGCATGAACAGGTCGAGGATGACCAAATCCGCGCCGGCCGGTTCGTTCAGCGTGAGAAAGTCGAGCGCTTGCTTGCCGTTCGCGGCCGGGATGACGTCGAACCCTTCGTCCTCGAGGATGTCTTGCAGGGAGTCCCGGACGTCGGCGTCGTCCTCGACCAGCAGCACCGTCTTCGTCGTCGCCCGATCTCTCATGTCCCCACCACCTCGGAAAAATGTGGCGAGCCGATCTCCGGTCATCAAGTGGGTCCGGCGTGGTAATTTGAAATGCTCGGATCTCGCCGATGAGCCTCGCCTCCCGCTACACCATCCTGCGCAAGATCACCGACGGAGGAACGGCCGAGATCTTTCTGGCCAAGCAACACGGCGCGCAGGGGTTCGAGAAGACGGTGGTGCTCAAGCGCATCTTCACCACGTTCTACGCCGACCCGCAGTTCCGCCACATGCTGGTCGACGAGGCGCACGTCGCGATGTCGCTCAACCACAGCAACATCGTGCAGGTGCTCGACCTCGGCGAGGCGGAGGGGCGTTACTTCCTGGCGCTCGAGCTCTGCGACGGCTGGTCGCTCGATCGCATCCTCAAGCGTGCCAAGGCGGCGGGCGTCGCGATCCCGCCCGCGCTCGCGCTCTACGTCACCGCCGAGGTCTGCCGCGCGCTGGCGTACGCGCACAACCAGAAGCGCGGCGACGGGAAGCCGCTGGGGATTGTCCACCGCGACGTCAGCCCGCACAACGTACTCATCAGCGAGCAGGGCGAGGTGAAGCTGACCGACTTCGGCATCGCCAAGGCTCAAAATAAGACAGAAAAGAGCCTGGGCAACTTGATCAAGGGGAAGGTCGCCTTCATGTCCCCGGAGCAGGCCTCGGCCGGGCCGCTCGACGGGCGCAGCGATCTCTTCTCCGTGGGGACGATGCTCTACGCGATGATCACCCGCCGGCACCCCTTCGACGCGCCGACCGACTACGAGACGCTGATGCTGGTCAAGAACGGCGACTTCATGCCGCCGGAGACGGCGCGCCCGGGCCTCAACCCGGAGCTCTATCGCGTGATGCGCAAGGCGATGGGGAAGACGCCCGAGGCCCGCTACCAGAAGGCCGAGGACATGCTGGTCGACGTCGAACAGGTGATGCGCGTCGCCTTCCGGCCCGTCGGCCAGACCGAGCTGCAGCGCTGGCTCGCCGATCTGAGCACCAAGGACGGCGTGCCGCCGCTGACCCGCGAGGCGCCGCCCGAGCCCCCCGCCGCCCGGTCGACGGTCGGTCCCCTGCGCGCAGGCTCGGGGCAGGAGTCGGGGCTGGTGCTGACCCTCGACGACGCGGAGGAGGTACGCCAGGCGGATCGGCCGCCCCCCTCGCCGGCCGGGACCGAGGTGATGAAGCACCCGCCGCAGTTCGCGTCGGCGGATCGCGCCTGGCACCGCAAGCCGGCCGTACGGATCGCCGGTGCCGCCGCGGTGCTGCTGCTCGGCGCGGTGGTCTCGGCGCGCGCGCTGAATGGCCGGCCGAAGCCTCAGGCGCCCGCGGTCGCCGCGGCGACGCCGCCGCCCGTCGCCGTGCCCCCGCCCGAGCCGGCGCCTGCCCCGCCGCCGCCCGCCGAACCCGCGCCACCGCCGACGGCCGCCACCGACGCGAAGACCGCGTCAGCGAAGGCCGACAGCGCAGGCGCAGCCGGGAGCACCGGCGCGGGCGAAGCGGTCGCCGAACACGAATCGCCTCGATCGGCCGACGACGCGGCGGACACGGCGCCGCCGGCCGAAGACGAGTCGCGCCACGGAACGAAGGGGAAGTCGCTGGCCGCGCAGCTCCCCGTGGTGATCAAGAGCGACCCCGAGGGGTCGCACGTGGCCACCGGCCGACACCTGTTCGGGACGACGCCGCTCACGCTCAAGCTCCGTCCAGGAAACTCCTACGACCTCACCTTCACCCGAGCCGGCTACACGACGCTTACCCGGCACTACAAGTTCGACGGGCACGGACCCCAGGTCCTGCGGGTCAGCCTCAAGAAGGTTCCCGAGGTGCACAAAACACCGACACCGGCGCCCTCTTCGCCGGCGCCGCCCCCGGCGAAGAGGAGCGGTTTCTTTTCGCGCTGAGAAGCGAGCTACGCGCCCAGCGGGGGCGCGTCGGGCACCAGCAACATCTGCAACAGCTCGATCGCTGTCAGCCGCCCCATGATTCGGCGCAGCTCGGCGATGTCGACGAAGCTGTGAACCGCGCCGCGGGCCGCTTCGAGCCCGCTGCCACCGACCGCCACGGACCGCTCTGCCGCGCGCGCTGCCCCGCCGGTCTGCGTCTTGTCCATGCTCGCAATCTAACTAAGGTCAGGCTCGGCGGAATGGGAGCGCTCGACATTCTGGAGCGCGTGCGCGCCGATCATCTGCTGGACCAGATCTTCGAGCGCCTCCAGATCGAGTGGCTTGCGAAGACACTCGAACCCGGCGCGCCGGCCGAGCCGCCGCAGCGGCGTTTCGCGCTCCGCGCGCGCCGTGACCAGCAAGACGGGAAATCCAGGCCGTAGAGCGTGAAGCGATCGGATCAGCTCGAGCCCGCTCATCCCGGGCATCTCGAGGTCGGTGATCACCAGGTCGGCCGCGAACGTCTCGAGGCACGACAGCGCGTGCATCCCGCCGTCCGCCGTTCTGACGAGGTAGCCCCGCTCATCGAAGAAGTCGCGCAAGAGCTCGCGCGTCTCGTCGTCGTCGTCCACCAGAAGAATGCGCGTCAAATCCATGCATCCCCCTATTGCAATCCGCGAACCGACCTCGCGCCGCGCGCCTTGAGGCGAATTGGCGGCGGCGGACCCACTCGGTAACGCTTTTGAGAGCCCCGGTGACGCAACGCAAGCTCGAGGTGGCGGAAACTCGCGCCGAGCGCAGCTGATCGAGTTGGCATGCCGTTTGTTTGTATTTGGGCAGCAGATGGCCCGCGGGCGCGCGCCCGCTAGACTTTCTCCTGGAGGGCAGGTCATGGATGTCATGGCTGAAGTCGGTGCCTGTTGCGTCGCGGAGGTGATGGGGACCGAGCTCTACACGCTGACACCCGACACGGTGGTCGCGTCGGCGCGGCGGCTCGCCTTCGATAACGGCATCGATCATTTGCTGGTGCTCGACAACGGCACGCTCACCGGGATCGTCTGCCGCGAGGATCTGCGAACCGCGCAGCGCCACGCCTTCGTGGGCGAGTGTATGAGCTCGCCGGTGCTCTGCATCGGCCCGGACACGACGCTGGAAGAGGCCGCCCAGATCATGAGCGAGCAGGAGATCTCCTGTCTGCCGGTCGTGACCGGGGCCTTCCTGGTCGGCATCATAACCCGCGCGGCGCTGGCGACCGTCGGGCTGGCGGCGCCCGAGGCGGGCCTCTCGCCACGGCTCGCCTGCAGCGCCTGCGGGGCGGAGGATCCGCGTGACAAGGTCCGGCGCGATCCGCGCTCGGGCGGCATCCCGCTCTGCGCCGACTGCTTCGGCCGCACGTCCCCGAACGTCCTGCGCCGCATGGCCGATTGAGGCGCGGGCCGTCCCCGCCCGAGATATAAGGCGGCCACATGGCCGTCAGCCGCGCGGGCGGAAAACTGGAGGCGGCGCTGGCGCGCTTCGGGCTCGACGCGGCCGTGCGCGGCGCGCGCGCCGTCGACGTCGGGGCCTCGACCGGCGGCTTCACCGAGGCGATGCTGGCCCGCGGGGCGGCCAGCGTGCTGGCGGTCGACGTGGGGCACGACCAGCTGCACGCCTCGTTGCGGGGTGACGCGCGCGTGACGAGCCTCGAGGGCGTCGACTGGCGCAAGCTCTCACTCGGCGAAGCCGAGGGGCCGTTCGACTTCTTCACCGTCGACGTGAGCTTCGTCGCCGCGCGCAACATGCTGCGGGCGCTGGCCTTTCGCCTGCGGCCCGGCGCCCAGGGCGTCGTGCTGGTCAAGCCGCAGTTCGAGCTCGCCGACCGGCAGGTGAAAGGCGGTCAGGTGAGCGATCCGAACCTACGGCGCGCGGCGGTCGAGAAGGTACGCCTGCGCGCCGAGGCGTTGGGGTTCACGCTGGCCGCAGAGATCGACTCGCCCGTGGCGGGCGGTGAGGGATCGATCGAAATCCTCGCCCACCTCGTGTTCTCCGGCCGGCCGGCCAACCTGCCGGCGCCCGGTGAGCGGCGGCCGCACGCGAAATCGTCCCCGTCGCGGCGCCGGGCGTCCGTCCCCTCATCGCTGCGCTGGTTTGCGGTGGTGGCGCCCGGGTTGGAGGAGGCGGCGGCGCGCGAGATCGCGGCGCTCCCGAACGTCTCCGATCTCCAGCGCGAGACGGGGGGCGTCGAATGGAGCGCCTCGGCGGCGGAGGGATTCCGCGCCAACCTCTGGCTGCGCCTCCCGACGCGCGTGCTGGCGCGGGTCGGTACCGTGGAGGCGCGCGAGTTCGGCCGCTTGCGCAGGCGCGCGGCCGGCCTCGACTGGAATCGGTTCGTAACGCCCGGCGCCTCGCTCGCCCTGCGGACCAGCACCAGCCGCTGCCGCCTCTACCACACGGGGGCCATCGACGAGACGGTCCTGCTGGCGCTCGGAGACACCGTGAAGGGGATCCGGGCCGCGGGCAAGGACGAGGCGGCCGACGTCTCGGTGCTGGTCCGCGGGCTCGAGGATCGCTTCACCTTCAGCGTCGACGCCTCGGGCGAGCGGCTTCATCGGCGCGGCGCGCGCGTCGAGATCGGCGCCGCGCCGCTGCGCGAGACCCTGGCGGCGGGCCTGCTGGCCCTCGCCGGCTGGCAGCCCGGCCTGTCGCTCGTCGACCCGATGTGCGGCGCCGGGACGATCGTCATCGAGGCGGCCACGCTGGCGATCGGCCGCCGGCCGGGGATCGATCGGGCGTTCGCGCTCGAGGGCTGGCCGCTGTTTCCGGCTGACGCCGCGACCGCGCTCCGCGAGGAAGCGCGGGCGGGGATCCGGCCCGCACCGTCGACGCTCATCGTCGGCTCCGACGCCGACCCGCGCGCGATCGAGAGCGCGCGCCGGAACGCCGCCCGCGCCGAGGTCGAAGCCCTCCTCACCTTCGCCGCCCGCGACGTGGGCGAAGCGCGCCCCCCCAGCGCAGCGCCCGGACTGGTCATCGCCAACCCTCCCTACGGACGGCGCCTCTCCGACCCGCGCGCGGCCGTGCGCCTCTACCGCGAGCTCGGCCGCGTGCTGCGCGCGCACTTCCGCGGCTGGCGCTTCGCGATCGTGGTCCCGGGTGCGCTGCGCGGCGCGGCCGGCGCCCTGAGGTTGAACTTCGAAGCCCGACATGCGCTGAGCAACGGCGGCCTCTCGATCGAGCTCTGTACGGGCGCGATCACTTGAGCCCGGGCAGCTCGAGCTGGGCGCCGCCCCCAGGACGCGCCGGCAGTCTGCCCCCCGCGATCGGCGCGGGCAGCGCCATCGACATACAGCCCCCGCTCTGGCGGGCCTCCCGCTCGTCGACCCGCACGTCGCTGGGGATGGCCCCCGAACGATCACCCGGGAACCCTGGGAGGGTTCCCCGCCCCTCCCGCGACGACTCCGCTGGGCGCAGCCCAGCTCCGTCCACGCGCAAGCCGGCACGCGCCGCCGCCGATTCGAACAGCGCGTGGATCGCTTCGGCGTACGTCCCCTCGCCCCGCCCGCGCACGCCGAAGCGCGAATCGTAGAGCTTTCCGCCGCGCGTCTCGCGCACCCGGTGGAGCACGCGATCGGCGGTGAGCGGCAACGCCGCCCGCAGCCGCTCCTCGAACACCGACTTGACGGGCCCCGGAAGCCGCAGCATCACGTGCCCCGCCGAGCGCGCGCCGGCCTCGCGCGCAGCGGCCAGGATCTTGGGGATGTCCTGGTCGTTGAGCCCCGGGATGATCGGCGCGACGTTCACGCCGACGGAGATCCCTGCCTTGGCCAGCGTCTCGACGACGCGCAGCCGCCGCGCCGGGGTCGGGACATAGGGCTCGATGGCCCGCGCCTTCTCGGCGTCCCAGAACGGGATGCT
This sequence comes from Polyangia bacterium, assembly GCA_036498765.1. Taxonomy (GTDB): domain Bacteria; phylum Myxococcota_A; class Polyangia; order Fen-1088; family Fen-1088; genus JADGRB01. Next base: position 6,242 of record DASYEX010000255.1, read on the forward strand.
GACGGTGACGTGCGAGGCGGCGACGCGGCCGAGCTCGGCGAGCAGGTCGGCGTCGCGCTCGACCAGCGCCGATTTGGTGATGATGGCCGCCGGGTTGGCGCGCTCGACGCAGACCTCGAGGCAGCCCCGGGTCAGCCGGTACGACGCCTCCAGCGGCTGGTAACAGTCGGTGACGCCGCTGAAGACGACCGTCTCGCGCCGCCAGCTCTTCTTGGCGAACGCCGCCCGCAGCAGCGCCGGCGCGTTCGGCTTGATGACGATCTTCCGCTCGAAGTCGGTGCCGGCGCCGAAGCTCAGGTACTCGTGCGACGGACGCGCGTAGCAGTAGGCGCAGCCGTGGAAGCAGCCGCGGTAGGGGTTCACGCTCCAGGTGAAGCCGACGTCGGGGCTGTCGTTCCTGGCCAGGATGTTCCGCGTCCCGTCGACGAAGACCTCCAGCTTCATCTCCGGCGCACCCAGCTCCGGCAGGTACTCGACCTCGGTCGAGGCCCAGGGGTTGGGCGGGTTGGAGATCGGGACCGGCCGCACCCTTGATGCTCTAGTCCTGAACTTACGTTCAGTCAAGGCGCCCGGCCGGAGGCCGCCGCGCGGATGCCGCCAGGCGTGTAGAGCGCAGGCCAGCTTCGCTGGCCGGAGCTCATCGCGGGAGGGTTTGGAACCCTTTGAGGGTTCCCATCTAGCCGATGCGCCGCCTTTCAAGTAGTGTCTCGCGTCCTTTTGTCATGGCCGGTCCACCCGATAAATCTGCCAACCAGTTCGCGCGCTTGGCCGCGCTCCCCCCTTATGTCCTGGCGGCCGTCGACGAGCTGAAATCGCGGCTGCGCGCCGAGGGGCACGACGTGTTCGACTTCGGCCTCGGCAACCCCGATGGGCCGAGCCCCAAGGCCGCCATCGAACGCTTGATCACGGAGGCGCAGCGCGCGGGCAACCAGCGCTACATGCCGTCGCGCGGAATGCCCGAGGTCCGCCAGGCGATCTGCGACTGGTATCAGCGCCGCTACGGCCAGACGTTCGACCCGGAGACCGAGGCGGTGGTGACCCTCGGCTCGAAAGAAGGGATCGCGCACCTGCTGCTGGCGATCGTCGGGCCCGGCGACTGCGTCTTGTCCCCCGATCCCTGCTATCCGATCCACCGCTACGGCGTGATCATCGCGGGCGGCGAGCCGGTGCCGGTCGCGACGCGGCCGGGGGTCGATCCGTTCACCGAGATCGAGGCCGCGCTCGGACGCGCGCCGCGCAAGCCGAAGGGGCTGATCGTCAACTTCCCGCACAACCCGACCAGCGCCATCGTCGAGCCGTCGTTCTTCGAGAACGTGGTGGCGCTGGCCAAGCGGGAGAAGCTGTGGGTGATCTCGGACCTCGCCTACGCCGACTTGATGCACGATGGACGGCCGGCGCCCAGCATCTTCGCCGTCCCGGGCGCGCGCGATCTGGCGGTCGAGTTCTTCACAGTCTCGAAGAGCTACTCGATGCCGGGCTGGCGCGTCGGGTTCTGCGTCGGCAACCGCACGCTGGTCGGCGCGCTGGGGACCATCAAGGGCTACCTCGACTACGGGATGTTCGCGCCCACGCAGCTGGCGGCGGCCACCGCCCTGTCGCCGGTCTGCGACGCCGACGTCGCGGCCAACCGCGCCCTCTACAAGCACCGAGCGCAGGTGCTGTGCGACGGGTTGAACGCCGCCGGCTGGCCGGTCGAACGACCGAGCGCCTCGATGTTCGTCTGGGCGCCGCTGCCCGGACGCGCCGCCGGCCTGGGCGCGGTCAAGTTCGCGGCCGAGCTGCTCGAGAAGGCGCGGGTGGCGGTCTCGCCGGGCGTCGGCTTCGGCCCGGGCGGCGAGGGCTACGTCCGCTTCGCGCTGGTCGAGACGGACGAGCGGGCGCGTCAGGCCTGCGCGGCCATTGGCGCCTATCTGCAAGGCCGCTAGCAAGTCAGGCACGCCCGTCGACACGGCGCGACGACGGAGCGCGACGACACCGGCCGGCCGCCAACTGGGATAAAATGGCGGTCGCTTGAGCCCTGGCGACCCGATCCGGATTGCCGTCTTCGGCGCGGGCCACTGGGGCCCGAACCTGATCCGCAACTTCGACAACCCGCCCGCCAGCATCGTCAAGCGGATCGTCGATCGGGACGCCGCCCGCCTCCAGCAGGTGCGGGCGCGATTTCCGGGCGCGGCCGTCTCGCAGGACGCCGCCGATACCTTCGCGGATCCGGCGATCGACGCGGTGGTCATCGCCACGCCGACCAGCAGCCACCACGCGCTCTGCAAGGCGGCGCTGGAGGCCGGCAAGCACGTGCTGGTGGAAAAGCCGATCACCACCCAGGGCGATGCGGCCGACGAGCTGGCCGCGCTGGCGCAGCGGCGCCGGCGCGTGCTGATGGTGGGGCACGTCTTCATCTTCAACCTGGCCGTCCAGCGCGTCCGCGCCTACCTCGAGGCGGGCGACTTGGGCCGCCTCTATTACGTCTCGATGGTCCGCACCAACCTGGGACCCATCCGCGCCGACGTGAACGCCGCCTGGGATCTGATGTCGCACGACATCTCCATCGCCAACTACTGGCTCGGCGCCGAGCCGGAGGCCGCCTCGGCCGTGGGCGGCACGTGGATCAACGCCGGCCGCGAGGACACTGTGTTCGCGACGCTGCGCTACCCGGGCGGCGTGCTGGTGAACGTCCACGCCTCCTGGCTGAACCCGCGCAAATCGCGCGACGTGACCGTCGCCGGCGACAAGCGGATGCTGACCTTCGACGACATGGACATCATGGAGCCGCTGCGGATCTACGACAAGCGGGTGAGCGATCGGGCGACGACGACGGAGGTGGTGGACACCTTCGCCTCGTTTCGGGCCAGCATCCGCGAGGGGGACATCACCATCCCCAAGGTGTCGACGGGCGAGCCGTTGCGCAACGAGTGCGAGCACTTCCTCGACTGCATCCGCACCGGCCAGCGGCCGCTGGTGGGCGGCGCCGAGGGGGCGGCCGTCGTGCGCGCGTTGGAGGCGATCGATCGCTCGATGCGCGACCATGGCCGCGAACAGGCCGTCCGAAGGTCGTCATGAGGGGCGTGCCGTCGGTCGATCTGCGGCTGCAGCACGCGGCGATCGCCGACGAGGTCGCCGCCGGGTTCGCCGCGGTCATCGACGAGGCGGCCTTCATCCTGGGACCGGCCGTCGCCGCCTTCGAGCTGGCCTACGCGGCGTTCGTCGGCGCGCGCCACTGCGTCGGCGTGGCCAACGGCACCGACGCGCTCGAGCTGGCGCTGCGCGCCGCCGACGTCACGGCCGACGACGAGGTGCTGCTGCCGGCCAACACCTTCATCGCCACCGCGCTGGCGGTGGCGCGCGCGGGGGCGCGGCCCGTGCTGGTCGACTGCGATCCCGAGTTCCACCTGCTGGACGTCGCGCAGGCCGAGGCGCGCGCGACGAAGCGGACGCGGTTCGTGATCCCGGTCGATCTCTACGGGCAGATGGCGCCCGTCGCCGAGCTCGAAGCCCTGGCGCGCGCGCGCGACCTGACGATCGTCGAGGACGCGGCGCAGGCGCAGGGGGCGCGCCAGCGGGGGCGCGCCGCCGGGACGGTGGGGCGCGCGGCCGGCACCAGCTTCTATCCCGGCAAGAACCTGGGCGCCTACGGCGACGCCGGGGCGGTCACCACCGACGACGACGCGCTCGCGGCGCGCCTGCGGACGCTGCGCAACTGGGGCAGCGACGTGAAGTACCACCACCCGGAGACGGGCATCAACTCGCGCCTCGACACGCTGCAGGCGGTGGTGCTCAGCGCCAAGCTCAAGCGGCTCGCGGCGTGGAACGAAGCGCGCCGCGCCGCCGCGCGCCGGTATGACGCGCTGCTGGCCGACCTGCCGGCGGTGACGCCGCCCCGCACGCGCCCCGGCAACGAGCACGTCTTTCACCTCTACGTCGTCCGCGTCCCCGACCGCGACGCGGTGATGCGGAAGCTCAACGCCGACGGCATCGGCGCCCAGATCCACTACCCCGTCCCCATCCACCTGCAGGGGGCGTTCCGGCACCTCGGCCAGGGCCCGGGGAGCTTCCCGGTGGCCGAGAGAGCGGCCGGCGAGATCCTCTCGCTGCCGATCTTCCCCGAGATCACCGCCGACCAACAGGCGCGCGTCGTCGATTCGCTGCGACGCGCGCTGGGTTGACCCGCATGTACCACGGCCTCAAGGTGGTCCTCATCGCCCCCGTCCTCGACGAGGAGGTGAAGATCGGCGAGGTGGTCCGCCGCGCGCCCCGGGACCTGGTGGACAGCGTGCTGGTCGTCGACGACGGCTCGAACGACCGCTCGCGCGAGGTGGCGCGCGCCGGCGGCGCGGAGGTCCTGGAGATGGGCGCCACCGTGGGGGTGGGCGCGGCGCTGCGCGCCGGGTTCGCCTGGGCGCGCGCGCGGAGGTTCGACGTCATCGTCGTCATCGCCGGCAACAACAAGGACGCCCCCGAGGAGATCGGGCGCCTGCTCGCTCCCATCATCAACGGCGCCGACTTCGTGCAAGGGTCACGGTACCTGGCGGGCGGACGCACCGGCGGGATGCCGCTTTACCGTCGCGTCGCGACCCGCGTCCACCCGCTGCTCTTCTCGCTCACGGCGCGCAGGTGGGTCTCGGAGTCGACCAACGGCTTCCGCGCCTTTCGCACCACGCTGCTCGACGATCCACGCATCTGCCTCGATCAGAGCTGGCTCGACGGGTACGAGCTCGAGCCCTACCTCTACTGGAAGACGATCCGCCTCGGCTACCGCACCGCCGAGGTGCCGGTCACCAAGATCTATCCGCCCAAGGCCATCGGTTATACGAAGATGAAGCCCATCACCGGCTGGTGGTCGATGCTGCGGCCGCTGGTGCTGCTGGGGCTGGGGCTGCGAACCTGATGCGCAGGCGCTTCCACCGTCTGGCCATCGTCGAGAGCGCCCAGGTCGGCGAGGGGACCCGGGTCTGGGCCTTCGCGCACGTGATGAAAGGCGCGCGCGTCGGCGCACGCTGCAACCTGGGCGAAGGGGTCTTCGTCGAGAGCGGCGTCGTCATCGGCGACGACGTGACGGTCAAGAACGGCGTCGCCCTCTACGACGGCGTCACCGTCGAGGACGAGGCCTTCTTGGGCCCGCACGCGGTCTTCACCAACGATCTGCGCCCGCGCTCGGGCCGCTTCAAGCGGCCGCCCGCCAAGCTCGCCCGCACGCGCATCGGCCGTGGCGCGACGGTGGGCGCCAACGCCACCGTGCTCTGCGGCCACCTGATCGGACCCCACGCGATGATCGCCGCGGGCGCCGTGGTGACGGCGGACGTCGCCGCGCACGCGCTCTGCGCCGGCGTGCCGGCGCGGCGGATCGGCTTCGTCTGCGCCTGCGGCGAGAGGCTGCCCCGGGGTCTTCGCTGCGGCTGCGGGCGCCGCTACCGGCGCGCGGGCGCCGGTCTCGCGGCCGTCGATCTCCCCGCCTCCGGGCGACCCGCCTCCGGGCGACCCGCCTCCGGGCGACGAGGAGCCCGCGCGGAATGAGCTTCCGGCGCGCGGCGTTCGGCGCCACGCTGGGGCTCTGCTGGCTGTCGGCGGGGTTCTTCCCGTTCTCGCACGCGCTCCGCGAGGTCCTGCGGCCCAACGACTTCACGCCCGACTATGTGACCGCGGTCGCCTGGATGCGCCTCGGTCAGGCCGGGCGCGGTTGGCCGCCGGTCCTCGATCGCGCGACGGCGAACGGCTACGCCCAGTCACTGGGGGCCCGCTCGGTTCAGCTCCGGGGCCCTTACTACGTGCATCCACCGCCGACGCTGATTCCCGTCCTGCCGCTGGCGGCGCTCCCTTACCGCGCGGCGACCGCCGCCTGGCTGGCGCTGTCACTCGGGCTCCTGGGGGCGCTGGCCTGGCTCCTCGCCCCCCTGGCCGCGGAGGCGGGCGTGGCGCTGGGCCCGGTTGTGCTCTTCCCGTTGCTGGCGCTCTGGCCCCCGGTGCTGACCAACCTCGAGCTCGGGCAGTGGTCGATCGTGCTGGCCACTCTCCTCGCCGCCGGGCACCGCGCCTGGGAGCGGGGCCACCACCGCCGCGGCGCCGCCTGGATGGCGGTCGCGGCCGCGCTCAAGCTGACGCCGGTGCTGCTTCTCCTCGCGCTCGCGCTCCGCGAGCGCCGCGCGGCCTGGAGGTTCGCCGCGGTGTTCGGCGGCATCTGCCTCGTCGCGCTGCCGCTGGGCGGGCTCGCAGCCTGGAGCGCGCTCCTCCGCGAGTCCGGTCCCAACGCCGCTGCCTGGCAGACCTTCTGGCACAACACCCTCTCGTTCCGGGGCCTGTGGGCGCGGCTGTTCGTCGGTGGGGCGTTCGCCCGGCCGCTCGTCTCGGCGCCGCTGCTGGCGCGCGCGCTGACGCTCGCCGCGACCATCGTGTTGCTCGGCGTGGCCGTGACGGCGACCCGGCGGGCCGCGCGCGCGCCCGCCGATCGCAATCGGGAAGGATGCGTGCTGGCGCTCTGGTATGTCCTGGTGGTCATCCTGAATCCGCTCGCCTGGCCCCACTACGCGATCCTGCTGCTCCTCCCGACCGGCCTGGCGGCCCGCGCCGCTTACCAGGCGCCCGCGCCGGCAACCACGACTGATCGTCCGGCGCTGCTGCTGGGCGCGGCCGGCCTGGCGCTGCTGACCATCCCCAAGGAGACGTTGTTCCTGCTTGCCGCGCCCCTCCCCCTGGCGCCGCTGCCCGCGCTCGTGCTGTCGCTTCCGCTGGTGGGCGCGCTCTGCGTCTTCGCGGCCGCGGCGCGGGGCGCCCGCCGCGCGTCCGCGCCCCACCCATGATCGCTCCGGCCCAAAGACGGCGCGTGCTCCGGGGGGCCTTCGTCGCCGGCCTCGTTCTCTGCTGGGCCTCCGCGGGCGCCCAACCATTCGCCGCCGCCTGGCGCTCGGCGCGCGCGCCGGCCGACTTCACACACGACTACGTGCGCGCCGCGCTCTGGCTGCGCCAGGGCCAGTGGGGACGGTTCCCCCGCGTCGACCTCCCCGGCGGCAACGCCGGCGCCGCCGGCCTCGGCGCCCCGCTCGTGCCCACCGTCGGGGCGTTCTACGTCCATCCCCCACCGGCGCTGCTGCCGTTCCTTCCGCTCGGCGCGCTCCCCTACCCGACCGCCGTCTGGATCTGGCAAGGCGTGACCATCGGGCTCTTGGCCTGCCTGGCCTGGTTGCTGGCTCCGCTGGCGGCCGAGGCGGGGATCTCCTTGCGCGCCCCGGTCCTCTTCGCGCTGTTGCTCGCTTGGCCGCCGACGCTGGCCAACCTCCAGGTCGGACAGTGGTCGGTGATTCTGGCCGTCGCGCTGGCCCTGGGACATCGCGCCTGGGAACGCCGCGACCGGCGCGTGGCCGGCGTCTGGTGGGGGGTCGGCGCGGCGCTCAAGCTGACCCCGCTGGCGCTCCTCCCGCCCGCGCTGCTCCGCGATCGGCGCGCCGTCCTGGGGTTCGTGGCCGCGCTGCTGGCCCTCGGCCTGCTGGCGCTGCCGGTCGCCGGCGTCGAAGGCTGGCAAGCCTTCGCGGCCGCCGCGGGACCGAACGCGACCGGGTATCAGACCTGGACGCACAACACGCTCTCCATCAACGGCCTCGTCGCCCGGCTCCTCG
>DASYEX010000256.1:0-20589 GCA_036498765.1 Polyangia bacterium
GCGGTGACGAAGCTCGGATAGGCGGTCGCGCCCGAGATGTTGTACTCGGTGAAGGTGCCCGCCGGGGTCACCTTTGCGATCTTGTTGTTGTATTGCTCCGAAAACCAGACGTTACCGTCCGCCCCGAGCGCCAGGTTGGGAACGACCGCGCCCGACGTCGGGAGGCTGAAGTTCGTCACCGTTCCCGTGGGGGTGATCCGTCCGATCCCGCTCGATTGCTGGAACCATAGATTTCCGTCCGACCCTCCCACGATCGCGCCGGGGTAAGCGCCCGCCGCCAGCGCGAACTCGGTGACGGTTCCACCGGGCGTGATGCGGCCGATCTTCCCGGCGCCCTGTTCGGTAAACCACAGGTTGCCGTCGGAACCGGCCGCGATCCGATAGGGATACGCGTTGGCGGTCAGAACGTAGTACTCGGTGACCGTGCCGGTGGCGATGGCCAGCCGCCCGATCTTGTTGTCATTGAGCTCCGTGAACCAGATGTTGCCGTCAGGACCGGCCGTGATCCCGTATGGTTCTGCGCTGGCGCTGGGGAGCGAGTACTCGGCGACGTATCCCCAGGTGTAGACCTGCGCGATCTTGCTCGCGTTGCTCTCGGTGATCCAGAGGTTGCCGTCGGGACCGGCGGCGATGGCCTGGAGGTCGTAGCTGGCGCTGGGGACCGTGTACTCGGCGATCATGCCGGCCGAGTTGGGGAAGTTCACCGAAACCGTGCCGGTCGCCCCGGAGTTCGGCCGCATCTGCAACGTCAGCATGGTCGGCGCGGCCGTCACGCTCAGCGTGACGGGGTCGCTCACGTAGGTCGGGGTCGCGCCGCTGACGCTGGCGCACGCCACGTTGTAGGCCTTGGCGCCGAACGTGTCATTCCCCTCGGGCAGGCCGCTGAGATTGAACGTCGAGCTCTGCTCGGCGGCGACGTTGTACTGCGTGGTCAGCGTGGTGGTCCCCTGCTGGACGGTGATCACGATGCACTTGGCGTTCGGCGGCGCCGTCACGGCCGCGATGACCTCTCCGGACGTGCTCTCGGTGTTCTGGGCGTCCGCGCTCTCGTAGTTGTCTCCGCATGACACCGCGGCCAGCGCCAGGCCGCACACCGTCAGCAAACGCGCTCCTCTTTTGGCTCTCATCTGTCTCCTCCCGGGGGATCTCGCAACGTTGACGAAAAACAGCTCCCGAGAGGAAGAAGCACCCCGACGTCAGCCATTCACCACAATCGACTTCGGCAGACCGATTTTGACGCGAGACGATGCCGCCGGTCCGGACGGCGGCGCCTCATCGGCGTCCGTCGACCTGACCAACGGACTCGAAGCTCACCTCGTCGAACAGCGCGGCCGCCTGCTCCCAGCCGTCGCCGCGGCGGCCGAAGCGGCCGAGCACGCGCAGCCCGAGCGCGTGGGCGCGGCGCGCGACCGCCACCGGCAGCTTCCCCTCGAGCGAGGAGGCGTCGAGGCGCCCCTCCCCGGTGACCACCGCGTCGACGCCGCGGCAGGCGCCAGCGAAGTCGAGGACGTCGAGCAGGCGGTCCCCGCCGTCGACCAGCTCGGCCCCGAGCTGCAGCAGCTTGGCGCCGAGCCCGCCGGCCGCGCCGGTGCGCGGTCCGCCGGGAAGACGGAGGCCCGCCAGGCGCTCGGCGAGGACCGGCAGGTCCTCCGGGCGCGCGCCCTTCTGAGGCGCGAACAGACGAACCGCGTCGGCGAGCTCGGTCCGCACGTCGCAGAACACCGTCGTGGGCGGCAGACGAACCGGCGGCCAGTCTCGCCCGCCATCGACGGTGGCGCTGCCCCCGAGGCCGATCCACAGCCGCGGCTCGTCTTCGAAGCGCTGCAGCAGCTCACCCAGGCCCCGGCTCGAGGCGGCGACCGGATCGAGCCGGTCGAGCCCGGCGAGGCCAATCACCTGAGCGCACTCGACGGCCACGCCACCGCCCGGCAGACGGAGCACCGGCACCGGGCGGCGCCGGCCGAACGGATCGCGCGCGTCAACCCGCTCGAGCGCGCCGCCCAACCCGTGCTGCAGACACTCGAGGAAACCGTCTCCGCCGTCGCTGAGCGGCAGCAGCCGATCGCGCGGCCCGGCCAGGTGCCGCGCCGCCTGGAGCGGGCTCATCGTGCCCTTGAACGCGGTCGGCGCGATCAGCTTCACGCGCCGAGATCGCGCCGCACGTGCGGCCGCCGGCCGTAGTTCGCGTAGCTGAACTTGCCAGTGATCCTGCCGCGCTCGTCGAAGTGGAAGGTGTCGGTCCCGTACCACCCGAAGGCGTTCTCGAACTGGGGGCGGAAAGCCTCCCGGACCGCGGCGCGCCCGCGGTGCGTGCGACCATCGCCCGGTTCGTGGAGGATCTCGGCGATGCGCGGGGCACTCCCCGTGGGGACAGATTCCTTGGCAAGGTCGGTCATCGGCGCTCTCCCTGGTCGGGAGAGTAAACTTTCTGGGCGAGATTTCCTTCGGGCACCAGCCAAGCTCGGGCAAAATACAGGAGTGGGCGCGCAACACCTGCTGGGTCGGCCCTGGCTCGCCGCGGCGGCGCTGATCTTGTCGGGGCTCGGGTCGATCGGCTGCGGGAGCTCGACGGGCCAAGGAATCGGCGGAACCAGCGGAACCGGCGGAGCCGGCGGAGCTGCCGGTCAAGCGTCGAGCGGCGGCCAATCCGGGGGGGCCGGAAGCGGCAACGCGGGAGCGGGAGGCGCCGGGGGCAGCGCCGCCGGTCAGTCGGGGTCGCAGAGTTGCACGAGCCCCGCCTATACCCTGCCGCTCAACCCCTCGAACGCGCAGGACGGCGTCACGCTGAGCGGCTTCTACGTCGACACCGACACCTGGAACGTGGCCAAGTACACGGTCTCGCAGACCATGTACATCTGCGACTACGACAACTGGTACGTGGTCGCCAAGATGGACGACGCGATGGGCGATGGCGCGGTGAAGACCTACCCCGACGTCCACATGGACTTCAACGCCGCGCCCGCCGTCAGTTCGTTCAGCGCCATCTCCAGCAGCTTCGCGCACGCCGGGCCCCACGTCGGGATCTACGAGTTCGCGTACGACATGTGGCTCGACGGCGTCGCCGACACGAGCTCGATCGAGGTCATGATCTGGACCGACAACTACAACCAGGTCCCCTCCGGGGCGAAGCAGGAGACGTTCACCTCGGGCGGCCAGACCTATCAGGTCTGGAAGGCGGGCAACTACATCGCCTTCGTGGACATGAACAACGTCAGCTCGGGGACGCTGGACCTGCTGGCGTTCTTCAACCACGTCATCGCCAAGGGCTGGGCGCCCGCCAACGCGACGCTGGGCGCGATCGACTACGGCGTCGAGCTGGTGTCGACGAACGGCGCGGACGCGACCTTCTCCGTCACCGGCTTCTCGCTCACCACCAACTGACGCCGGGCCCGCTCACCAGGTCTCGCCGAAGGGGCGGACATCGAGCTCGAACGTCCAGGTCGAACGCGGCTGTCGCACCAGCTGCAGCGCCGCCTCGGCGACGTCGTCCGGCTTGATGAAGAAGGTGTCCGGCTTGCCGGACATCAACTGGCGCGTGCGCGGCAGGTCGACGACCCCGTCGAGGATCATCAGCGCGACGTGCACCCCCGCTGGCCACAGGTGGCGCGCCATCGACTCCGCCAGGCTGCGCTGCGCCGCCTTGGCTGGGGCGAAGGCGGCCGTCTTCACGTTGCCTCGCCGCGACGCCGTCGCCCCGATGAAGACGATGCTCCCCGCGCCGGCCTGCTTCATCCCGGCGATCACCTGCTTGCTGGCCAGAAAGGCGCCCAGCGCGTTCACCCGCCAGGACTGCTCGAAGTCCTTGGCCGCCACGTCCTCGATGGTCCCCCAGACGCCGGTCCCCGCGTTGTAGAGGAGCACCTCGACCGGGCCCATCTCGCGCGCGAGCGCCGCGAACGTGCTCGAGACCGACGCCTCGTCGCCCACGTCGCAGGCGTAAGCGCGCGCGCCGTCGAGCTCGCGCGCCAGATCGGCCGTGAGGCCCGTCGACCGCGCGAGCAGCGCCACCGCGTACCCGGCGGCGTGAAAGCGGCGGGCCAGGGCCGCGCCGTTCCCCGGACCGACCCCCACCACGACGCAGACGGGCTTGCTCATGACGTCGACTTAACCACGAACGGGCACCGCGCTCCGATCATTCGAAGAGACAGTCGAGCCACACCGTTCCCTGCCGGCCGAGCTCGGCGCGGAAGCCTCCGTCACCCGACAGTCCCGCCAGCGCCTCCGTACCGGACCCTTCGATCACGAACCAGTCGGCGTGCATCTCCTGGCCGGCGACGGTGCCGCGGACCTGGAGCAAGAACGTGCCCCGGCGGCCCGCGATCGAGCCCCGCACGCGCTCGATGCCCGTGAAGGTTGCCCCACCGTCCGGGCGCGCCGCCTGCATCACGCGCGCGGTCCCCTCCCCTTCGATGTCGCCGGTGAACGCCTCCGTGAGCTGCACCTCGACGAGCGCAGGGGCGCCGGCGACCTCGTCCCAGATGGTGGCCGCGTACGTCTTGACCTCGGTCCGGCCGGTGGCGTGGTGCTTCGGTCTCTCCCCCATGGCCCCTCCCGGCTCATGACACTCTGGGGCCGCTCGCGCGCGCGTCCAGGCCCGAGCGAGCTCATGCGCGCATGGCGATCGAATTCGTCCCCGCCGGTGCTACCGTCTGGGTCCGAGTCCCCGCGACCGCCCCATGACCGCACCCCAGAGCCCTCCAGATCTTCTGCCCGTCGGCACCGTCCTCGACGGGGCGTACCGCCTCACCCGGCTGCTGGGCCAGGGGGCGATGGGGACGGTCTACGAGGGGCACCACACCGGCGCGGGCAAGCGCGTGGCGGTGAAGGTCATGCACCGCGAGCTCCTGGCCTACCCCGAGCTGGCCGCGCGGTTCCGGCGCGAGGCGAAGGTGACCAGCGAGCTTTCGCACCCGCACGTCGTCAACGTCTTCGGGTTCGGCGCCACGCCGGCCGGGCAGCCCTACCTGGTGATGGAGTTCCTCGACGGCGAGGACCTGCAGACGCGCCTCGAGCGCGTCGGCGCCCTCCCCGCGGCCACGGTCGTGCAGATCGTCAATCAAGTGGCGTCGGCGCTGGCCGAGGCCCACGCCGCCGGCGTCGTTCACCGCGACCTCAAGACCGACAACGTATTCCTGGTGCGCGCCCCCGAGGACGCCGTGCTCGCCAAGGTGGTCGACTTCGGCCTCTCGAAGGTGCTCAAGACGTCGGGCACCAAGCTCACCGTCGCGCGGGCCGTGTTCGGCACGCCCGAGTTCATGGCGCCCGAGCAGGCCGAGGGGCGCCAGGACGCCATCGATCATCGCAGCGATCAGTGGTCGCTGGCCGTCCTGGCCTGGTTCTGCTGGACGGCGTGCTTGCCGTTCACCGGCCCGGACGTGAACGCCACCCTGAACCAGGTGATCTCGGCGATTCCCGCGCCCCCCGCGCCCACCGCCCCGCGTTTCCCACCGGAGGTCGACAAGGTGCTGCGGCGGGCGCTGTCGCGCCGCCGCTCCGATCGCTTCCCGACCGTCCGGGCGTTCGCCCGCGCCTTCGAGGCCGCGGTCGAGGGTCGCCCGGAACCCGCGCCGCGGCGCCCGACCCCCACGCCGGCGCACGCGCTGGCCGCGCAGGCGCCCGCTCGCTCCGCGGCCGAGGCCGAGGGCGCACGAGATAGCGCACGCCCACGCCGCTCCGGGATCTGGCTCGTGCTCGCTGCCGCGCTCGCCATCGTTGGCGGCGCAGCCTGGGCGCTGCGAGACCGTCCGCCCGTCTCCGGTTGGCTGGAGGGGGCGCGCCGCGCGCTCGACCGCCACTAGAGAGGCCTCTCGTCATTCGTCAAAATTCGCCCTGCGAGCGAGCGTCCACTCTTTTGACGAGCTCGTGCGGCGCCCACATCCGCAGACTCGATGAAGGGGACGACCGCCGCACGCGAGGCCCGCGGATGTCGGCGATCTAGAACGCGCCGCTCAGCTCGACGCCTGCCCCTTGTCCGCCGGCGGGTCGAAGCGCCGACAGGCGCAGCTCGCGCGCGCGGAGATGGACCAGTGGAACCGCGATGCCCACCGCCGCGCCCGCCGCCGCACCGACCAGGACGTCCGTGTAGAAGTGATAGCCGGCGAGGACGCGCTCGATCGCCACGCTGACACCAATCGCGACGGTGGCCACCCACGGCTGCCAGGTCAGCCCGTAGCGCGCGTTCAACGTGACCGAGGTCGTCGACAGCGCCGCGAAGGCGAGTGAGGTGTGCCCCGAATAGAAGGAGCGGTAGCTGTCGGGGTTGGCCGCCGCGACCGGATCGCTGTAGGCACGCGGGATGGGACGCTGGACGGCGTACTTGACGGTCGTATTCAGCGCGCCGTTCACGGTCAGCGATTCGGTGAAGACGACCAGGTCGTCGAGGAGCGTCCGGGAGGCGCCCAGCGCCAGCCAGTCGGCGACGGGGGGGCGACCATCGCCAGCCCGACGGTCACGTTGCTGATCAGGTCGGCGGTGTCGCTGGCGTTTCCGATGACGCCGCGATCGAATGAGTTCACCGACGACGGCGAGCACGGGCAGATCGGATGGATGAGGCGCGAAGAGAGCAGATACGGGACCAGGATCCCGGCGCCGCTGACGACGATCACCGCGCCATCGATGGGAAGGCTCACGTCGTAGACGGCAGCCGGCCGGTCACTTCCAGGATCGGCGCGCGCGGGACCGATCTGCGTCGCGAGGCTGGCCAGCGCCGCGAGGTAGAGGCCGACTCGCCGGGCACCACTCATGCCCGGCGAAGCTAGCCTCGCCGGGCCGCACCACAACCGCGCCAGCGCGCCATTCGCCGGCAAGGCGCGGACCGACTGTAAGGCGGATCCTGAGGCGCCGCCCTACTCGGCGGCGTCCTGAACCGCGCGCGGGCGCCGGCCGGCGGCGCGCGGGTAGCGCCGGGTGAGGTAGGCCGACGTGGCCACCTCGACGGCCGGTAGGTTCTCGTGCACGCGTTTGAGCAGGCGGAGCAGCGTCTGGCGATCAGCGTCGCTCAGCACCGAGAGCAGCGCGCGTTCTCGTTCCAGCGCCATCTCCAGGATCTGATCGTGCACCGCGCGTCCCTTGGGCGTCAGGGTAGCGATTCGCACGCGCCCGTCGGAGGCGTCGAGGCCCATCACGATGAGGCCCTTGGCCTGCATGATCTTGAAGCAGCGGCTGACCGAGGCTTTGTCCATCCCCATCACCTGCGAGATCTGCTGGGCGGCGATCGAGCCGTGGATGGCCAGCAGCACCAGGCAGCGCCAGGTCTCGACGCCCACGCCGAACACCTTCAAATAGCTGCGCGAGGCACCGCTCGACAGCTTGTTGGCGATCCACACCAGGTAGGCGACGGTGTAGTGGTCGAGATCGAGCACGTTTGCCGTCCGAGACGCGGGCTTTCTCGCGCGAGAAGAACGTGGGGGCATTGCAGGCAGAGTCCTCGGCGCCCGATGGGCGCCGGGACTCTACCGGACTGAGGAACAGCGGGCCAGGCGCCTCCGCGCCCGCGGGCCTAGGGGAGCGCCTCGCTCTGGAACATGCCCCACGCCGTGTCGACGATCTTCGCCAAGCCGTAGCTGCCGCAGTGACTCCCGCTCGGGGCCGTGCAGAGCGTGACCTCGGTGTTGTCCGAGCAGGTCATGTACGTCTTGCAGATCGAGTTGGTCGACAGCGTGGTCGCCGAGCCGCTGCACGTGTCGAAGTGCGCCCAGGTATCGACGTTCACCTGCGCGCTCGGGAAGACGAAGGCCTTGCAACTTCCCCCCGGGGGGCAGTCCGCGGAGACGACGGTGGTACCGCCGTTGTACGGGACGATGGAGTTGTCCTGACCTTCGTCGAAGGCGGTCACGGAGATCGGCCGCGGCAGCGTGCAGGTGCAGGCGGTGTTGTTGGTGGCCGTCAGCTGCGACGCGCTGGCCGGTTCCGTGCCGGTGATGCAACGGAAGTCGACGGGCGCCACCGCGGCGATCACGTCGGCGGCGTTGCAGGCGAGCATGTAGGACATCCCGCCGCCGTTCGAGCACCCGCTGGCGTAGATGCGCTTGGGATCGACGCAGGTGTTGGCCTCCAGCCACCTGATCATGTCGCGCGTGAACTGGACGTCGTCGACCTTGTTCGCCTGGGCGCCGTCGCAGCAATAGCCCACGTTCCAGCCGTTCCCGGCGTTGGACGCCGAGTTGGGGAAGACGGCGATGCAGCCCACGCTGTCGCATTTGGTGCCCCACCCCGAGGCCGACTCCTGCGAAGCGCCGCTGCCGCCGAGCGGGTGGAAATCGAAGATCACCGGCAGAGGTCCGGTGAGCTTGCCGCTGGGCGGGACGTGGACGATGAACGTGCGGGACATCCCGCTCGACGTGATGGTCTCGGTCGTATCGCCGGACTTGAGCACGTTGGGACAGCTCGAGCCGGAGCCACCCGCGCCGCCCGAGCCCGTCGCGCCGCCGCTCGCCTTCCCGCCCGCGCCGGCCTGACCGCCGGCTCCCCCACGCCCGCTCGCGCCCGCCGCGCCCCCCGAGCCGGCGCTGCCGCCGCTCCCAACCATACCGCCTGCCGCGGAGGCTCCCCCCGAAGCGCTCGCCCCGCCGGAGCTGGTGGTGCCGCCTGAGCCTTTCATCCCACCCGAGCCGGTCCCCCCACCCGTTCCGCTCGCCCCACCGGAACCCGTGCCGCCGCCCGAGCCGGTCGCCCCGCCCGTTGCGGGCGTGCCCCCCATTCCGTTCACACCGCCCTTCCCCGTCGAGCCTCCCGCCTGAGCGCTGCCGCCCGTGCCCGGCGCGCCGCCCGAACCGCTCTCGCTCGTGCTTCCGCCCGACGAGCAGGCGGCGAGCGCCACGGCGAGCAGGGCGGCGGCCGCACGTTGAACCGACCGCTGACAGCCGGCGCCCTTGCTTTGCGTCCAGATGGAGGTCGAGAGCATTCGAGGACTCCTTTCTTCTCTTTGACGGGCCTGCCGGGGACGATAGGCCGCAATAGTTGCGTTGTCAACCAGTTGCAAACACAAGCATCGGCACCGACGGCGGCCGACTACAGGCCGCCGGGCAGATGCTAGGAACCGGGAAGCTTGGTCGTCGCCTGGTGGTTGTGCGCCAGCTCGAGCCGCTCTTTGACGGCCATGGTCTCCGCCAGGGAGGCCTCCAGCTTGACGATCTCGTCGACGCCGAGCTCGATCTCTTTTTCGAGCGCGCCGTTCTTGGCCTTGATGGTTCCGATGCGCGACTCCAGGTCAGCCTGCCGCGACCTGGCGTCCTCGATGATGTCGGACACCGACAGCTCCAGCGATTCCAGCGTGCTGGTGACGACCATCGCCACCAACTCCGGGTTCTGCTCGGTCGGCAGCGAGCGCATGAGCGCGATGGCGCGGTCGATCCCGTAGCGCTTGGCGGGCACCGCTCCCGGCTCCGGCTTGCTCGACGGCGGCGTTCCCACGGGAAGATCTATTGTATCTGGACTTCGCCCTGGCAGGGAAGGTCGATGGTCTCCGGCGTCCCGCCGCTTCCGATCTGGATGACGTGCGAGCCGCAGCGGAGATGGAGCGGCTCGATCCCGTCGGAGGACTCCTCGGTCCTGGCCTTGCGGCCGTCGACGAAGATCCGGTGCCCCGCAGCGCGGGCCGGCAAGATGACGGTTCCCATCTGCGGATCCTCATCGGTCTCCTCTCTCGCCGCCTTGGTCTCCTTCGTCGGGACCGCCTCAGGAACCTCCGCCGGCTCGACGGCCACGGGCGCCACCGCGTCGATCGGGGCCGCGGTCGGGACGGCGAAGGTGGGTGGCACCTCCGACGCCGGCGTGGCCCTCCTCACCACGACGATCCCCAGCACGACGGCGCTGAGGAGCGCCGCCGTGATCAGGAGCGACGCCTTGGGTCGCGGCGGGACGCTCGGAGACGGCGCGCGGCCCCCGGCGGGCTGGACCGGCGATTCAGCAGTCGCCTCGGGCGCGGCGGCCGCGGTCGCCTCGGGCGGAGGTGCTGGTTCTTCCTCCGACATCTGCGGGCTCGGCGGCGCCGCTGTTCTCGATCCGCGGCGCGCGAGGATACGCACCTGCGCGCCGGCTTGTGATGCGGGGTCGAGGCGGAGCGCCTCGTAGAACCACTTCTTGGCCGTCGCGTCGTCGCCGGCCCACATGGCGACCTGTCCGATGACGAAAGAGCCGAAGGCGAACAGGGGATCCCGCCGCTTGGCCCGCTGCGCGATCTCGAGCAGGGTTTCGCGCTCGGACTCGCTGGGGATCTCGCGATATCGGCGCGCGTTCGCCCAGGTCGCGAAGAGGAGGTACTCGAGCGACTCGGGCTGGAGCTCGGCGGCGCGCTTCAACTCGAGCGCGGCGGAGGCCGTCTTCCCCTCGCGCAAGAGGGCCAGCCCCTTCTGGAACGCCTGCTCGGCGCCCATGCGCGCCGCGTGGGTCTCGGCGGTCGCCCCGCTCCCCTGGTCGCGGACCTCGGTGGACGGCGCCGGTCCGGCGACCACCACCAGCTCTTCGGGGCGGGCCGCGACGATCTCGGCGACCTTGGCGACGACCTGGGACCGGTCGCCCGGCTCGCGGAGCGCAGCGAGAACAGAGGCGTTGACCTCCAGCGAGAAGAGGCGCGGGGGCTGCGCGGCCGGGAGCGAAGGCTCGAACGTCCACTCCGACTCGCCCCGCTGGAGCGACCGCGCGATGATCGCGCACACCTGCTCCGCCAGGCCCTGCTGGACCTCGGCGGGCGTCAGCACGCCCAGGCCGACCGCCACCTCGCCGAAGCGCAGCTGATTGTTGCCCGCCGCCGCCCGGGTCATCTCGTCGATCACCCGCACGAAGTCGGCGTTGCTGATCACGCCCTTCCGCGTGAGCAACCGGCCGAACGACTCGCCGAGCGCGTCGTCCTCGGCGAATACCGGCTTGCCGGCGACGAAGTAGATGCGCGTCGGGAGGCCGTCAGACCTCACGTCCAGAAGACCCGTGGCGCGGTCGGCGACGATCTCCAGAACCGCCTTGATCAGCGAGAGCCCGCTGCCGGCCGAGGTCGCCATCCCGTCGGTTAGCGTAACGTATCTGGTCGAAAAACGGGCGGCCACCCGCCGCGCCCGGCCGGCGGCCGCTCACCGCGTCGGCGCGTTGAACGTGTCGTAGGCGGCGCGCGCCAGCCGCGCGATCGTCCGCTCGCGGGTGGCGAGGTCGGCGGGCGAGGCGTGGACGAACACCGCGATCGCGATCCGGTGTCCGTTCGGCAGCGTGACCAGGCCGACGTCGTTGGTGGCGTCGGTCTTGCCGGCGCGCGTGCCGGACATGCCGGTCTTGTGCGCGACCGGCGTCCCGGGCGGCACGCCGCCCTTGATTCGCTGCGCGCCGGTCGTCACCCGCAGGAGGATGTCGTCCAGCAAAGCGGCGCTCGCCGTCGAGAGGCCGACCTCGTGCCGCGCGACCTTGGCGAGCAGCGCCACGATCGCGACGGGCGTCGCCGTGTTGTCGCCGTTCTCCGCCTCGTGGGCCCCGAGGTCGCGCTCCGTGTACCGGATCGTGACGTGGTCGACGCCGAGCGCCCGGACCCGCGCGTCGACCACCGCCGGACCGCCGACGAGCGCGAGCAACTTGTCGGTGGCGGTGTTGTCGCTGGTGACGATCATCGCCTCGAGCAGCTCGCGCACCGTCCTCTTCGACGGGACCGGGATGAGCGTCGACGGGCCGCCGCGGGCATCGGCAGCCTCGAGCGCGACGACGCGCTGAAGGTCGAGCTTCTTGCCGTCCACCTGCCGCAACACCTCGATGGCGGTCGGCAGCTTGAACACGCTCTGCATCGGAAACGGTTCGTTCTCGCGCCGTCCGAACGACCGCCCCGTCGTGAGGTCCTTCGCAAAGAAACCCACGGTCCCCCGCGCCGGGGCCGCCAGCTCGTCGAGCGCTGCCGCGGAAGGCGCCGCCACGGCCAGCAGCAACATCAGCAACGGCGTCATCGCGCCCGACGCTAGCGCGCCAACGCTCGCGCCGCCAATTCAGCGCCAGACGCCGGCGAATGTGCGGCGGCGCGGGGGGCGCGGGACCTTGCCAGGGTCCCGAAGTTATTGGTTCGCGAATTGCGGGGTCTTCGAGGCGCCGTTGATCTCGAAGGTGACGTTGTTGACCTGGGCCGCGCCGGCGGTCTGGTCGTCGATCTCGGTGCCGACCTCGATGCGCGTCAGGTACATGCTCGAGGAAAACGCGGTGGCGCCGTTCCCCTTGGCCATGCTGCCGGGATTGGCGTAGTTGCTCATGACCCAGCTCAGGATCGCCTTGATGTCGACCGTCCCGCTGAACGTCTTGAGCGAGTTGCCGTCGCTCCCGTCGCCCAGCACGAAGTTGAAGAAGCGCCAGTACGGTGTCGACGACCAGGCGTCGCTCTGGTGGCAGAGGGTGAGGTTGGTGTTGGGCACCGGCCCCTTGGAGCCGGTGACCGAGCAGGCCCAGCCGCCGGCGCCGGTCGCGCCGTTCTGCCGGTTGTTCTCCCAGCCGAGGAAGATGATGATCTCGGCGTAGACGCCCGCGTCGGCGTTCTTGGTCGGGTCCTTCTCACTGATCCAGAACTCGTAGTTGGCGTCCCAGTAGCTGGCGTTCGTGAAGGTGGTCGCGAAGTTGTTGAGCGTCAGGCTGGCGCTGTTGATGGCGCTGATCTGGATCGGCAGCAGCGTCGTCGACGAGAAGTTCGGCGTCGTCAGCAGCGAGCTGGTCATGCCGAACGGCGCGACCCCGAACTCGATCTCGGGGAAGTCGGGATCGCCCCTCATGCCGCCGCAGGTGGGCCGGTTGAACATCCAGCCCAGCGTCTTGCTGGAGGTGATGCAGACCGACTGGGTCGTGCCGCCGCAGTTGAGCGCGTCCGAGCCCCAGCGGTTGTTGATGAGGCGCATGTCGCCGAGGTTGAAGTACTGCTTGGACTGCGAAAGGCAGGTGCTTCCGGACGACGGCACCGTCGCCAGGGCCACCCCGCCCATGTCGGTGGTGCTCTTGCCGCCGGTCCCCGTCGACCCACCCGAGGAGCCCGTGTTCCCGCCGCTCGACGAGCCGCCCGCGCCGGTGTTCCCACCGCTCGAGGAGCCGCCCGAACCGGTATTCCCGCCGGTCGACGAGCCGCCCGAGCCCGTGTTCCCGCCCTTGGCGCCGCCGGAGCCGGTGTTGCCGCCGCTCGAGACCGAGCCGCCAGAGCCCGAACCGCCGGAGCCGGTGTTGCCGCCGCTCGCCGTCGAACCGCCCGAGCCCGTCGACCCACCCGAGTTGTTCGAGCCCCCCGAACCGGTCGAGCCGCCTGAGCCGGTCGACCCTCCACTGCCGTTCGAGCCGCCGCTGCCGGTGGACCCGCCGGGCCCGGTGGCACACTGGGAGAGCGAGAACAACGCCGCGAGAGCGAAGCTGGCGCGGACCAATCCTAGTCTTTGCATTGCAACTCCTGGGGGATTCTAGGGACGGACGAGCACGTCAGCCCCGTTAGGGACGACGCACGGTATTAGCGTCGAACTTTACGACAGTCGGCCCGATTTTGGGCGAGATTTTGTTGCCGCGCGGGCCGCTCACCGCGGCGCGGAAGCCGCAACGGTCTGAGCATTTCGCCGGAATTCCGTCGGAGATAGCCCGGTGCGTTTACGGAAGAACGCCGAGAACTGACTGGGGTTGGCGTACCCGATCTCGTACGCGATCTCGATGATCGGCGAGCGCCCCTCGACCAGCAGTCGCTTGGCGCGCTCGAGCCGAATGCTCCCCAGATACTGGTGCGGCGCCAGCCCCGTCGAGCGTTTGAACATCCGCGAGAAGTGGTCGACGTTCATTCCGACCGCCGACGACAACTCCGTGACGCCCGGATTGCGGTCCATCTGATCGTGCAGGAACTCCTTGGCGCGCCGGAGGACCGCCGGCGGCAGCCCCGGCCGCGGCGTCGGCACCGCCGGGCGCCC
The DNA here is from genome assembly GCA_036498765.1 of Polyangia bacterium. Taxonomy (GTDB): domain Bacteria; phylum Myxococcota_A; class Polyangia; order Fen-1088; family Fen-1088; genus JADGRB01. The sequence goes on from DASYEX010000256.1 coordinate 13,884, forward strand.
GCGCAGCGCGAGCAGCCGCTGGGCCAGCACCATCGCCGCCGACTCGACGTACATCCGTGCCGCCGCACCGTGAGTCTGGGCCTCGGCCACCATCGACAGCGACAGCTCGCGACAGACGGGATCGTCGAACGAGAAGAGGCAGGGTAGATCGTCGTCGCCATCCCCGTTGGCGGCGGCACGGCGGATGAGCTCCCGCCCGAGCTCGATCTGTAGAAAATCGGCCGAGCGCTCGGTCCAGCAGGTGGTCCGCCATCCGGCGGGGATGAGACTCAGATCGCCGCGCGTGAGCGTCCAGGCGTGCGAGATGTCCTCGCGCCGCTGCCGGATGGGCAGCGGGCTCCCCAGGTGCAGCGTCAGGACGTGACTGGCGAACTCGAAGTTGCTCCCGCTCGAGCAGACCGGCAGATCTTCTATGACGGAGAGGGTGACCCCGCCGCCGTCTCCGTCGCTCGCCGGGAACGGGAACATTGTCGTGCGGGCCATCGCGCACGCGCTGGCCTCCAGGTGTCCACGTCTGATCTCCGACAAGCGGCTCCCCCTTCCGTGAGTCCGAGATTTGGTTCCTTCCCGACGGCGTCGCGCCCTCGGTCCGGATGCACCCAGAGTCGTCGAGGCGCCCCGCGCCGTCAACAACCGCAGCGGCCCCGGCCGCGGACCGCACCGTCGGCTGTCGTCCCGCGTCGCGAACGGAGCACAATGCGATGCACTGGCGGTACCGTCGACGGCGACTCGGATTTTCGCAACTGGCGTCGGGAAATCGGTAGAGAGGCGCCGACGGGCGCTGTATCGAAGAGGCCCCTCGATGGACAGTCAGATCAGCCTGATCAAGGTCTTCTCGGTGACCAAGGCGCGCGAGCGCGACGAGATCGGCGAGCGCGTGACGGCCTGGATAGCGGCGCATCCCGAGCTGCAGATCCTGCGGACGTTCGTGCGGCAGACCTCCGACAGCGCGTTCCACTGCCTGTCGTTCATCCTCATCTGCACGGCCGCCTGACGCGCGTCGCGGCCGCTCACAACCCGGCGTCGCGCCGGTCAAAAACCGATGTTGCGGGGGGCCACGCCTGCCCGCGGCGCCGCGGGCCCGGCCCGCCTGTGACATTTTTTTGACCATTGGTTGACCGCTCCGGACACCTTAGGTGTACGTTTCGCCTGAAACTGCCCAATTCGCAGGAGGTCCCTATGGTCCGGAGCCGCTGGCTGGTGTTGATGTTCTCGGGGTTGTTCGTCGTCGGGGCTCTCGGCTGCGGGGGCGGCGGGGACTCGTCGGGAGCCGGAGGCGGTGCGGCCGGCAGCAAGGAGACCGGCGGGACCAACGGCACCGCAGGGAACAGCGCGGGCGGCAAAGGCGGCAGCGCCGGCGTCAACGGCGCCGCGGGCGCCAACGGCTCGGCAGGAACCAATGGCGCCGCGGGCACCAACGGCTCGGCGGGCGCCAACGGCTCGGCAGGCGCCAACGGCTCGGCAGGATCGCACGGCGGCGCCGGCGGATCCGCGACGGCCGGCACCAACGGCTCGGCGGGATCGCACGGCGGCGCCGGCGGCGCGGCGGCCGGCACCAACGGCTCGGCAGGATCGCACGGCGGCGCCGGCGGCGCGGCGGCCGGCACCAACGGCTCGGCGGGATCGCACGGCGGCGCCGGCGGCGCGGCGGCCGGCACCAACGGCTCGGCAGGCACCAACGGCGCGGCGGGCGCGGGCGGCGCGCCGAGCTGCGGCGACCCCAACCAGGCCTGCTGCGCGGCGAACGCGTGCAACGGCGGCGGCTGCTGCGTGCGCGGGAACTGCGTGCGCGCGGGCGCCACGTGCGGCAACAACAACGGGACCTGCTCGAGCGGCGTGTGCGGCACCGACGGCGGGACCAGCTGCGGCGGCAAGAACGACGTCTGCTGCGCGGGCAACGGTGGCACCTGCACCGCCACGGGGACCCGCTGCGACACCACGACCAACGTCTGCATCAGCTGCGGCGGTTCGGGCGAGATCTGCTGCGGCGGCACCGGCGCCAACCAGTGCGGTGGGGGGCTCTCCTGCCAGACGACGGCCTCGGGCACGGCGGACACCTGTCAGCCGTGCGGGACGGCGGGCGCCGCCTGCTGCGCCGGGAACGCCTGCGGCGCGGGCCTCGGCTGCGCGAACCCGGGGAACGGCGCGGAGCGCACCTGCATGGCCTGCGGCGCGGAGGGCGCCGCCTGCTGCGCCGGCGACGTCTGCCAGGCCGGAAACGAGTGCGTAGCGGCCGCCGCCGGGAGCGACGCCGGCCGGTCCTGCCGAGCCTGCGGCGGCGAGAACCAGGCCTGCTGTGCGGGGGCCACGGCGGGCGGCGCCGGGACCTGCGACACCGGCTTCCGCTGCGCGCTGGTCCCCGACGGCGGCACCGCGCGGAGCTGCCAGGTCTGCGGCGAGAGGAATGAGCCCTGCTGCGCCGGCCGCACCTGCACCGCCGGCACCTGCATGGGCGCCGGCAACGCCGCCATGTGCATGTAGCCTCGCGAAGGCGCGCGCCGTCACCGCCCCAGGGCGGCGGCGTCCGCGCGCCGCGCACCGCCGCCTCGATCGATCGTCACCGTCGAGAGACGGGGCGAGACTGGGGCATACTGCCCCGATGCGACTGTCGCTTTTCTTAGCGGCGCTGGTGGTGAGCGCCGGCTGCCACGCGAACAACGGGATCGGATCGGCCGGCAGCGGCGGCAGCGGCGAAACGACCGGAAGCGGCGGAAGCGCCACCGGCGGCGCGACCGGCAACGGAGGCGCCAGCGGAACCGGAGGCGCGGGCAGCGGCGGCAAGAACGCCAACGGCGGCGCGACCGGAAGCGGCGGCGCGACCGGAAACGGCGGTGCCACCGCCACCGGCGGGACGACGGGCAGCGGCGGCGCCGGCACGGGTGGCACCAGCGGAGCCGCGGGCGGCGGCACCGGTACCGGCGGAACGGGCCCAGGGAGCTACGCCCTCAACCCGCCCAAGCAGTGCGACAACCAGTTCTTCGTGCAGGGGTGCACCAAAGGAATGACCGGCTCCGCCTGCGGCGGCGTCTGCGCCGCAGCCAACGCCTGCGAGGACATCTCGCAGAAGCCGGGCGCCGACGTCGGCTTCCTCTGCCCGCGGTTCGCGCTCCAATCGTCGGAGATGCTCCAGGCGGCCACCGACGACTTCGGCGCCTCGGCGCCGTTCAACTACGCGATCGTCGGCCACGACGTCGATCAGAACGGCCTCGACGGCTCGGCCAGGAGCGCCTGCTGCCAGTGCTACCAGCTCGTGTATGACCTGCCCGAGGCCGAAGCCCAGGTGCAGGGCGGCGGCACCTCGGCGATCGCCATCCCCAAGCCGCTCATCGTGCAAGCCTTCAACACCTCCGCCGGCGGAGGCCAGAACTTCGACGTCTACATGGCCGCCGGCGGATTCGGCGCCTTCAATGCCTGCGATCCGAGCTTCTCGATGAAGAGCCCGTCGGGGCTCTACCTCTACTCCCAGTTCCCGGAGCAGGGCGAGGCGAACGCGGGCGGCGTCAACGCGGCCACCCAGCTCGCCGGTTGCAAGGACAACAACAACCTGGTGTCGACCACCACGCTGTCGTCCACCACCTGCCAGGCCAACATCGAGACCGCCTGCAACACGTTCGCGTCGACGACGCTGACCGCCACGGCGGTGAGCGATTCGATCCAGTCCTGCAAGGGCTCGAACGATCCCGCCAACTACACCCACATCAACTGGCTGGTCTACGCCAAGAGGATCGAGTGCCCGACGCACCTCACGGAGGTGACCGGCTGCAAGCTGGCCCCCCAGGGGCTGCCGGCCGCCAACCCGAACGTCACGACCCCCGGAGAGGCCGCCGCCGATTCCAGCTTCAAGGCGCTCACCGGCAACGGCCTGCACTACACGACGACGACCATGCAGGACTGCTGCAAGCCGACCTGCGCCTGGCAGGACTGGGTCACGGGGCAAAACGGCGGGCTCACCGCCGTCGGGCAGTACAACTCGTTCTACAGCTGCGATCAGCACGGCGTCCCGGTGACCGAGTAGCGCGACCACCGGCGATCGGGCGTCGGATGCGTGAAACGGCTCGAGACTCAGGCCGGTTTCTGTCGCCCCGGAGCGAGCGGTTGTCGGGAACCAGGCCGCTCTCCGAGCGTTCTTTGAGGGACGCGAGCCGCCGGCGCTCGCAAAATGTTGAACCGTTTGCCGGCGCCCGCGCTACTGCATCCCGACGGAGCAGCCATGACCGATGAACCTGCCGTAGACGCCCTGGAGCACATCGCCGACCGGGCGGCGATCCTGGCTGCAGCGCCGACCAGCGACGGCGAGCGGCGCTCCGCCGAGAAGCATGCGGAGGCTTGCCTCCCATGCAGGGAGGCGCTCGCCGAGGCGGTGCGCCTGAACGCCCTCCTCAAGCGCGTCTTGCGGGCCTCGGTCGGCGACCTATAGTCACAAGGTGACCCGTCCGGCGACACGGCCCGACGGCCGCCAACCCGCGCGCATCGAGGATTACGCGTTCATCGGCGACACGCAGACCGCGGCGCTGGTGGGACGCGATGGCTCGCTCGACTGGGCTTGCCTGCCCCGGTTCGACTCGGGCGCCTGCTTCGCGGCGCTGCTGGGCGACCGCGACAACGGCCGCTGGCGGGTGGCGCCGCGCGAGCCGGTGCGGGCCACGCGCCGCCGCTACCGCCCGGACAGCCTGGTTCTTGAAACCGAGCTGGAGGTCGAGGGAGGCGTCGTCCGCCTGACCGACTTCATGCCCATCCGCGACGAGCGCCCCGACATCGTGCGGATCGTCGAGGGGGTCTGGGGGACGGTGGCGATGGAGGTCGAGCTGGTGATCCGGTTCGACATGGGCCGCGTGCTCCCCTGGGTGCGGCAGCGCGAAGGGGCGCTGACCGCCATCGCCGGGCCGGACGCCCTCTGCCTGCGCACCGACGTCGAGCTGCACGGCGAAGCGATGACCACGGTGGGCCGGTTCGACCTGCGGGCGGGCGAGCGCAGGACGATGGTGCTCACCTGGTTCCCCTCGCACCAGCCGCTCCCCACGCCGATCGATCCGATGGACGCGCTCCGCGACACCGAGGGGTGGTGGCGGGAGTGGTCGGCGCGCTGCAAGTACCGGGGTCCCTACGCCGAAGCGGTGGGTACGTCGCTGCGGGTGCTGAAGGCGCTCACGTTCGGCCCGACGGGCGGCATCGTCGCGGCGCCGACCACCTCGCTCCCGGAGTGGCGCGGCGGCACGCGCAACTGGGACTACCGCTACTGCTGGCTGCGCGACGCCACGCTGACGCTGTACGCGTTCATGCTGGCCGGCTACGTCGAGGAGGCGACCGCCTGGCGTGAGTGGCTGCTGCGGGCGGCGGCCGGCGATCCGGGCTGCCTGCAGATCATGTACGGCGTCGCGGGTGAGCGGCGCCTCGGCGAGTACCAGATCCCCTGGCTGGCCGGTTTCGAGGGGTCGAGGCCGGTACGCGTCGGCAACGCCGCGCACGAGCAGCTGCAGCTCGACGTCTACGGCGAGGTGGCCGATGCGATGCTGCAGGCGCGGCGGTTCGGCATCGGCCCCGACGACTGGGCCTGGTCGCTGGGGACGACGATGCTCGACTCTCTGGCCCGACGGTGGGCCGAGCCCGACCACGGCATCTGGGAGGTGCGCGGTCCCAAGCGCCACTTCACCCACTCGAAGGTGATGGCCTGGGTCGCCTTCGACCGCTCGATCAAATCGGCGGAGCAGTTCGGGCTCGAAGGTCCCGTCGATCAGTGGCGCGCGCTCCGCGACCAGATCTGCGCGGAAGTGTGGGCCCAAGGCTACGATCCAAAGCGGAACACGTTCACCCAGTCCTACGGCGCGCCGGCCGTCGACGCCGCCCTGTTGATGCTGCCCCTGGTCGGGTTCATCCCGGCCTCCGACCCGCGGATGATTGGAACGGTCGCGGCGATCGAAAACGAGCTGCTCGACGACGGCCTGGTTCGCCGCTACCGCGAGGATGCCGCGTCCGACGGGCTGCCGAAGGGCGAGGGGATCTTCTTGCCGTGTTCGTTTTGGCTCGCCGACGTCTACGTCCAGCAGGGACGACGCGCGGACGCCGAGCGGCTGTTCGAGCGTCTCTTGGGCCTGCGTAACGACGTCGGCCTGCTGTCGGAGGAGTACGATCCGTCCGCCCGACAGATGCTGGGGAACTTCCCCCAGGCCTTCTCTCACCTGGCGCTGGTGAACACGGCGTTCAACCTGGGCGCGCACCCGTCGCGCCCGGCCCAGCATCGGGTGGATGGCGCTGGGGTCGAAACGCGATGAGCGTGACCCGCCCCGTCGGGGCCCATTCGCGCGCGAACCCCTCGAGGCTGTTCTCGCGCAGGCCGCGCGCCGGATCGAGCGTGAGGACCTGACGCGCCCGCCGGTTGATAGCGACCACCACCTCGTAGTGCGCGAGCGCGCGTCCGCCGGTCATCGGCTTGGCGAGGCCGACCAGGACCGGCCGGCCGCCCGAAAGCTCTCCCGAGAGGTCGTCGAAGGTCCCGGCCACGACGAACGCCTGCAGACCCTGCGCGCGCGCGAAGTCCCGCAGGTCCCCGGCGCGGACACCCCCGTCCCTCGGCGGCGCGGCGGCGGTGACGTCGGCCAGCGTGACCGGCACGCCGAACCGCCCGAGCACCATCGCCAGCGCCGCCGGCCCGCAGTCCTGGTCGGCCTGCTGGGCGACGAAAGGGACGTCCTGTACGACGATCCACGAC
>DASYEX010000257.1:0-8168 GCA_036498765.1 Polyangia bacterium
ATCCCCCCTCGAAACGTTTAAGTGCGTTCACTGCGCACCGACGCTTCAGCAGGGGGCGTGCCAGCGCGGAAATCCGCCAACTTGCTTGATTTCTTGACGAAATCCCACCGTGCGGGCCTGTGACCGTCATAGGCCCCCGCCCCTATGACCACCGGCGTTAGTCACATCGGAATAGGTGGTCCAGGGGATGCACTGTCCTTCCATCACCGCACGGATCGTTCGATGTTCGCGCGGCAACCGTTACAGGAGAGGCACATGACACCAGAGACGTTTCTGATTTGGATCGCAATCGGCCTCATCGCGGGATGGCTGGCCTCGGCGGTGGTGGGCGGCGGTTACGGCGTGATCGGAGACATCGTCGTCGGCGTGGTGGGGGCGTTCCTGGGCGGGTTCATCTTCCGGAGCCTGCACTGGGCTGCGCCATTCGGCGGCATCCCGGGCACGATCGCCGTTGCCTTCATCGGGGCGGTGGTGCTGCTGTTCGTGCTGCGGCTCATCAACATGGGTCGACGCCGCACGTTGTAGCGCCGAGCTCAGTTCCCGAGAAGTCTCGCCAGGAACGTGTGCAGGTCCGACGGCGGGGCGGCCAGGAAGATGCGCCCCAGCCGCGCCGCCAGGCGCGCCAGGGGCGGCCCGGTGTTCGCGACGTGATTGAGGGCGGCGACCGTGGCGACGTGGTCCGGCGCATGCTCGGGGCTCCGTTCGGCGCGCCGGATCAGCGCCTCGAGCGCCACGAAGCGGCGCGCGCTGTCCGTCTCCGCCTTGACCATCAGCTCTCCCAGCGCCGTCGGTGAGAACTGACGGGACCAAGCCAGCGCCAACCCGGGGGCCGCCGCGCTGGCGACGTCATAAGAAGAATCGTGGAGCGCGCGCTCGAGCGTGGGGATGGTGGCCGCCGGATCGCGTTCGGCCAGCCGCCCCAGCGCGCGCGCCGCCGACGCTCTCAGCGACTCGCTCCGCTGCGTCAGCGCGTCGGCCAGCAGGCGCACCGCCGGCTCGGCCGGTCCAGGCAGCTCACCCAGGCCGACGATCGCCGCCTCGCGCGCAGCATGGTCGCCGCCGGCCAGGGCCGCTTCGTAGGCCGGCAGCACCTCCTTCGCGCCGCGACCGGACATCGTCGCCAGGATGCGCGTCGCCTCCGAGCGGATGACCGACGAACGATCGTCGACGGCGCCGCGCACGATGTCGAGACCAGGTGGTTTCCAGGCCCCCGCGGCGCGGATCGCTTGCAGGCGCACCGGCTCGGCGCTGTCGGTGGCGGCGTGGCGCAGCACGCCCGCCAGGTGATTCTTCGCCGCCGCCGTGACGACGAGCTGTCGTTCAGCCACGTCGCCGCGCCCCAGCGCCGCCGTCAGCACTCGCTCGGCCTCCGCCCCTCGACGGCTCTCGGCGAAGCCGACACCCCCGCCGCCCCCGTCGGCGAAGACGGCCAACCCGCGCTCGGCCGCCGCGCGCACCGTCGGGTCGGCGTCGTCGATCAGCTTCAGCAGGGTCGTCAGGGCCAGGTCGGGCGCGTGCGCCGCCAGCCGCCCCAGCGACGCCGCCGCCGCGGCCCGCACGTTGGGCTCCTCGGCCGCCGCCAGCTGAGCCGCCAGCTTCGCCCCCCCGCGCGGATCGCCGGTGGCCAGCTCGGCCACGCACGAGGCCGCCGCCGCGCGCACATCCTTCGCGTCATCGCGCGCGGCGATCCGCAGGTACGGCGCCACCGCCACGGCGTTCTTCTGCGACAGCAAGCAAAGCGCGGTGGCGACCGCCACCCGCGTGGAGATGTCGGGATCCTTCAGCGTGTGCGCCAGCGCCGGCAACGCCGCGGCGGCGCGCGTCTCGCCGAGGTGCCCCAGCGCCTCGACGATGGTGTGACGCAGGCCGGGCCGCGCCAGCTTGACCGCCTTGCCCAGCATCGTCCCCACCGCGTAGGGATTGACGGGGGCCAGCGCCAGCGCCGAATCGACCGCCGCCCGCTCGACCTCGGCGCTGGGATCGCGCAGGGCCTTTTCCACCAGGGAAATTCCGTCGCGCTTCAGGTACGCGAAGGCGCGCACCGCCTCGATGCGTGTCTCGGCCGAGGGATCGTAGACCAGCGCCTTCAGCGGCTTAGCCGCCAGATCGGGGCGGGACACGGCGACGGCGCCCCAAACAGCGGTGCCGGCCGCGCGGGCCGACTGCGATCCTTTCATCTCGGCGCGCGCCAGCTCCTCGGCCATCTCGGGATCGATGAGCCGCGCGTACAGCGGCAAGGCCGCCGCCCGCAAGCGCGGTGACGCCGACGGCTGATTGACGACCTGCTCGAGGATCGGCTTCAGGCGCGGCGAGGGGGGCCCCGCCTTGCGTAACACCTGCAGCGCCGCCACCCGTGCCTCCTCGGGCGCCTTGCCGTTCGCCACCACCCGCTCCAGCACGGCGGCGCAGGCGGCGGGCGCCTGGCCGGCGATGCGCTCCAGCAGCGCCAGGCTGTTACGGCGCGCGTTTCCGTCGGCGCTCTCCAGCACCCGTTCGGCCGCCTCCGCGGCGGCGTCCGGGTGATTGACCGCCAGCGCGAACGTGGTGTCCTCGGCGGCGCGGCGCGCGTTCGGATCGCGTTCCCGCAGCGCGGTCGCCAGCACGTCGGTCGCCTCATCGGGGGGGAGCGTGTCGATCTCGCGCAGGACCGCCCGCCGCACGTCAGCCGAGCGATCGGCGAGCGCGTTGCGCAGGGTCGTCACGTGCGCGCCCTTCCCCAGCCGCCGATCGATGGCGGCCGCCACCTCGACCCCGCGGCGACGGATGTCGGGGGATGCGTCGCCCAGCGCCGCCGCGAGGATCTCGTCCTCCCCGGCGCGCCCCAGACCGACGACCACCAGCGCGTCCAGCGTCTCGCGCCGGGCCAGCGGATCGGCGAACGCCTGCTTCAACGACGTGACGCCATCGGTGTCGCCGATGAGCGCCTTCGCCACGCCGCGCGGCACCGGGCGCAATCCGTTGACGACGTCGCGCAGCCAGTTGGGCACCGCCTCGTCGGAGCCGGGCTCGAGCGTCCCCCCGGCCCGTCCCGCGATCACTTGCGCGCTGGCCGAGGGGGTCAATCCCGCCGCCGAGAAGCCGGTGTCGGCCAGCAGCGTCCCGCCCGTCGATACGCGCGGCACCAGCCGCATGAGCCCGCGACGCGGGCGCCCCACGCGCACGATGACGCGCGAGCCGACGCCCCCTTGCGGGGGATCGAACGCCAGCACGTAGGTCTGTCGTGAATCGACCAGCACCGTCGCCGCGATGCCGAGCAGCAGCGCCAGGATCACCACGCCTTGCACGGCCAGCCGGCGCACGCTGCGCTGGACGAGCCCCTGCTCCGCAGGGCTGAGGCCCGCACCCAGCATGCGGCGCACCGCCAGCAGCTCCTTGATGCGCAGGCGCCCGCCGTCCGCCAGACGCGCCCGCAGGCGGCGGCGCACCGCCTCGGCGCGCGCCCGGTCCTCGATCCCGAAGGCGTCGATGAACGACCGCAGCGCCGGATGCGCCAGCGCGAAGCGCTCGTCCACGTCGCTGGAACGGCGCCCGAACACGCCCCGCATCACCAGCAGCCGCAGCGCCTCGGTCACCGCCTGGCGGGGCAGATGGGTGCGCGTCTCGATCTCTTCGTTCGTCGACGAGCCCGCCGTCGCGACGTCGAGCAACACGCGCCGGGTCGCCGCGGCGTCGGTCCCCTCCAGGCTGTGCTCGAAGAACATCGTGTGCAGCGAGGTGACCCCACCCGACATCTGATATTTCCGGATCGAGGTGATGCGGTGATCGACCAGCGCCCGCGCGCAGAGCTGGAGCTCGAGCGGCAGACAGCGGCCGGCGCGGCACAGATCGGCGGCCACGGCGGCGGGCAGGCCCGGCTCGAAGAACGTCCCCGAGCGCTGCGCCGTCTTGTCGAGGATGTCGGCGACGGTCGCCTCGTCCAGCCGCTCGACCGTGATCCACGAACCGGGGCGCGGCTGCAGCGCCGTCGGCAATCCCAGCCGATCGAGGTTCGCGAACGCCGCCCGATCGACCACCAGCACGAAGTGAACGCGCGTCCCCGCCCCCTCGGCCACGCGGGCGATGAAGCCGCCCAGGGCGGCCGCCTGGCTCGAAGAGGTCTGGTCGAGCAGCACCTCTTCCAGGTGATCGAGGACGATCACGTAGCCGCTGGGGGTCTCGCGGGCCAGCCGGGTCACGTAGTCGGACGTCGCCTCGCCGGGCGCCGGGGGTCCGCCCCCCGCCCGGCTCGCCGCGTGCTCCATCTCGCTGTCGAGCTCGCCGGGCGCGGCCAGATACAGCACGGGGATGCCACGCTTGCCCAGCACCGCCGCCAGGCCGGCGCGCACCAGCGACGTCTTCCCCACGCCTGACTCGCCCGTGACGGCGACGACCCGGCTCCCCTCCTCGTCGACCCGGTCGACCAGCAGCTCCGTCTCCGAGGCGCGACCGAAGAACACGTCGGCCGCCGCCTCGTCGAAAGCGACGAAGCCTCGGAACGGACCGAGCGGAAGCGGGGCGACCGACATGTCTTCGGCGCCGGAGGCCTAGCCTTGGCGGATCTCCGATTCCAGCATCTCGGGATCACCGTCGTAGTCGGAGATGATGATCTCGCGGTTGTGGGCGTCGGTCGACGAGGGGGTGAAGAACCCCTCGACGAGATCGGCGACCTCCTCGTGCGACGTGCCGCGCTTCACGGTCGCCAGCGCATAGACGACGTGTCCGTCGTCGACGACGGACATGAAGCCGACGCGGCGGCCGTCTTCCACGGCCCACAGATCCCAGCACTCACCCGCCTCGGTGCGGGTGACGCGCGTGGCGTAGAACGTGCGCGGCTCGTGGCGCGTAATCGGGGTGATCTTTGGGTCGCGGGCCAAGGTTCGTTCTCCGGCGGACCGACGAGAATACCGACCCGGACCCCTCCCAGCAAGAAGTCGAGCGACCCCCGCTCACTCCGACGATGACGGGGCCGGCAGATCGAGCCAGAAGGTGGCGCCGGCGCCGGGGGTGCTGACGACCCCCACGGCACCGCCGTGGGCCTCGGCGATGGCGCGGCAGAGGTACAGCCCCAGACCCAGCCCGTGCGTGCGCTTGGCCGCCGTGGGCCCGCGATAGAACCGCTGGAACAGGTTCGCCTGATCGAGGGGCGAGATACCGGGCCCCTGGTCGCAAACCGACAATCGCACCCCGTCACCCGCCGGGCTCGAGCCGACCACGACGGAGATCCCCGCGGGGGCGGGCGCATATTTGAAGGCGTTCTCCAGGTAATTGATCAGCACGCCGCGCACCCGTTCAGCATCCGCTTCGACCGTGACGGGACCGAGGGGCAGGTCGAGCCGGACCGGCCGACCGCGCGCCGCCTGAAACATCTCCACCACCTCGCGGGCCAGCGCCGTCAGATCGAAGACGGCCGGCCGGATGTGCACCACGCCCATGTCGACCCGCGCGCCGTCGAGGAGATCGTTGACCAGCGCCGACAGGCGGCGCAGCTCGGCGCGCGCCAGCCCCAGATCGTCGGCGGTGACCGGCTTGTCGCGGCTCACCCGCTGCTCGCAGCGAGCCAGCGCCACCCCGATGCCGCCCAGCGCGTTCTTCAGCTCGTGCGCGGCGATGGCGATGATGGCGTGCGCGTCCTCCGACAGCTCGGGCGCAGAAGGGCTCGCTCCCTTGGGTGGGTTCACGTCGTCCCCTCCAGCAGCAGCGAAATCCCCTGACCGACGCCGACGCACATCGTGGCCAGCGCGCGCCCAGACCCTGCCCGTCGCGCCAGCGCATGCGCCAGCGTCCCGGCGAGCCGCGCCCCCGAGCACCCCAGCGGGTGACCGATGGCGATGGCGCCCCCATCGACGTTGACCCGCGCGGGATCGAGCCCCAGCTCGCGCAGGCAGGGAATCGCCTGGGCGGCGAACGCCTCGTTCAGCTCGATGAGATCGAGAACGCCCGCCTTCAGCCCGACGCGTTCCAGCAGCCGGCGCGTGGCGGGAATGGGCCCGAGTCCCATGTGCCGCGGCTCGACGCCCACGGCGGCCGACGCCACGATCCGCGCCAGCGGTGCCTTGCCGCCCAAGCGTTTCAGTCCAGCCTCCGAGGCGATCAGCAGCGCCGCAGCGCCGTCGTTGATCCCGGACGAATTCCCGGCGGTGACGGTGCCACCCGTCTTGCGGAACACGGGCCGCAGGCCGGCCAGCTCGGCGGCGGTGGTCTCGGGGCGCGGATGCTCGTCGACGGCCACCCGCGTGGGCGGACCCTTGCGCGCCGGCACGTCGACGGCGATGACCTCGTCGCGAAAGCGCCCCGCCGCCTGAGCGGCCGCCCAGCGACGCTGGCTCTCCAGCGCGAAGGCATCCTGCTCGTCGCGGGTGACGTGGTGAAGCTCGGCCACCAGTTCGGCCGTCTCCCCGAGCGCGTGCGTGCCGTGCATCGCCTCCATGCGCGGGTTCACGAAGCGCCATCCCAGGGTCGAATCGAACGCGGTGACGTTGCCGCGCGCCCAGGGCTCGCTGGCCTTCGCCATCACCAGCGGCGCGCGCGACATCGACTCGACACCGCCCGCGATGACGAGGTCGGCCTCCCCCGCGGCGACGGCGCGCGCGGCATCGATCACGGCCGACAGCCCCGAGCCGCACAGACGATTGACGGTGACGCCGGGGACGGACACCGTCAGCCCGGCCAGCAGCGCGCTCATGCGCGCCACGTTGCGGTTGTCCTCGCCCGCCTGGTTCGCGCACCCCAGGACCACGTCATCGATGGCCACCGGATCGACGCCGGTCCGCGCCACCAGCGCCGCGATCACCTGCGCCGCCAGATCGTCGGGCCGCACGCCAGCGAGCGCGCCGCCATGACGCCCGATGGGCGTCCGCAGAGCGTCGACGATGAAGGCCGAACGGACCACACTCGTCATGGCGTCGGGCGAGTATTACATATCTGCGCCGCTATTTCGGCGGCCGCTGCATGGCCTCGAGCGCGCCCTCGGAGTCGCGCGCATGCTGCAAGATCATGTTCGCGAACGCCGTCTGCATGGCGATCTTTTGCCGCATCCACTGGACCTGTCCCGCGCGCTCCCACTGCTCTGGATCATGGGGGACCGCCGGAAGATCCTTCATTGCGCGCATGGCGCCAGCGGCGCGCAGCGACGCCTCGGCGATGGCGTGATAGGCGGCGGCGACACGCTCCAACGCCGCCCGCTCGGCGCCGCCCCCCGGCGACCCACCCACCCAGCGCGCGTGGGCATCCATGTTCGTCGCCACATGGGCCATCAGGCGCCCCAGGCTTTCGGGGACCTCGGCGTCGCGGGCGATCTCCTGCCCGCAGGTCTCTTCTTCTCCTTGCGCTTGCCCTTCCGCTTCCGTCCGCGTGTCCTGAATTGCGCTCACGGCAACCCCCATCGTCAGCAAGGCGGTCCTTCGAATCACGGTTCGCTCCCGGATGTGGCTCGGCCGATGTTGCCACGGAATCGGCCAGCGATCCGTAACCGGGGGCGGCCCGCGGCATATTAACGAAACGATGAAGATAGCCGCGCTCTCCGGCAGCCTGCGCAAGGGATCGTCGAACGCCGGGATCCTGCGGGCGTTCGCCGCGATCGCCCCGGCCGGGGTCGAGGTCACGCTCGTCGAAGGGCTCGACGAGCTGCCCCTCTTCAACCCCGACCTCGACGGCGAAGGGGCCGTTCCTCCCCCGCCCGTGAAGCGGTTTCGCGATGCCCTGTTCCCCGTCGACGCCTTCGTGATCTCCAGCCCCGAGTACGCGCACGGCGTTCCGGGCGCCTTCAAGAACGCCCTCGACTGGATCGTGTCGAGCGGCGAGCTCTGCGGCAAGCCGATCGTGCTCATCAACGCCTCGCCGGGCGGCGGTGAATACGTGCGGCGGGCGCTGCTCGACACGCTGACCGTCATGGACGCGAACGTGCTGGTCGAGGCGTCGCTGCACACGCCGTTCGTCCGCACGATTCTCGACGCCGATGGCAACGTCGTGGATCCCTCGATCCTCGGTCAGCTGCGCGCCAGCCTGGAGGCGCTGCGGACGGCCGTCGCCGCGCGGCAGGCACGGACGGACTAGTGCACCGCCGTCGAAATAGCGTCAACGCCGAGGCCGACAAGCCGCGCCGGACGCGAGGCGCGACGACGAGGAATACCCGTAGGTATTGTGAGGAGGAGCAACGAAGCGGCCGGCGCGGATCGTCGGCCGAACGTGAC
>DASYEX010000258.1:0-9923 GCA_036498765.1 Polyangia bacterium
GGCCGCGGCGGATGCAGTCCGCGAGCTCTTCCAATTCGGGCGCGACCTGGTCGCTCCGCTTGAACGTCTTTCGGGTGGTCTTGCCGCCCACCTCGAGCTCCAGGGTCAGGTCGCGCATGTTGAACGCCGGGCAGAGGCGCAGGGTCCCCTTGGTCCCGACGACCGTGTACTCCGACCGCCCGTAGGCGCCGAAGCTGCAGGTCAGCTGGGCCAGCCGCTCGCCCGGGAAGCGGAGGAGCGCGCTCACCTGCTCGTCGATCTCGCGAAAGCGCGGGTCGGCGCGCTTGGTGGCGGTGAGCGCGACCACCTCGGTCGGCTCGTCGTGAAACAGATAGCGGGCAGCGTTGATGCAATAGATGCCGACGTCGCGGAGCGGGCCGCCCGCGTGCCCGGCCTGCGTGCGCGTATTGCCGGGCGTGACCTGCTGCGAGAACACCGTCGACAACAACCGCGGCTCGCCGATCTTGCCGGCGCGGATGATCCCCATGGCGCGCAGGTTGGCCTCCTCGAAGTGCAGCCGGTAGGCGATCATCAGCTTGACGCCGCCCCGCTCACAGGCCGCGATCATCCGCTCGGCCTGCGCGCTGCTGGCCGCGATCGGCTTTTCGGAGAGGACGTGGACCCCCGCACCCGCCGCCGCCTCGGCGAAGGCAGCGTGCAGGTCGTTGGGGACGGCGATGTAGACCGCGTCGATCGATCCCGTCTCCAGGAACGCCGAGAGCTGGTCGTAGGGGAGCGCGTACTCGACGTCGTACTGCTTGCGCAACGCGCGCAGCTTGCTCACGTCGTCCGAGAACAGGGCGACCAGCTCGCACCCCCGCGCGTTGGCGAACGCCGGGAGGATTGACGTCTGCGCGAAGTGCCCCTGCCCGATCACCGCGAACCGCACCGGCTCGCGCTTCGACCTGCTTCTTTGCCTCATGCCGAGAAGCTAGGGTCCGCGGCGGGAGAGGCAACGGCCCTCCCCGCTTTCGCGCGCCGGTCCGGCCTGGGGGTCGGGTATCCTGCCGGTGAACGCGTGCTCTCCCCCGGCCTCACCGCCTTTCTGATCGGGTCGGCGTTCGTCGCCGGATTCGTCAACTCGATCGCGGGCGGCGGCGGCCTCATCAGCCTGCCGGCGCTGCTGGCGGCGGGGCTGCCGCCCCAGCTCGCGATCGGGACCAACAAGGGACAGGCGGTCTTTGGTGCCTTCGCCTCGGTAACCTCATTCTGGCGGCGCCGGTCGCTCGATCGTGATCGTGCGCCGCTGGGCTTCGCGGCCGGCTTCTGCGGAGCGCTGGTCGGGGCGCGCTGCATGCTAGCGATCCCAGCCGCCCCGCTGCGGGGGATCGTGATGGCTCTGCTGCTGGCGTCCGCCGCGATCGTGCTGGTCCGCCGGAACGTGGTCCCCCGCCAGCGCAACCTGGCCCCCGCCACCGCGCGCGCGGCGCTGGCCGGAATTGGCCTGGGGCTCGGCTTCTACGACGGGTTCTTCGGGCCGGCCACCGGGTCGATGCTGGTGGTGGCGTTCGCGACGGTGTTCGGGGACAGCCTGACCCGCGCCTCGGGGAACGCCAAGGTGGTGAACTTCGCCTCCAACCTGGCCGCGTTCGCGACGTTCCTCGTCCATGGGACGGTCCTCTGGCGGATCGCGCTGCCGATGGCGGCCGCCAACGTGATCGGCTCCTCCGCGGGCGCGCACCTCGCGGTCCGCAATGGTGATCGTCTGGTCCGCGGCTTCGTGCTGGTCGTCGTCGCGGGGGTGGTGGTCAAGCTGGCCGTCGATCTCGCGCGCGGCTGAGCTCGCCCGACCGCCACCGTCAGACGTGGTGCGGGCGGTAGATCCGGACGTCGACCTCACGCGCGTAGTGGACCAGGGCTGGCGGACCTGCGGACGGCGTCAGGCCGGCCGCCCGGGTCAACGTCTCGCGAACGTCGGACGCGGCTGCCGGTTGCAGCGGGTACGGCGCGTGATGGACGCGGGCGCCGGAGAGCCGCCGCCCGTCCCAGGCGTAAAGCAGATACCGCTCGGCGAGGAAGAACTCCCGCGAGCCGGGCACCGCGGGTGTCGCCGCGCCGGTCGGCGCGTACCTTCCCTCGAGCTCGGCCGGCGCGCCCACCCCCCGCCGCCGCGATCGATAGGTGACGGTCGCCTCCGGGGTCACTTCCAGCGACATGCGCGCGTGAAAGTACGGCAGGTGATACGCGGCGCGCGCCCCGGCGACGGCCAGGCGGCTCTGGGCGTCGAGGCTGAAGAACCAGACGCCCGGATCGCGGCCGCCCCGGTGGACGTAGGTGCGCAGGTTGACCTCGTGAAAGGGGGGCGCGACCGGCAGCCCGAGCCGCGGCGTGCGCGAGAGCGGAATCGTGAAGGGCACTAGGCCCAGGTAGGCGGTGCCGTCGTACGTGTCGAGCTCCAGATCCGCGGGCAAGAGCGGCGCGATCGCCGACGCCTCGATCGGCCAGTGGAGAAAGCCGAGGTGGCGCCAGATCTGGCGCATCACCGGGCGCTCCGCCGGCGCCTCGCGGGCGCGCAGCCGTTCGTCGTCGGTCGGCCCCGGCGTCACGGCGCACGCACCGGTCGAGCGGCGAGGCGCGCGGCCGCCGCGCGCAACGTCTCGTCACTCTTGGCGAAGCAGAAGCGCGCGAATGGGGGCGCGGCGGACGGGTCAGCGTAGAAGACGGAGGTCGGGATGGCCGCCACGCCGACCTCGGTGACGAGACGCCGGCAGAACGCGACGTCGTCGCCCACGCCGAGCGGGCGCAGATCGACGAGCAGGAAGTACGCCCCCTCGACGGCCAGCGACGGAAGCCCCGCGCCGCCGAGAGCCCCGGCCAGCAGATCGCGCCGGCGACCGTAGTCGGCGCGCAGGCCGGCGTAGAACCCGTCGCCCGCGGCGCGCGGCAGCACGTCGGCCAGCGCCTCCTGAAACGGGGCCGCGTTGGTGAAGGTCACGAACTGGTGGACCGCCCGCAGCGCCGCGGTCAGCGGGGGCGCCGCGACGGCCCAGCCGACCTTCCAGCCCGTGACGCTGAACGTCTTCCCCATGCTGTCGATGGTGATCGTCCGCTCGTACATCCCGGGGAGCGTGGCGATGGAGAGGTGCGGGACGCCGAAGGTGAGCTCCGAATAGACCTCGTCGGCGATGACCACCACCTCGTGCCGGCGGCAGAGCTCGGCGATGGCCTCCAGCTCCTCGCGGCGGAACATCTTGCCGGTCGGGTTGTGCGGCGTGTTCAGGATGAGCGCGCGCGTGCGCGGCCCGAACGCCGCCGCCAGCCGCGCCGGCTCGAACCGCCAGTGGGGTGGCGCCAGCGGTACCGCGCGCACGGTGGCCCCCGCCATGGCGACGTCGGGCGCATAGGCGTCGTAGGCCGGCTCGAAGACGATCACCTCGTCGCCCGGATCGACCACCGCCAGGAGCGCGTCGTGGAGGAGCTCGGTCGCGCCGGCCGCCACGGTCACCTCGGCGTCCGGGTCGACGACCGGCCCGTCCGGCCAGCGGCGACGGTAGTCGTCCGCCAGCGCGCGCCTCAGCCGTGGCACCCCTGCGCTGGCCGCGTACTGGTTCCGGTCTTCGCGGATGTGGCGTGCCGCCGCCTCTTTGACGAAGGCCGGGGCGGCGAAGTCCGGGAACCCCTGTCCCAGGTTGGCGGCGCCGTGCTCCAACGCGAGGGCGGTGATCTCGGTGAAGATCGACGTCCCGATGCCGGCGATCCGCGTCGCCCCGACCTGCCGGATCATTTCAGACCCGGGTTTACCCCGAGTCGGGCCCCCGGTCGATCGTTGACCAACTTTCCGGTAGGGGGGCGCACTATGTAAGGGAACCCATGGCCCCCTCCCCATTCCGCGTCATCCGCGGCAGCGCCGGCAACGAGCCGACCGACGCGGCCATCGCGGAGGCGCTGCGACGCGGCGACCGCCAGTCGGAGCTTTTGGCCTGGAACCGCTTCTCGCCCGGGGTGGCCGAGACGCTGCGCCGCCTCTTGGGGCCGGGGCCCGACCGCGAGGACCTCCTGCAGGAGGTTTTCCTCAGGTTCTTCAAGCGCATCGGGACGCTGCGCGAGCCGGCCGCCGTGCGCGGCTTTCTCGCCGGCATCGCCATCCGGGTGGTGCGCGGCGAGATCGCCAGCCGCACCCGGCGGCGGTGGTTGCACCTCACGCCGACGGGCGAGACGCCGGACACGCCGGTCCCGGGCCCCGACGTCGAGGCGCGCGACGTCATCGCCCGCTATTACGCGGTGCTGGGCCAGCTGGGGACGGCGGAGCGATCGATCTTCGTGTCGCGGACGATCGAGAAGCTGACGCTGGCAGAGGTCGCGCAAGCTCACGGCGTGTCGATCTCGACGGCCCAGCGCCGCCTCATCCGGGCGACCAAGCGGGTCGCGGCGCTGGTCCGGCGCGATCCCGAGTTGGTCCAGCTCGCCGAGGGAGGTGAGGCGTGACCCGGCTCGACGACGAGGCGCTGGTCGCCGCGCTGTCGGACCAAGCGCGCCGGGTAGCCGCCAACGACGCCGCGGGCGAGCCGGCGCCTGGCGCCTGGCACCGCCTCGAGGCCCGCCGCGCCCAAGGGCCTCTGCCGACGGCCCGAGCGACGATGGGCCCGCGCTGGTGGGCGGTGCGCGGCGGACTGGGTCTGGCCACCAGCGCAGCCGTGGTGGCGCTGGTCCTGGGCGTTCACACCTGGCGCGCCGGCCGCCCCATCACCTACGACGTGGGCGGTGGCGCCATCGAGGAGGGGGGCTACATTCGAGGCGGCACCACCGCGGGGACGAAGGTGCAGTTCTCCGACGGAACGCGGATCGATCTGGCGGCGGGCGCCCGGATGTCGGTGGTGGCGCCCAGCCCGCACGGGGCGCGGCTGCGCGTGGAGGAGGGCCAGGCGCACTTCGCCGTCAATCACCTGCCGCACGCCGCCTGGAGCGTCGAGGCCGGCCCCTATGTCGTCGAGGTGACGGGGACCGAGTTCGACGTCCGCTGGTCCAGCGCCGCGGAGGTGGTGGAGATTCGCCTCCGCAAGGGCTCGGTGCGGGTCAGCGGGCCCATGCTCACCGAGCACGCGACGCTGCGGCCGGGGCAACACCTGACCGCGCACCTCGCGACGCGCGAGCTGCGGATCGATGAATCGGGGACGTCCCTCGGCGAAGCCGAGCGACGGCAACGCGATCCGGCGGGCAGCGACGGAGCCGCCGCCGCGCCATCGGGCGCTGCGCCCGCCGCGCCGTCGGGTTCGCCCGCAGCGGAGCCGGCGGTGACGCGCGAGCGACCGCCCTTGCGTCCACCGGCGCCGGGCAAACCGACCAAGGCGACCCGCACGGTGGCGTTGGCGAGCCCGCCCGCGCTCCCCGACTGGAAGCCCCAGACCTGGGCGGCGCGCGTCTCCTCGGGCGACGCGGCGGGCGTGGTCGCCGAAGCGGTCGCGCACGGGATCGACACGGCCGTCGCCGAGGCCGACGGCCCGGCGCTGGTGGCGCTGGCCGACGCCACCCGGTACGCCGGTCGGACCTACCTGGCCGAGCGCGTGCTGCGTGCCCAGCGAGCCCGCTTCCCCGGCACGCCGGCCGCCGGGGCCGCGGCGTTCTTCCTGGGGCGCCTGGCCGATGACCGCGGTGCGGCCGCGGAAGCGCTCGACTGGTACCGCCGCTACCTGAACGAGGAGCCGCAAGGGCCCTACGCCTCCGAGGCGCTCGGCCGCGAGATGCTCGGCGTTTCGCGCGTCTCCGGCCGGCTGCCGGCGCGCGATCTGGCCCACGAATACCTCCGTCGGTTCCCCGACGGCACCTACCTGCTCCACGCTCAGGCTATTCTCCAAGCTCGGTGATCGCGGGCGCTCTCTCGGTCGTGGTGGCGCTGGCGCTGGCCGGTGATCCGCCGGACGCGGCCGCCGTGCCCCAGGCCGCGCCGCCTTCGGTCAACGCGCCTTCGGTCAACGCGCCTTCGGGCAACGCGCCTTCGGGCAGCGCGCCTTCGGGCAGCGCGCCTTCGGGCGGCGCGCCTTCAGGGCCGGCGGCTCCCGCCGCGGCGCCCGCCCCCTACGTGGCGGTCATGCGGCCCGCGACAGACGATCCTCTGTTGCAGGAGGTCAGCTCACGCATCCGCTCCGAGCTGGCGGCCAGCGGCTTCGAAAGCCGGTTCGTCGATTGTGGGGAGCCCACGGAGACGCGCATCCCCTGCCCCGGCCCCGAGGCCACCGCGTCGATCGCGCTCGGGCGCGACGACGGTATCGTCGAGCTCGACGTGCGCGCCATCATGCCGGACGGGCTCGAGCTCTCCCGCCACGTGCGGGTTCTCGACCGCGACGGGGGCCAGGATCCGTCGGTGCTGGCGGTGCGCGCCGTCGAGCTGCTGCGCGATCTGCGCCTCAACGCCCGGCGCCGCCCCTCCCCGCTCCCCTCTTCGCCCGCCGTGGACCCCGAGGAACCGAAGATCCCCGCGCCACCACCTCCCCCGCCGCGCTGGTCGCTCTCGACCGGCATCGGGGTTCTCGCGTCGCCGGCGCTCGGCGAGCCCGGCATCGCCCCGGCGCTCGGCGCCAGGTTGGCCGCGGGGGCGGTCGTCAGCCCCCGCTGGGCCACCGTCCTCACGTTCGCCGGTCCGTTCAACTCGACCTTCGCGACCGCCCCCACCGCCCAAGCCAGCCTGATGCAGGCGCTGGGGACCCTGGAGCTCCGGTTTCGGTTTCCCTTCCGGCTGGTACGACCGTTCGTCGCCGCGCTGACGGGGATCAACTATCTCCGCGCCAACGTGAGCTCGGATTCCACCAACGGGCTGCCGCGGATCAGTACGGCTTGGGTCCCCCTGTTCGGCGCCGGGGGCGGCCTCAGCTACGGTCTCGGCGAGCGCTTCAGCGTCGGCGCCGAGGCGGAGGTCTTCGCGACGGTGCCCGACATGCTGCTGGAGGTCGACGAAAACGGGAAAAACGGGGTCATCCTCGGGCGCGCGGGCGCGCCGTCCGTCCTGGTCACCGCGGACGTCACCTTGATGCTGCCGTAGCCGGCGGCCCTCAGGGGACGGTCATCTGAAAGGCCAGCGCATAGTTCTGCCCCGGCAGGCCGGTGAGGTACCCGACGAACGGATCCGAATCGTGGAGCAGGCCCCAGCGGATCGTGCCGTTGGCGCGCGGCGCGCTGTCCGCCGTGAAGGCGTAGGCGACCGTCACGCCCGAGGCGGGCAGCGTGCCGGCCACGGTGATCTGCACCGAGCTCCCGGCGATCGCGACGCTGCTGATCGTCACCGGCGTCGTGCCGCTCAGCACCTCGAACCCCTTGCCCTGTGACCAGGCGGTGTTGCTGGCCGCGTGCGGCGCCGGCAGCGTGGTGTCCCAGGCGAGGGGCGGATGGGGGACGTTGAAGGTGACGGTGATGACCTGCCCGCTGCGCGAAGCGCCGGTGGGCTGCAGCGGCTGCCAGTCGTTGCCGAGGACGACGCGCTGATAGTAGACCTGCGCGTCCTTCTCGCCGAGGCGCTCGTAGTCCTTGTCGATGAGGTGGGTGAAGTCGCTGACGTACGAGTACTGGTACTTCGGCCCCGTGCAGATGATCTGGCCCGGGTGGTCGACGCCGATCTTCCACTGCGCGATCGTCGCCGGCGACGTCGCGCCGCCGTTCGTCGGGTTCGAGTGCTGCTGCGAGAGGAGCATGGGGATGGCGAACGTCTGCCCCGTCAACGGCGGCAGGTCCTGGTTGTAGTTGCTCCACAACGTCACCATGTCGCTCTCGTAAGTGGTGCTGGCGGCGTCCGACTCGCCGTGGTTGAGCAGGATGGCGCCCACGCCGTACGTCTTCCCCTGCGCCTTGGCCAGCTTCGCGATCGCCCCCACCTCGAACAGCGACGCCGCGTAGGCGCGGCCGGTCGTGCCGGTGTCGGTCGCCCCCTTCGAGATCACGGAGAGGGGCTGCCCCGCCTCGCCGACCTCGGTGTGGGCGCTGACGTAGTCGCTCTTGCCGGCCGCCGTCGCCAGCGAGGTGAGCTCGTCGCTCATCGCCGTGTGCACCGACTCGCCGTAGATGTTCTTGGGGTACGCGCTCGGGTAGGTGGTGGTGATCGTGCGCAGCGGCTCGACGAGCGCGACCATCGAGAGGCCGGTGGTCGTCACGGGCATCGGCCAGGGCGGCACGCTGACACTGCCCAGCGACAGCTTGAGGTTGTGGAACGGCTGCGTCGTCGCCCCGATCGGCGTCGGCGTCGCGTTGCCCTGGCCCCCGACGGCGAGGCTCTGGCCCGTGCCCACGACGCCGGTCCAGCTCCAGACCGGCGCCGTGGCCAGCGGGGCACCGCCCGCACCGGCCATCCCGGCCACGCCGCCAGCTCCGGCCGCGCCGGCCACGCCGCCAGCTCCGGCCGCGCCGGCTGCGCCGGCCGTCCCAGTCCCACCCTTGCCGCCGGTGCCAGCCGCGCCTCCGCTCCCGCCCCCTGCGTTGCCCGCTCGCCCGCCCGCGCCGCCGCTGGCCGTCGCACCGCCGCTGCCGGGGCTGCCGCCGGCGCTGGTGCCCCCACCTCCGCTGGTACCACCCGCCCCGCCCATCCCGCCGGCGCCGCCGCCGGTGCCGCGCGACCCGCCGCCGCCGGTGCCGGCCTGGGCGTCGGTGCCCTCGGTCTTGGGGGTCGCGCAGGAAGCGGCGACGAGCAGCGTCGCGCACAGGAACCGGCGCGCGCGCCCCGGCCGCCTGGCGATCTGCGGAGCGACGGCCATCGCCCCATGATCGCACATTCGCCGAGGGCGCGCCGCGCGCCCCGCGCCGCCTAGGCCTGACGGCGGAGGTACTCTCGCGGCGTCACGTGCCGCAGCGCGCGGAACACGCGGTGAAACTGAGCGTAGCTGCCGAAGCCGGCCGCCAGCGCCGCCTCGAGCAGGTTCGTCCGGCCACGGTCGAGCAGCACGGAGAACCGATCGAGCCTCAGCCGGTTACGGTACTCGACCAGCGACATCCCCATCTCCGCCTTGAAGACGCGGGAGAGGCGGCTGAGGCTGATGTCCAACGCCCCGGCGATCTCCTTGCCGCCCATGGCCGGATCCTTCGACAGCATGCTGACCGTCGACGAGACCAGGCGGTGGCTGGGCGATTCGCCCGACGCTCCCGTCCCGTGGCCCAGCGAGCCGCGCACCGGATCGAGCATCGTGCCCAGCAGCGAGCAGAGAATGGCGGCGTGCGCCTGCTTGGCCTCGTCGGCGGGCGCGTCGGTCAGCGAGGCGTCGTTGAACATCATCCCGATCGCGGCGCGCGTCGAGCGGATGGGCGTGCAGGCCACCCAGCCACGCCCCGCGATGCGCGTCTCACCCTGGTGGTGCTCGACGATCGGGCAGTTCTCGAACACGGTGAAGTGCGCCCCCTCCTGCTCGGAGCGGCGGAAGGCCTCCTTGTCCGTCTCGCTGACGTCGTACATGAGGTGGTGCTCGTCGACGACGTTCCCCTTGAGGTCCATCCCCCAGGTCCCGAGCATCAGGTTGCGCGAGCGATCGAGCACGAAGATGCCGGCGCGCTGAAGACCGATCCGATCGCGCCCGAGCTCGATGGCGCGCCTGAGGATCAGGTTCGGATCGTCGAGCGCGTGGATCTCGTCGAAGGCCGCCAGCAGCGCGGCCAGCTTTCCGCGCGCAGACCGATCCACCACCTTCGGGACCGGTGCCTTCGGCCCGAGGATGATGGGCCAATCCACGCGTCGCCGCCGCGTCACAGTGAGCAGATCTTATTATTCCCGTGAGGTTTCCGCGCCGCCAAAACGGATAAAAATGATACAAATCGACAAAAAATGAGATGGGCTGCCCACGTCATCGGCTCCGGCCGCCCTATCCTTATCGCATGGCCGCGATCGAGCCTTCGCCGTCTCCCTCAGCAGCCCCTTGGACCTTCAAGATCGGGGGCGACCTTCCGGTCCACCGTCTCGGGTTCGGGGCGATGCGGATCACCGGACCAGGCATCTGGGGCGAGCCGGCAGATCGGGC
>DASYEX010000259.1:0-4633 GCA_036498765.1 Polyangia bacterium
AGCGGGGGAACCGGAAGCGGCGGCTCCGCGACCGGTGGGACCGGGACCGGCGGCGCGGCCACCGGCGGCGCGGCGGGGTCGAACGATCCCTGCGGGCCCGCCAATACCGAGACGGTTGCGCTGCCGACGATCCCCTCGGGCAGCTTCGACGTGACCACCTACGGCGCCCTCGGCGACAACAAGACCGACAACACCAAGGCCATCCAGGCGGCGCTGACCGCGGCGCAGAGCGCGGGCGGCGGGACGGTCAACGTTCCGTCCGGGACGTTCCTCTCGGGGCCGATCGTGATCGGCAGCGGCACGAACCTGCAGCTCGCCTCGGGCGCTACGCTGAAAATGTTGCCGTACGGCACCTACCCCTCGCCGCCGCCGGCCTTCATCACCTCCTCCGGCAGCACGCACGACATCGCCATCACCGGCTCGGGGACCATCGACGGCCAGGGGCAGGCCTGGTGGGACGCCTTCGCGGCCGACTCGTCGGTGACGCGCCCGCAAGAGGTGAACCTGGGCAAGGTGACGCGCATCCAGATCAGCGGAATCAAGCTGACCAACCCGCCCGAGGAGCACATCTGGGTAAAGGGCGACACCAACGTCACCATCACCGGGATCACCATCTCGACACTGGCGGTGTCGGGAAAGTCGCCGCCCAAGAACACCGACGGTGTCGACGTGACGGCGACGGGGATGTTCTTCTGCAACAACAACATCGCCGACGGCGACGACAACGTCGCGATGGGCGGGACCAACCTCTACATCGGCTACTCGACGTTCGGCGTCGGACACGGCTGCTCGATCGGCAGCATCACCGAGAACGGCGTCTCGCACCTCACCGTCGATCACCTGACGATGAACGGCACCACCTCCGGCATCCGCATGAAGTCGGCGCGCGATCGGGGCGGCACCGTCACCGACCTCACCTACTCCAACGTGACGATGACCAACGTCCCGACGCCGGTCTACATCACCTCGTACTACCCGACGCTGCCGACCGATCCGACGGCTGACACGGCGATGGCCGTCACCTCGACGACGCCGTACTGGCAGAACATCACGCTCAAGAACGTGACCGCCACCGGCGCGACGCAGGCGGGGATCCTCTGGGGCCTGCCCGAGGCGAAGATCTCCAACGTCACCTTCGACAACGTGAAGCTCTCGGGCAAGAGCGGCCTGGAGATCTTCCACGCCAGCGGCGTCACCTTCACCAACGGCTCGAGCGTGACGGCGACCTCCGGCGCCGCCGTGACCACCTACGACGCGGCGGTCACCGGGATCACCACCACCGCCTATTAGGCGTCGGCGCGCGTCTCGGTCTGCGCGCGCAAATCAGGAAGCGGCTGATCTTGTCGCCTGCCGCGCGCGATCGCACCGTCCGCGCAAGGAGGATCCCATGAAGCTTGCGACCCTGATCCAGGCCGGGCTGCTGTCGCTGGCGGCGGCGGCCACCGTCCCCACCGGCGCGCGCGCCGAGTCGACCAAGACCTATCAGGTGACCGGACCGGTCCTGGAGGTCACCGACTCGACGATCACCGTGCAGAAGGGGAAGGAGAAGTGGCAGCTCGCCCGCGACAAGGACACCAAGGCGCCCGCCGACGTGAAGGTCGGCGACAAGGTCACCATCGAGTACTCGATGACGGCGAAGAACATCGACTCGAAGGGGGCCGCCCAATCGGACAAGACGTCCGACAAGAAGAAATAGCTCCGCCCGTCGAATCAGCCGGCGGCGCATCGCCGCGGCGCCGCGCCCGCATAACCTTGGTTGGCTGCGATGCCGCGTGCAGCCGAGCTGGGAGCGGTGGCGGCGCTGCTCGCTGCCGCCGCGATGACGGCGGGCGCTCACGCCGCCGACCAGCCGACCGCTGCCGACCCGACCCTCGAGGTGGTGGGAGCCTGCCCGGACGTGGAGTCGCTGCGCCGCCTGTTCGGCGAGGTGGTCTCCGCCGACGAAGCACGCGTCTCCATCTCCATCCAGGATCACGGACCACACTACCGCATCGTCGTGCGCGGAAAGGTCACGACGCTGGACGATCCGGCGCGTGACTGCGCGGCGCGCGCGCGTCAGGCCGTGGCGCTCGTCGCGGATGACCTTCGTTCCCACGCGCAGGTGTTCGGACCACCCATCTGGACGATCGAGAAAGGGGCGGTCTTCGACGTCGCGCCCGGGAAGGCCGGCACCCCGTGGGCGCCCGGCGCCGAGTTTCGCGGCGCGCTCGGCAGCGGGCGCTGGTCGCTCATCGGAGCCGCCGGTGCGCGCGGACCGGCCACGCTGATCCTCGAGGACGGCTTCAAGGCGGAGCTGCTCCGCTTCCCGCTCGACGCCGGTGCCCGCGTCACCTGGTACCTCGGGCGCTTCCGCCCCTGGATGGTCGTCGGCGGGTCGGTCACGCCGACCGCCGTCCTCGGTCAAGATCTGGTCGAGACGGATCGGCAGTGGCGGCTCGATCTCGGGGTGCTGGCGATGGCCGGCGCGACGCTGCGGCTGTTCGGGCGCATCGGCGTGGCCGCGGCCATCAACGTGCGCTGGCAGCCGCGCCCCTACCACCTGCAGGTGGTGCCCCAGGGGACGGTGGGCGACTCGCCGGCCCTGTGGCTGGGGCTCTCGCTCAGCTACACCATCGACGGGAAGGCGAGCACCCCATGAAGGTCGTCGCCGGCGCGTGGTCGGCGGTGCTGGCCTTCGCGCTCGCGCTGGCGGTCGGGATCGCGGCCGCCCGCTGCAGCGTCGACGTCCCGCTCGGCGTCGACCCGCGCTCCGACGCCGCCCACCTGGACGCGGGCGACGCGGGCGCGCCCTGACCGCAGCCGCCCTCGGACGGCGGCTGCCCCGTGAGCTCAAACGCCGAGGCCCAGCGCGAAGACGAAGGTGGGCGAGATCCAGCCCCAGTTGAACTCGTAGACCGTGAAGTTGAAAGGACCGAGGCGAAGCCCGGCGAAGAGGCCGCGCTGGACCTCGAGCGCTGTTTGAAAAACCAGGTTGCGCTGGATGGCGCCCCCCGCGCGGATCCCGAGCGGCAGCGAGAGCCCCAGCTCGGACCAGTCATAGAAGAAGGCGCGGCTGCCGCTCGCGAACGGGACCACCACCTCGGATTCGCTGAAGAGATCGACCCGCCACCAGGTGATCGTGAAGCGGAGGGCGGGCGCGATGCCGTCGAGGCGGCCGAACACGCCGCCGACCATCGGGGTGAGGTTCAGGCGCAACGGCCGGCCCCAGCCGAAGTTGAGGCCGCCGAACGCGGAGCCGGTGCGCAGCGCCTCGTAGTTGTAGCGGCCCTCGACGTGCAGCCAGGCGAGGTCGGCCGACGCGATCCCCATCAGATAGTTGGGCGCGTCGGGGACGACATAGCCGTACCCGGTCGCCGAGATCTGCTCGACGGGTGACGGCTCGCTCGCCGCGACCTGCGCGGTGGCGGCCGGCCCGGCCCACGCCGGCGCCGCCGCCCCCACCAAAACCGCCAACGCCACCGTCGCGAGCCCCTTCATCGCGCGCGTCAGTCATCGTGGAGCCGGGGAGGCTGAGCGACCATCGGGCAAGGTCGCAAACGTCGTCCCCCGAGGCGGGCGCGAGCTCAGCCGATGGCGCGCGCCAACACCAGGCCGAGCGCGCCGGCGCCGAGGCAGCCGACCACCGTGGCCGCCAGGTAGAGCGCAGCCGTGCCGAACGACCCTTGCTGGAAGAGCCGAAAGGTCTCGTAGTTGAACGTCGAATAGGTGGTGAAGCCCCCCATCACGCCGGTGCCGAGGATCACGCGTGCGTCGGGGGAGAGGACGCCCGTCTCCAGCGAGAGGTACATGATCATCACCAGCAGGAACGAGCCGACGGCGTTGATGATGAGCGTGCCGTAAGGGAACCCGACGCCCAGGGTCCGCTGGGCCCACCCGCCGAACAGGTACCGGGCCCCGGTTCCGGCGGCACCGCCCAGGCAGACCAACAAGAATCGCATCGTCGGAGGCGGCGAGGCCGCTCCCCCCGATGCTAGTCGCCGCCGAGGTCCGTCGCAAGAAACGGCGCCGTCGCCAGAATCGCCGCTACGTGCTTTTATGGGGGTCCATGCGTCTCCGCTCGAGCAAAGGACCCTCGAAGGGTCCTTTGGATCCCCCACGAGCGAGCTTCGCCGGGCGAAGCCCGTCGTTGCTCACGCGACTTGGTCGCGTCGCGCCGATTCTGTTGGCCGCCGCGTGCGCCACCTCGCCGGCCGAGCCACCCGCGTCGACCGTCGGCGGGCCTGCGCCGCTGATGCTCGCGGGTGCGGGGACGCCGCGCGCGCTCCCCACCCCCGTCCCCTTCGTCTCGCTCGAGGGGCCGTTCTGGGTGGCGGACGGCCCGTACCTGATCTTCTCCGACGTCGTCGAGAAGAACGGGCCCGGGGCCGTCATCTATCGGTTCGATCCGACGATGCGCCGCTTCTCGATCTTCCCCTACGCCGTCTCCGATCGGGGCCCCACCAGCACCAACGGCTTGGCGGTCGACGCAGCCGGGGGGCTCATCGCCACCGAGCGTTACAACGGGCGCCTGGTGCGCATCTCGCCCGAGGGGGAGCGGACGGTGCTGGCCGACGCCTGGCCGCCGTCGAGGCCGGGACATCCCGGCACGCCGCTGAACGCGCCGAACGACGTGGTGGTGCGGGCCGACGGCAAC
>DASYEX010000260.1:0-7995 GCA_036498765.1 Polyangia bacterium
CATCTCGCGGTCGTCCTCGTGGTTGTCGAGCACGACCAGCGTGGGGCCGCGCGCGCGAAGCTGTCGCCTGACCGCGCGGAGGCGCTGCTGCCGTTCATCGAGGCGGCCCAGCGGCACGCCGAGACGAATGGCGAGCATGTCGATGAGCGTCCGGTGATCCCAGGCGCCCACGCGCACCCATTCGAGGCCGCCCGGATAGTCGCGCCGGACGCGGTGGCCGAGCGCGGCGGCCAGCGTCGATTTCCCGCTCCCGCCCGGGCCGACCAGCGCCAGCCGCGGATGCAGGCCCGTGCGACAGGCGGCCGCCAGCGTCGCGAGCTCCGCAGCGCGTCCGTGAAAGGGACGGGGTCGGGGAGGGAAAGCCATGCCGCATCTTACGGGCGGAGCCGCGGCGACGAGAGACTCTCTTCGTCCCAGCAGCGCATCGGTAAAATGCGATGGTGATGGAGCGCCAGCCCCGATCTCTTCCGGGGCTGACCGTCGTCGGCGAAATCAAGGCGGACCGGCGTCTCCGCGGGTGTCGGTCGCGGCGGCGCGCGGTGCCCGCGTGAGCAGCGCCCAGCAGATCGCGCACACGACCAGCGGCGAGAAGTCGAAC
Organism: Polyangia bacterium; assembly: GCA_036498765.1. Taxonomy (GTDB): domain Bacteria; phylum Myxococcota_A; class Polyangia; order Fen-1088; family Fen-1088; genus JADGRB01. The sequence continues at coordinate 599 of DASYEX010000260.1, forward strand.
GGCAGCCGTGCGAACGACGGCACGAACGGATTGGCCACCGCTGGAATCAGACCGAGAATGAGGTCATAGGGGAGCATCGCGTAGACCAGCAGGGCCACGCGCGCGCGTCGGCCCAGGGCCGAGCGCTCTATCGCCCACAGGCAGGGGACGATCGCGATCACGTATGTGTAGTCCTTCATGCGCGGCATCAGCAGGACGTAGGCCAGGACGGCCAGGGCGGCGGACATCGGTGCCGAGAGCTCGCGACGTCGCAGGGTGCGCCAAGTCGCGGCCGCCACATAGACATCCCAGACCGCGATGGGCGCCGCGATGAGCGCCGGCCGCACCTCGCCGACGCACAGGCGAGACAGCTCGGCGAAGAACTGAAACGAGCTCGAGTTGAGGCGGCCCCGGTCGGCCAGCAACAGCGTGACGGCCAAGCCCGGGCTGACCTCGGCGTAGTGGCGGCTGACCGCCGGGAAGAGCAGCGCGAACACCAGTGCCGATAGCGGCAGCCACGCAAACCCCGCCAGAGCCCGGGCGAACGCCCGCGGCCCCGCGAACGCCGGCACCGCCAGCAGCGGCGCCAGCGTCCCCTTGCAGGCGGTGGCGGCCGCCAGCGCCGCGCCGAACCGCCCGGAGCGCGCCCGCTCGAGCGCCGAGAAGGCGAGCAGCAGCCATACCGCCTCGAAGAGAGCGACGTTCCCCGCGCTGAGATCTCGCCAGAGGGCGCCGTCGAGCATCAGGGCCGTCAGGAGCGGGAAGGCCGCGCGCGTCCAACGCCCGGTGACGAGCCGGCGGCCCAGCGCCACGAACGCCACCACCACGACGGCCTTGAGCGCGAGATAGGCGCCGAAGGCCGCCGCCAACCCCAGCATCGCGAAGGGGACAAACCACAAGATGGTGATCGGCGGGTAGACGAACCCCAGGTGCTTGAACACAGGCGTGCAGTGGTTCGCCGCCATCAGCGTCCGCAGCGTCGCCAGATCGTAGAAGTTCTGTCCGGCCAGGAAGCCGCGGGCGGCGTAGTAGTAGACGTCGAAGTCCCACTGGAAAAAGTCCGGCCGCGATGCGACCCGCGCGAACATTCCTGCGAGCACCAGGACTCCGGCGATGAAGAAGGCGGCCGGAAGCGCCGCGCGCGGCCCTGGTTCTTTAGTGAACATCGGGGCTGGTCGCCTCGAGGGGATCCGCCGGGTCGGTCACCGGATCGTATCGGGCCAGGGTGGGAGAGGCTTCCTGGACGCAGTGGGCGAGGTAGAGCGGGCGGCCGTTGGCGTAACGGGCCGCCGCGCCCGCGTCCTCGGCGGGTCCGCGGCTGTTGGCGAAGAGGATCGGATCGTCGAGGGTAGGCAGTGACTGTGGCGGCCACGAGGTCCAGCTCGCCAGCGACTTCCCCCCGCCGCCCACGAAGATCATCGCGCGCGAAACGCCGCGTCGCTCGGCCACGCGCTCGCACGCGCTCGCGCTGCTTGCGGCGTTCGCGACCTCCAGCAGCTCGGGTGGCCAAAACACGATCAGCGCCGCCACCGCCTGGGCCACGAGAAAGGAGGGGACGAGGCGCCGTGCCCACGGCTGGCTGCGAACGCGCTCGTGCCAGGTGATCGCCGAAAGGGCGATCCAGCCCGCCATCACCGGCATGAGCGCGTCGTAATAGACCGGGCCGGTCGTCAGGATCGAGGCGCTGGCGTAGAGGAAGTAGGCGCCGGCGTAGACGAGAACGATGGCGCCGGGCGCCGCGCCTCGACGCCCGCCGGGTCGCGATCCCGGGAACGGCAAGACCAAGAGGAACAGCGCCCAGGGCGACCCGGTCGTGTAGAAGGCAAGGCGAATCCACACGGCGAGCGTCTTGATGGTGGCGATGCTGGGCGTGTGCGGGAGCCCAAACGGTCCCTTGCCGAAGCCCATCGTCGTCCACCCGTGGCCTTCGTTGAAGAGCCAATATCCCGAATGGGCGCAACTCCCCGAGACGGCGCGGTTCAAGAAGGCCTGGGCGACCAACGCCAGGAGCACGATGGCGATCGACGGAGCCAAGCTCACCAACACCCGTTTGAGGTCGACCTTCCGGCGGAGAAGCAGGACTACACCGGCGCCCGCGACGAGGGCGGCGATGTCGAGCGGACGGTTGTGCATTCCGATCGCCACCGAGAGCCCCAGCGCGACCGCAGAGCCGACGCTGGGACGGCCGTTCGCGACCCGGGCCATCGACCAGAGCGCCACCGCGCCGCACGCCATGCTGAGCGTCGCGGAGTGCAGGGAACCCGCGGTGAAGAGCGCCAAGGGGCTCCCCGCCAGGAGCAGCGCCGACAGAACCCCGGCCCGGCGATCGCGCGCGTACTCTTCGACGAGTAACCCGGTGAAGAACACGCCCGTCATGAGCTCGAGGGCGGGCACGATCGCCGGGAGGTGAAGCAGGAGACCGAGCGCCAGCAGCGCCGGATGCGCCCAGAAATACTGCCCGCTCCAGCGGCCCCCAGCCTCCACCAGGAACGGCTGCCAGAACGCGCGCGGGAAGTCCGGCACGGGGATCGTCAGGTGTCCGCCCAGGAGGAGCTTCGCCTGAAAGAGGTAAGTCTTTTCGTCCTCGGTGATCGGGTGCTGCCTCACGACCACGAACGCGACCGCGATCGCGAGGACTCCGCTCAGAAGCGCGATCGCCGCGTAGGCGCTCTTGCCGGATGCCTCGAGCTTCGCTAGGCGCGCATCGAGGCGGCCGTTCCAGACCCGCGAACAGACCACCGTCAGCGCCGCGACGAGGAGCGCTTCGAACACCAGCGCTCCGAGGTAGAACCTGCCCTCGCGCTCGCCGAGACGGATGACGTGAGCCCAGTCATACGGCTGCAGGGGGCGGGTGCCGGCGAACCAGGGCCACGCCCAGATCCAGAGCACGACGACCGCCAGCGACAACAGGAGCGGACCCAACCACCGCGACGGAGGCGCACTCACGCCCGAGCGATTATACCTGCCTCGCCAGGGTCACGTGAGCCCGAGCGGTTCGAGCAACCGCGTGAGGCGCTGGGCGAAGGGAAAGTTTGACGTCGTGTGCGCGGCGTCGAGCGCCGCGAAGAGATGCGTCTGCTCCAGATCGAGGCGCGCGGGAGCGCTAGCGAGCGGGCGCGCCGGCCGCCACCTCCGCCAGCGCCTCGCGCGCGGCGGCGGTGAAGGCGTTCACCTCATCGAGTGTGTGCGCGAGCGAGATGAAGGCTGCCTCGAACTGGGCCGGAGGCAACAGGAACCCGCGCTCCAGCATGCCGTGGAAGAACTTGGCGTACTGGTCGGTGTTCGAGCGCTTGGCGCTCTGCAGGTCGACCACCTCCTCGGGGGCGAAGAAGAGGGTGAACGCCGAGCCGACCCGCTGCACGCGCGCGGTGACGCCGGTGCGGCGCACGGCGCGCGCCAGATCGTCCTCCAGCACGCGGCCGATCCCCTCCAGCGTCACGTAGGCGTGCTCGTCGAGACGCTTGAGCGTGGCCAGGCCGGCGGCGACCGCGACCGGGTTCCCTGACAGCGTCCCCGCCTGGTACACGGGGCCGACGGGCGCGATCACGTCCATCACGTCGGCGCGTCCGCCGTACACGCCGAACGGCAGGCCCCCGCCCACGACCTTGCCCAGGCAGGTGAGATCGGGTCGCACGCCGAACATCTGCTGCGCGCCGCCGCGGGCCACCCGGAACCCGGTGATCACCTCGTCGAAGATGAGCAGCGCGCCGTACTCGTCACAGAGCGAGCGCAAGAGCGGCAAGTAAGCCGGGCGCGGCATCACCACGCCCATGTTGGCGGGGATAGGCTCGATGATGAGGGCCGCGATCTCGTCCCGGTGCTCGTCGAACGCCGCGCGCATGGCGTCGAGGTCGTTGTAGGGGACGACCAGCGTGTCAGCCACCGCGGCGGGCGTGACGCCGCTCGAGCCCGGCAGCCCCAGCGTCACGACGCCCGAGCCCGCCTTGGCCAGCAGCGCGTCGGAGTGGCCGTGGTAGCCGCCATCGACCTTGATGATGCGATGGCGGCCGGTGAAGCCGCGCGCGGCGCGCAGCGCCGACATCGTCGCCTCGGTGCCGGAGGAGACGAAGCGCATCTTCTCCAGCGACGGCATCATGAAGCGGACCAGCTCGCCCAGCTCCACCTCGCGCGGCGTCGGTGCGCCGAAGCTGGTGCCCCCCGAGGCGGCGTGGATGACGGCGGCGACCACGTCGGGATCGGCGTGCCCCAGGATGAGCGCCCCCCAGGAGCCGACGAAGTCGATGTAGCGGTTGCCGTCGACGTCGTGGACGAAGGGTCCCACGCCGCGCTCGATGAAGACCGGCGTCCCGCCGACCGACTTGAACGCGCGCACCGGCGAGTTCACGCCGCCGGGGAAGAGCGCGCAGGCCCGTTCGTAGAGCGATGACGAGCGCGGGCGTTTGGGGCCTGGGTTGGTGGCCATCGGCTAGGACTCTCCGCCTCCGCCCTCGTCGTCCTCGTCGTCCTCTTCGTCGCCCTCATCGGCGCTGGCCTCGTCGCCGAGATCTTCGGCGCCGAGCGGCTCGGCCTGCTGCTCGGCCCGCGCGGCCACCACTTCGGGTGACACCTCGTGCTCGCCCTCTTCCTTTTCGGCCATCCGTTCCAGCGCGACCACCTTCTCCTCGGCCTCGAGCCGGATGAGGCGCACGCCCTGGGTGTTGCGGCCGATGGTGGGGATGCCGTCGACCGGCATACGGATCAACTTCCCGCCGTCGGTGATGAGCATCAGGTCGTCGTCGTCGCTGACCAGACGCAGGCTGACCACCTTGCCGTTGCGCTCGGTGGTCTTGATGGTGATGACCCCCTTGCCGCCGCGGTTCTTGGTGGGGTAATCCGAGGTTGGTGTCCGCTTGCCGTAGCCGCGCTCGCAGACGGTGAGCAGGGTGGCCGGCTCCTCGCGCGGGACGACGGCCATCCCGACCACCTGGTCCTTGTCGCCGTCGCCATCGCGCAGACGAATACCGCGCACCCCCCTGGCCGTGCGCCCCATCGGGCGGACGTTCTCCTCGCGGAAGCGGATGGCCCAGCCGTTGCGCGTGCCGATGAGGACGTCGAAGGCCCCCTCGGTGATGCGCACCGCGACCAGGTCGTCATCGTCGGGGATCGACAGCGCGATGATGCCGGAGGACCGGATGTTGGCGAAGGCGTCGAGCGAGGTCTTCTTGATGTAGCCGGTCCGGGTGGCCATCACCACGAAGGCCCCCTCGGAGAACTCGCGCACCGGCAAGAGCGCCACGACGCGCTCACCTTCCTGCAGCGGGATCAGGTTGACGAAGGCCTTCCCCTTGGCGGTGCGGCCGGCCTGGGGGACCTCCCACACCTTCTTCGAATACGCGCGCCCCTTGTTGGTGAGCATCAAGAGCGTGTCGTGCGTCGAGGCGACGAACAGCTGGGCGACGAAGTCCTCCTCGTGCGTCGCCGCGCCGGTGATGCCGCGCCCGCCGCGCCGCTGCGCGCGGTACAGCGTCTTGGGGTTGCGCTTGACGTAGCCGCCGTGGGTGACGGTGACGACCATCTCCTCGGGCGCGATCATGTCCTCGACGTCGATCTCCACGTCGGCGTCGGAGATCTCGGTACGCCGGTCGTCGCCGAACTCCTTCTTCACCGCCTCCAGCTCGTCGGTGACGACCTTCATCAGCACCTTCTCGCTCCCCAGGATCTCTTCCAGGTGGGCGATGAGGGCGGCGACCTCCTTGATCTCGGCGACCAGCGCGTCGCGCTCGAGGCCGGTCAGCTTGGCCAGCCGCATGTCGAGGATCGCCTGCGCCTGCCGCGCCGAGAGATCGAAGCTCTGGATGAGGCCCGCCTTGGCCGCCTCGGTGTCCTTCGAGGAGCGGATGAGGTCGATGACGGCGTCGATGTTGTCGACCGCGATCTTCAACCCCTCGAGGATGTGCATCCGGTCGCGCGCCTGGCGCAGATCGAACAGCGTCCGCCGCGTCACCACGTCGCGCCGGTGGGCGACGTAGTTGGTGAGCGCCTTCTTGAGCGAGAGGATCTGGGGACGCCCGTCGACGATCGCCAGCATGTTGATGCCGAACGACTCCTGCAGCGGCGTCATCTTCCAGAGGTTGTTCTGGACGATCTCCGGCACCGCGTCCTTCTTGAGGTCGATGACGATCCGCATGCCGTCCCGATCGGACTCGTCGCGGAGATCGGAGATCCCCTCGATCTTCTTGTCGCGGACCAGCTCGGCGATCTTCTCGATCAGCTTGGCCTTGTTGACCTGGTAGGGGATCTCCGTGGCCACGATCGACTTGCGCCCGGTCTTGGGGTGCTCCTCGACGGTCGTGCGGCCCCGCATCAGGATGGCGCCGCGCCCCGTCTCGTAGGCGTTGCGGATTCCGTTGCGGCCGTTGATGAAGCCGCCCGTGGGGAAGTCAGGTCCGGGGACGATCTCGATCAGCTCGTCGGTGGTGATGTCCGGGTTCTTGATGACGGCGATGGTCGCGTCGATCACCTCGCGCAGGTTGTGCGGCGGGATGTTGGTGGCCATGCCGACCGCGATGCCGGCGGCCCCGTTGACCAGCAGGTTGGGGAAGCGGGCCGGCAGGACGGTCGGCTCGGTCTCCTTGTCGTCGTAGTTGGGCTGGAAGTCGACGGTCTCCTTGTCGATGTCGGCGAGCAGCTCGCCGCCGATCTTTTCCATCCGACATTCGGTGTAGCGATAAGCGGCGGCCGAGTCGCCGTCGACCGAGCCGAAGTTCCCCTGCCCGTCGATGAGCGTGTAGCGCATGGCGAAGTCCTGGGCCATGCGGACCAGCGCGTCGTAGGCGGCCGTGTCGCCGTGCGGGTGGTACTTGCCGAGCACGTCGCCGACGACGCGCGCGCACTTGATGTAGGGCCGGTTCCAGTAGTTCGAGAGGCCGTGCTGCGTGAAGAGGATGCGGCGGTGGACCGGCTTGAGTCCGTCGCGCGCGTCGGGGAGCGCCCGCGACACGATGACGCTCATGGCATAGTCCATGAACGCCGACTTCATCTCCTCCTCGATCGCGATCGGGATACGGTTTCCTGCGAATGGTGGCGGGGCGGCGCCGTCAGCGCTCATCGGGGTCCTCTCGGTCGGCTAATGGGGCTTGGTGTCATCGGAGCAACGGTGATTCATCACCGCGGAATGATCCGCCCGGCGGCGGCTTCGAGGCGCCGGAACTCCTCGATCTGCGCCAGGAAGACAGGGACGATCTCCGGGTCGAACTGCGCGCCCGTGCACCGCTCCAGCTCGCCGCAGGCGATCTCGTGCGGCAACGCCTTGCGGTAGGCGCGATCGGAGGTCATCGCGTCGTAGGCGTCGGCCACCGCGACGATCCGTCCGATGAGCGGGATGTGATCGGCCATGAGCCCCTGCGGGTAGCCCGAGCCGTCCCAGGCCTCGTGGTGGCAATAGCAGCCGGGCACGATGTCGCGCATGAACGGGATCG
>DASYEX010000261.1:0-8602 GCA_036498765.1 Polyangia bacterium
TGCTGGCCGCCGTGCTGGCGGGGAGCCGCGAGGCGCGCCTGCCGCGCGAGCTCGGCGACAACCGACAGGTCGCCACGGCCGCACGGGGGCTCACCTTCCACACCCGCGGCGCCTCCTCTCGGGGCGGTGCGCTGCTCGAGCTGCTCGTGGCGCCGGCGCCGCAGCGGATCGAGGCGGCGATCCAGGCGGCGATCGACGAGGCGTTGCGCCTCGGCCGCGAGGAGGTGCCCGCCGACGAGCTCGCCCGGGCCCGCGCCGCGCTCGAGCGGGACGTCGGACGGAGCGGCGAGGGGATCGAGGGGCGGGCGCGCCGGCTCGGCTTCGCGGCCGCGGTCGCAGGCGATTCCGACTACGACGTCCGGTACCGCGAGAGCCTGGCGGCCCTGGCCCCGGCCGCGCTGCGCGAGGCGGCGGCCAAGTTTCTGCGCCCCGAGCGCCTCACGGTGGCGGCCCTCGATCCGGGCGGCGCGCGCGGGCGCTCGCCCGCCGTGGAGACGGCGCGGTTCGAGGCGATCGTCTCGGGCGCGGGGGGCCAGCCCGACCACCCGGCGGCCGCCGCCGCGCCGGCGGAGGTCGGCGGCGACGTGGTCCGCGCGGTCACCCCGTCGGGCCTGCGCGTCCTGGTCCTCCGCGATCGGAGCGCGCCGCTGGTCGCGGTCGAGGCGGCCTGGGCTGGCGGGGCGCTCGCCGAAGATACCGGATCGAACGGCGCCGGCGCGCTCATCGCGGCGCTGCTCGACCGCGGGACGCGCACCCGCTCCGCGGATCAGATCGCCGCCGACACGCGGGCGCTCGGCGGCACGCTGGCGGGCTTCTCCGACCGCAACCACCTCGGCCTGCGCGCGGAATTTCTCCCCGCCGACTGGGCCCGCGGGCTGGCCCTGCTCGCCGACTGCCTCTTGCGCCCCAGCTTCCCCGCCGGCGAGGTCGACGGCAGCCGTCGCGTGGTGGTCGAGCGGGCCCGCGCCTCCGACGGCGATCCAGCGCGGGGCGCCGCGCGCCTTTTTCGCGAAGCGCTCTGGCCAGGGCACCCGTTCCGGCTCGACCCGCTCGGCTCTGCCGCCTCGCTCGCCGGCCTCGGGCGGCTGCGGCTGCTCGATCACTACCGCCGTCACTATCCGGTCTCGCGCCTGGTGGTTGCGGTCGTCGGCAACGTCGATCCCAAGACGGTGGTCGCGACGCTGACCACGCTCTACGCCGGTGCGGCCCCGGGGCCGCCCCCGCCGGACCTCGCGCCCGAGCCGGCTCACACGGCGCCCACCGCGCTGTTTCGCGCCACGAGCAAGGATGTCGCCCAGTTGGTGCTCGGCTATCCGGGGCCCAGCGCCCACGATCCCGATCGCCTGGCGGCGGAGGTGCTCGCCGAGGCCCTCGGCGCGCGGGGCGGTCCTCTCGACCGCGCGCTCGGCGGAACGGCCGGCGTCTTCAGCTTCGCCCCCGCGGCGGCCAAAGGCCTCGATCCTGGCGAGCTTTCGGTCGCCGTCACCTGCTCGCCCGCGGCGGTGGACGGCGTGGTGGCCGCGCTGCGTGGGGCGCTGGCCGGCGTGGCCACCGGCGGCCTGGCCCCGGACGCGGTGGCTTCGGCGGCGCGCCGGCTGGCCGGGGCCCGGGCGCTCGAGCTGCGTGGCCCGAGCGCGATCGCCGATGCGCTCGCCCTCGACGAGGCGTACGGTTTCCCGGTCATGAGCTACCGCCGGGTCCCCGCCGCGCTGGCCGCGATCACCGCCGCCGACGTCAACCGCGCCGCGCGCCGGTTCCTCGACCCACAGCGCGAGACGATCGCGGTCGTGAGACCGGAGCCGCCGCCCGCCAAGGCCACCGCCGTGGCCCACGCCGGCAAGGAGGCGCACTAGTGGCCGCCTGCACGGGCTGCGCCGGCGAAGTGCAGCTGGAGGACACCTTCTGCGCCCGCTGCGGCGCGCCGGTCACCGATCCGTTCCTCGGCACGGTAGTCGGCGATCGCTACCGCATCGTCAACCGCATCGGGGTGGGCGGGATGGGGGCCGTCTACCGCGCCGAGCACACGATGATGCGCCGGGATCTGGCCATCAAGGTGCTCCTGCCCGAGCTCTCCGGCAAAGAGGAGTTCGCCCGCCGGTTCGAGCGCGAGGCCGAATCGGCCAGCCGCCTGGCCCACCCCAACATCATCACCGTCACCGACTTCGGCCGCACCGCCGAGGGGTCGCTGTTTTTGGCGATGGAGTACCTGGCCGGCACCTCGCTTTCGCAGGCGATCGCCGCGGGGCCGCTCACGCTCGAACGCGCCCTGGCCATCGAGCGGCAGATCCTGCGCGCGCTCGACCACGCGCACGCGGCGGGCGTCGTCCACCGCGATCTGAAGCCGGAGAACATCATGCTGGTCGAGCGCGACGGCCAGCGCGACGTGGTGAAGATCCTCGACTTCGGGATCGCCAAGGTGACCGAGCCGCAGTCGGGCGGGCAGGCGCTCACCCAGGCGGGCGTCATCTTCGGGACGCCCGAGTACCTCTCGCCCGAGCAGGCGCTCGGCGAGCAGGTCGACGCGCGCACCGACATCTACGCGGCGGGCGTGATCCTGTTCGAGATGTTGGCCGGCCGCCGTCCGTTCGAATCCGAGGACAAGGTCAAGATCATCTCCATGCACCTGGCGCACGCGGCGCCGCGCATCCGTGACGTCAACCCGGCCGTCCGGCTCCCCCTCGCGTTCGAGCTCTTGATCCAGCAGGCGATGGAGAAGTCGCGTGACAACCGTTTCGCGACCGCCGTCGCGTTCCTGCAAGCGCTCGACGACGCCGAGGTGCAGGGCGAGGCGGAGCTCGGCGAAGGGGTCGACGCGACCGTGCCGGCGATGGATCTGGCGCCGCCGGCCCGTCCCGGCCGCGCCCCCGCGGTCGTGCTCGCCCTCCTGGTGGCGGGCCTGGGGACGATCTCGGTCGTCAAGCACCGGCGCACGCACCACCGGACCGCGGCGCTGACCGTCCTCCCCACCAAGCCGGCGCCGCCGCCGCCCGACGTGGCCGCCGAGATGAAGAAGGTCGAGGCCTGGCTGGAGGACGACAACGCCTCCGCCGCGCGGCTGGCGCTGGAGACTCTGCTCGCGTCGCGGCCCAAGGACGCCCGCGTGCGCTATATGTTGGGTCGCGTGTCATACGCCGAAGATCGACATCAGGACGCCCTCGACCAGTACGCGCAGGCGATCGCGCTCGATCCCGGGTTCCGGGGCGACCCGGTGCTGCTCGGCCACCTCGACGCGCTGCTCGCCGATCCGAAGCTGGGCGACGCGGCGCTGTCGCTCCTCATCGATCACGTGGGAGCACCGGGCGCCGACCTCCTGGCCAAGGTGGCCAACGAGGGGAGCGATCTGCCGCGCCGCCGCCGCGCCGCCGCCGCGTTGGGCGATCTCGACGAGGACAAGCGGGTCGATCGCGTCTCGCTCGAGATGCTCGAGCTGCGCAAGGCACCCACTTGCGAGGAGAAACGCGATTGGGTCGTGAAGCTGGGCAAGCTCGGTGACGTGCGCGCGCTCACCGCGCTGCGGGGATTGCGCGCGCGCCGGGTCGGTCCCATCAGCTGGGGAGGGACGGACACCACTTGCATGAAGGAAGAGCTGACCGACGCGATCGCCGCGCTCGACAAGAAGTCGCCGCATGAGAAACCCGCGCGCCGCACGCGCCGCGGTCGATGAGGTGCCGATGAAGCGCGCGGGCGGAAAGGCCGGAGGCAAGATCGGGGGCAAGGCCGGGGCGAAGATCGGAGGCAGCAAGCTGGCGGCCCTGGGCGGTGGCCAGGCCGGCCACGATCCGCGCAACCTCCTCACCAGCCTGATCCTGGTCTTCCCGCTGTTTCTCGTCTACCAGGTCGGCGTCCTCTTCACGCTCCCGGTCCTCAACGGCGCGGACTTCCTGACCGTGTTCCTGTTCCGGAACCTCCACCTGTCGACCGGTTCATATCTGGCCTACACCTTCGCGGTCGCGGTGGCGTTCGCGATCGCCGTCACCGTTCTCCGCCACAAGCAGCGCTTCGATCCTCACCTCATCGTGCGTGTGGTGCTGGAGAGCGCCATTTACGCGCTCACCATGGGGTCGCTCATCGTGTTCGTGATGACCCGCGCGCTCGGGATCTCCCCGCAGCTTGCCGGCGGCGGGGGGTTCGTCGCGCAGCAGAGCTTCGGCACCCGGGTGGTGATGTCGCTGGGCGCCGGGGTCTACGAGGAGACGGTGTTCAGGCTCGGCATCCTGACCGGGCTCATGGTCCTCTTCGACCGGGTCATCGGGATGCGGCGCTGGCTCTCTTTTCCGCTGGCCCTGCTGCTTCAGGCGGCGCTGTTCTCGGCCATGCACCACATCCCACCGTACGGCGATCCCCTGCACGTCGGGATCTTCGTCTTTCGCGTGTTGGCCGGCGTCTGCTTCGGCTTGCTCTACTGGTATCGCGGCTTCGCGGTTGCCGTGTACACGCACGCCCTCTACGATCTGTACGTCTTCCTGGTGAAGTAGCGGCCGCCGCCGCGGCGACTACTTCTTACCGCGCTTGGCGGCCTTGGCCGGTCGCTTGGCGGCGGCGCGCGGGCGTGGTGCCGAGCGCACCGGACGGGCGGGCTTGGCGGTGCGCTTGGCCGACGCCGTCTTGGCCGCGGGCGCGGTCTTGACGGGGGCCTTCGCCGAGCGAGGCGCCGGGGCAGGGGCCGGGGTGGCGACCTTGACCGGCACGCTCGGCTTCCGGGTGTCCTTCGCGGGGGCGGCGGCCTTGGCCGGCTTCACCTTGCCGGCCGGCTTACTGGATAGTTTGCCGTTCTTGGTGATCTTCGTGTCCGACGGGTGACCGTCCCCTTCGGCGGCGAGCGGCAGCCCCGGCATGTCCTTGCGGTTGTGGACGAGGACGCGCCGAGAATCCTTGAAGGTCACCTCGGCCTTGCTGTCGGAGAGGATCTCGGAGATGAATCCCTTGCCGAACTTGGGGTGAGTCACGATCACGTTCTCGTGATAGTGCTCGCGGAACTCGTAAGGCTTGGCGTTCTTGTCGCTGTGTTTCGCGAAGAACTCCTCCCACGTGAGCTTCTTCATCATCGCGCGCTTCTTGGCGGCGATGGGCTCCGGGACGTCGTCCTCGACGTCTCCCCGTGGCTTGCGGAACGAGTGAACGTCACCACACGGGTTGCACTGGACGCGACGGATCTCGTCTTCGTATTTCGAAATGACGACGTGCGTGGTATCGCCCTTGCACTTGGGGCAATATGCCTCGACGTCCGACCCGACTTCGTCGACCTCGTCCTCGAACATGAAGTCCATTGGCGGCGCCCCTTTAGAGTTCGGTGACTAACACAGGTCTGTCTACCCTGCAAGATTAAGAGGGCAATTCCCGCCAGTTCGAGGTAGAAAGGCGCCCACCAAGCCCGTGCGGTACTTCCAAGCAAAAATCTCGGAAAACCGGGTACTTGGAGGTGGCTACTTCATCCTGCGGCTCTTCGGCTGCGAATTGCTGGCCACCGCCCAGCCCGGACAATTCGTAATGATTCGTGGGGCTTGGGGGAGGGACCCGCTCCTACCCCGAGCGTTCTCCCTGATGTCGGTCGGCCCCGGCGGCCAAGCAGAGATTCTGGCCAAAACGGTCGGCCGAGGCACCGCATTGCTCGAGCGTGCGCTCCCCGGCGCCGAGATCGACGTGCTGGGGCCCCTCGGGACCAGCTTCCCCGAGCCCAGCGCCGATACGGTCGACCTCCTGGTGGCCGGCGGCGTCGGCTTGCCCCCGATGTACATGCAGGGGGCGCTCGCGGTGGCGCGCGGTCAGGTTGACCGATCGGAGATGATCTATGGCGGCCGCGGCGCGCCGGATCTCGTTCTTCTGCGAGAGATGGAGGCGATGGGCCTCACGCTCTCTCTCACGACGGAAAACGGCGAGGTGGGCGAGAAGGGGCTGGTCACGCGCGCGCTCGAGGCGCGGCTACTCCACCATCGCGGAAAGGCGATCCGCGTGATGGGCTGCGGTCCAAACGGGATGCTGTGGGCGATCGCCCGGATGGCGCGCGACCTGAAAGTTCCCTGCTTCATCTCGCTCGAGGAGCAGATGGCCTGCGGCATCGGCGTCTGCCTCGGCTGCGCGATTCCAGCCCGCTCGCGCCCCTACCGCTACGTTTGCAGCAACGGGCCAGTGTTCGACGCCGCGGACGTGCTCGACATCGACCCGGCGGCCAAGCCTGCCGAGCCTCCGGCCTGCCCGGCATGACCAAGGTCAGGCTGGCGATCGAGACCGGGGGGATCGCCTTCCGGAACCCGGTGCTCACGGCGTCCGGGACCTTCGGCTACGGCAAGGAGTTCGAGGGGCTCACCGACCTGCGCGCGCTCGGGGGGCTCGTCACGAAGGGGATCTCGCCCAAGCCCCGGTTCGGCAATGCAACGCCTCGCATCTGCGAGACCGCATCGGGCATGCTCAACTCGATCGGCCTCGAGAACGTCGGCGTCGAGGGGTTCGAGCGCGACAAGCTCCCCTACCTGCGCCAGTGCGGGACGCGTGTGCTGGTGAACTTCTTCGGCGCCACCTTCGACGAGTACGTCGACTGCGGCGGCCGGCTCGACCAGCTCGACGGCGTCGACGGACTGGAGATGAACGTCTCCTGCCCGAACATCAAGGCCGGCGGCATCGAGTTCGGCACCGACCCCAGGGTGCTGCGCGATCTCGTTCGCGCCTGCCGCGAGGTGATCAAGAAGCCGCTCTGGATCAAGCTGACGCCCAACACCTCGGACATCGTGTCGCTGGCGAAGGCCTGCGCCGACGGCGGGGCCGACGGCCTCTCGATCATCAACACCATCACCGGGATGGCGATCGACGCGCGCACTCGCAGGCCGAAGATCGCCACCCTCTTCGGCGGGCTGTCGGGCCCGGCCATCAAGCCGATCGCGCTGCGGATGGTGTTCCAGGTGCGCCGCGCGGGTGTGCCGCTCCCCATCTCGGGGATCGGCGGGATCCAGGACGCCACTGATGCGATCGAGTTCTTTCTGGCGGGCGCCAGCACCGTGCAGGTCGGCACCCAGAGCTTCGTCGATCCCGACGCGTCGGGACACATCGTGCGTGACCTGGCCACGCGTCTCGAGGCAGAGGGCGTGAGCGACGTCCGCGAGCTCGTCGGAGCGCTCAAAACCGGTTGATCGAATCCGGCATTTGGGCTCCACTGCCCAGGGTTACGACGATTTAACTGGTACGAAACAAGCGCGAAACAAGCGCGCGCTAGCGTGGGGACAAATGAAGAAGATCGAGGCCATCATCAAGCCGTTCAAGCTGGACGACGTGAAGGATCGTCTCCGCGAGGTCGGCGTCCAGGGGATGACCGTCTATGAGGTCAAGGGGTTCGGGCGGACGGGCGGCAAGAAAGAGGTCTACCGGGGCTCGGCCTACGTCGTCGACTTCGTTCCCAAGGTCCGCATCGAGATCGTCGTCAAGGACGACATCGTGCGCGACGTCGTCGAGGCGATCATGTCGGTGGCCCGCACCGGGCGCATCGGCGACGGCAAGATCTTCGTCACCCCGGTCGACGAAGCGATCCGCATCCGGACCGGCGAGCGCGGAGAAGACGCGCTCTAAGACGTCGAAGTTTCGGGGCACCACAACCAACAAATAGCAACAGGGGAACGTACATGACTCCAGCTGAGGCATTGAAACTCGCAGAGAAGAGCGGCGCGGTGATGGTCGACTTCAAGTTCGTCGACCTGCTCGGCATCTGGCAGCACACCACCATGCCGATCTCGAAGTTGAACGTCGACGTGTTCAAGGACGGCTACTTCTTCGACGGCAGCTCGATCCGCGGGTGGCAGCCGATCCACGCCTCCGACATGATCTTCATCCCCGACGCGGGCTCGGCGGTGATGGACCCGTTCTTCAAGCTCTCGACGCTCTCGCTCACCTGCGACATCGTCGACGCGATCACCAAGCAGCCGTACTCGCGCGACCCGCGCACGATCGCGGCCAAGGCGGAGGCGTACCTCAAGTCGACCGGCATCGGCGACACCTCGTACTTCGGCCCCGAGCCGGAGTTCTTCGTGTTCGACGAGGTCCGCTACTCCGAGGGTCCGAACCGCTCCAGCTACCTGGTCGATTCGATCGAGGGGCGTTGGAACACCGATCGCCAAGAGGGGCCGAACCTCGGCTACAAGCCGCCGCACAAGGGTGGTTACTTCCCGGTCCCGCCGACCGACACGCTGCACGACCTGCGCGCCGACATGGCGGTGACGCTCGAGAAGGTGGGCATCCCGGTCGAGGTGTTTCACCACGAGGTCGCCACCGGCGGTCAGTGCGAGCTGTCGATGAAGTTCAACAGCCTCAAGAAGATGGCCGACTGGACCATGTGGTACAAGTACGTGGTCAAGAACGTCGCGCGCGCCAACGGGCGGACCGCCACGTTCATGCCGAAGCCGATCTTCGGGGACAACGGCTCGGGCATGCACTGCCATCAGTCGATCTGGAAGGACGAGAAGAACCTGTTCGCCGGTGACAAGTACGCCGGGCTCTCGGACATGGCGCTCCATTACATCGGCGGCATCCTCAAGCACGCCCCGGCCCTCTGCGCGATCACCAACCCGGGCACCAACAGTTACAAGCGTCTCGTGCCGGGCTACGAGGCGCCGGTCAACCT
>DASYEX010000262.1:0-6071 GCA_036498765.1 Polyangia bacterium
TGGCGGGTTGCTCGCCGCCGCGCTCGGCAACGCGCTGCCCGAGGTGCGCGCCGCCGCCGCCCGCGCGCTCGGATGCACCCGGCGCGAGGAGGCGCGCGACGCCCTCGTCGCCGCCAAGGGCGCGAGCGAGCCACGGGTCCGGCGCGCCGTCGCCGCCGGGCTGGGCGAGTTCGCCGGTGACGAGTCGGCGGCCATCGCGCTCGCCGGCTGGCTGCGCGCCGGTGAGCCCAGCGTCTTCGTCGAAGCCGAGCTGGCGCTGGCGCTCGGCCGCACCCGCTCGCCGCTGGCGCTGGACCTCCTGCCGCCGCTCGCCCTTCGCCCCTCGTTCCAGGCTCTGGTCGGCAGCCGCGCGATCGAAGGGCTCGGAAGGACCGGCGACGAGCGGGCCTTCGCCCTCATCCGCGCCGCCTGGCGCCCCGAGGCGCCCTTCCCCGCCCGCCGCGCCGTGGTGGCGGCGCTGGCGGAGCTGGCGCGCGGGACGGGCCTCGCCCGCGCCGCCCGCGAGGCGATCGAGGAGCGGCTGCGCGACGCCGACTTTCGCGTCCGCCTCGAGGCGGCGGTAGCGCTGGGGCGCCTGGGCCTGACCGACGCCCTCCCGGCGATCCGCGCGGCTCTGGCCGGCGAGCTCGACGGCCGCACCAAGCGGCGCATGAAGGACGCCATCCGCGACATCGAGGACAGCGCCCGCCCCGCCGAGGAGGCCCGGCGGTTGCAAGACGAAGTCGAGCGCCTCCGCGGCGAGACCGCCAAGCTGCGCGAGCGGCTGGATCGCCTGGAGATCCGCTTGGTGGCGCCGGCGCCCGTCGCACCTACGCCGGCCGCCAAGATCAAGCGCCCCCGCCCGGTCACCCGCCGCTCCCGCGGCGCGCGCCCCGTCCGTCGCTAGCTCTGCAGCTCGGCGACGATGTCGCGGGCGATCTGGCGGGCCTTGCTGACGTCGCTGCGCGGCATGGAGATGGCGCCCACGACGGGGTGGCCGCCGCCGCCGTAGCGCTCACAGATCTTGTTGATCTCGTGGGTGCGCGGGACCTTCGACCAGGGGTTCGAGCCGACCGAGATCTTCGCCCGCGAGGCGGCGGTCAGACCGACCGAGTAGCGCGCTTCAGGGAAAAGATAGTAGGTGATGAACTTGTTGAACGGGCCGATGTCCTTGTCGGCGAGGTCGAAGAAGATGACCCCGTTCTCCAGCTTGGCCACCGCGCGGATCGCTTCGAGGTTGCGCTGATGCTGCTCGAGCAGCGCCGCGAGCGGCGTCGCGACGTAGGGATCGGCGGCGATGTCGGCGAGCGGCCGACTGATGAGGTCGCCGATGAAGCGCTCGGCCAGCGCCGGCTCGCGGTTGTTCTCGATGAAGGTCATGAGGCGCAGCGCCGGCTCCTTGAGCTCGACGGCCATCTTGGCGCTGGGGAAGAGCGCGCCGTCGATGATCTCCGCCCAGTGGATCAACTCGGCGAGCGGGGCGGCCTCGAATCCGAACTTGGCGGACACCGTATCGGCCAGGAACTTGGTGCAGCTCTTGGCCTTCGGATCGTAGAACTTGCGGCCCGTGGCGTCGGCCCGGAAGTGATCCTCGTCGCCCGGCAACTGGAATGCGGAGGCGTGGTGATCGAACCACCAGGTGAGGCGTGGATCCTGCGAGTAGCGGAAATCGACGCAGGCGTTCTCGTCGCCGTCGAAGTAGTCGGAGGCGAACGGGTGGGCGTCCCCCTTGTGCTCGAGCGGCCGGTACAGCACGTCGACCGGTCCCTTGGCGACGCGCTCCCGGTAGAACCGGGTGAACACCCCTGCCGAGCTGCATCCATCGAAGCAGTTGCCGTGATACAGCACGCGCAGGCGCATCCCAACCAAGCTAACACGAACTCGCGCGCGGAGAAGGGAGCGGCTACATTAGCGCGTCATGTCCGAGTTCCTCATCGACCTCAAACGAACCCACGACTGCGGTGCCCTGCGCGCCGGTGACTCCGGCAATCGCGCCGTTCTCTTTGGCTGGGTGGCCGCCCGGCGCGATCACGGCGGCTGCGTGTTCATCGATCTGCGCGATCGGGGCGGCATCACGCAGATCGTGTTCGAGCCGGACACCGACACGGCCGCGCACGCGCAGGCCTCCGAGCTGCGCCGCGAGTTCTGCATCGCGATCGCGGGCAAGGTGCGCGAACGCGGTGGGCACAAGAACCCCAAGCTCGCCACCGGCGACATCGAGGTGGCGGCCGACAAGCTGCAGATCTTCTCGGTCGCCGAGACGCCGCCCTTCGAGCTGGCCGACGACACCCGCTCGGACGAGGCGATCCGCCTCAAGCACCGCTACCTCGATCTGCGCCGCCCGGCCATCCAGAAGAACTTCATCGCCCGCTCGCAGATCTACCAGACGACGCGGCGCTACCTCGCCGACAACCGGTTCCTCGAGATCGAGACGCCGTTCATGGTGAAGTACACGCCAGGCGGCGCGCGCAACTTCTTGGTGCCCTCGCGCCTCAACCCGCATCAGTTCTACGCGCTGGCCGAGTCGCCGCAGATCTTCAAGCAACTCTTCATGGTGGCGGGGATGGACCGGTATTTTCAGATCGTCCGCTGCTTCCGCGACGAGGATCTCCGTCTCGATCGCCAGCCCGAGTTCACCCAGATCGATCTGGAGATGAGCTTCGTCACCGAAGAGGACGTGCAGAACGTCGTCGAGGGGTTGATGGTCGGGCTCTGGAAGGACGTGCTGGGCGTCGACATCGCGCGCCCGTTCCAGCGGGTCCCCTACGCCGAAGCGATGGGGAAGTACGGTTCCGACAAGCCCGACCTGCGGTTCGAGCTGCCGCTCGTCGATCTGACCGAGGTGGTCAAGCAGCATCAGGGCGGCGGCGTCGGCCTGCTGCAATCGGCGGTGAACGCGCCGGGCGGCGTGGTCAAGGGCTGGCGGCTGCCGGCCGCGCAAGCCAAGACGCTGTCGCGCACCGACCTCGACAAGCTGGAGGAGTTCGCCAAGGGGTTCGGCGCGCGCGGCCTGGCGCGCGCGCGCGTCGGTGAGGGGGGCGCCTGGGCGCAGAGCCCGATGAAGACGATGACCGACGACCTCCGCAAGGCGATCAACGAGACGGCGGGCCTGGGCGACGGCGACCTGCTGTTTCTCCAGTTCGGCGCCAAGAAGCTGGTCAACGCCGTCCTGGGCGGCCTGCGCCTGCACCTCGCCGCGCGGCTGGATTTGATTCCCAAGAACCTCTGGCGCTTCGCCTGGATCACCGACTTCCCCCTGTTCGAGCAGAACGACGAAGGAAAGTTCGTCGCCGCCCACCACCCCTTCACCTCGCCCCACCCGGCCGACCTCGAGCGCCTCGAGAGCGACCCCGGCTCGGTGCGCGCGCGCGCCTACGACCTCGTGCTCAACGGCAACGAGATCGCCGGCGGCTCGATCCGGATCCATCGCTCCGACGTCCAGGCGCGCGTCTTCCGCGCGCTCGGCCTGTCGGACGAGGACGCGCAGGCCAAGTTCGGCTTCCTGCTCGAGGCCTTCAAGTTCGGCCCGCCGCCGCACGGCGGGATCGCGGCCGGCGTCGACCGGCTGGCGATGCTCCTCTGCGGCGCCGACTCGCTGCGCGACGTGATCGCCTTCCCCAAGACACAGAAGGGGACCGACCTCATGACCGACGCGCCGGGGCCGGTCGCGCGACGCCAGCTCGACGAGCTGCACATCGCGCTCAAAGAATGAACGACGCGTGGACGGAGGCGCGCGCCGCGACGCTGGAGCGCCTCGCCTCCGATACGTTCGATCTCCTGATCGTGGGCGGCGGGGCGACGGGCGCGGCCATCGCGCGCGACGCCGCCCTGCGGGGCGCGACCGTCGCGCTGGTCGATGCGGGTGACTACGCGGGCCAGACCTCCAGCCACTCCTCGAAGCTGATCCACGGCGGCCTGCGCTACCTGCAGTACGCCGACTTCCCCCTGGTGTTCGAGGGGCTGCGCGAGCGGCACCGGCTCATGTCGACGGCGCCGCATCTCTGCCGGCCGATCGAGTTCGTCTTCCCGGGCTATCGCGGCGAACGGCCCGGCCTCCGCACGCTGGGCGCCGGCATCACCCTCTACAACGCCCTGGCGCTCTGGCGCTCGCCGGCCGCCCGCCGCCACCTCTCCGCCCACCAACTCTACACCCTCCTGCCCCACCTGCGGACGGCCGGCCTGACCGGCGCCGAGGTCTACGTCGACTGTCAGACCGACGACGCGCGCCTGGTCCTGGAGAACGTCCTCGACGCGCGCGCGGCCGGGGCCGCCTGCGCCAACCACCTGCGCGTCGAACGGATCGCCCGCGACCGCCGCGGGCGGGTGCGCGGCGCCTGGGCCGTCGACGGCGAGACCGACGCGCGGTTCGAGATCCGCGCCACCTTGTTGCTCAGCGCGACCGGCCCCTTCACCGACGGGTTTCTGGGCGGGCCGCGCCGCCTCCGCCCCACGCTCGGCGTCCACCTGGTGTTCGACGCCGCCCGCGTCCCGCACGGCGGGCGCGCGCTGGTGCTCCGCACGCCGCAGGACAACCGGCTCTACTTCGTGCTGCCGGCGGGAGCCCGCACCATCGTCGGAACCACCGACACCGACTTCGCGCCGGCCGCGACGCCAGAACGCCCGGTGCAGGTCGGCGATCCGATCCGGGCCCGCGGCGCCGACGTGGATTACCTGCTCGAGGCCGCTCGGCACGCCTTCCCCGCGCTCGGCCTCGGCCCGGATGACGTCGTCTCCACCTTCGCCGGGCTGCGGCCGCTCCTGGCCGGCAACGCACACTCGCCATCGGAGACCTCGCGCGAGCACGAGATCGCCCGCACCCCCGACGGCATCGTCGTCGTCGCAGGCGGCAAGCTGACCACGTTGCGCCGGATGGCCGAGGAGGCGACCGACGTGGCCATCGAAGCACTGCGCGGCACCGGCCTCGAACGGCCGTTCAAACGGTGCGAGACCCGCACGCGGCCGCTGCCCGGGGGTGGTCCCCGGCCGGCGGCCGAGGGGGCCCGGGCGGCCGACGTTGCCGCACACCTCGGCGCCGCCTACGGCGCGCGCGTCGATCTCGTCGCCGAGCTGGCCGGAACGTCGCCGCTCCTCGAGCAGCGGATCGTCGCCACCCTCCCCTACGTTTGGGCCGAGGTGGTCCATGCGGTCCGGCACGAGGAGGCGCGCGATCTCGCGGACGTGCTGGTCCGCCGCGTCCCGATCTTTCGCGACGACGCGGATCAGGGGATGGGGATCGCCGACCAGGCGGCCGTGTTGGTCGGCGCGGAGCTCGGGTGGAGCGACGCGCGCCGCGCGGGTGCCGTGGCCGCCTACGCGGAGACCGTCCGTCTGTCG
This sequence comes from Polyangia bacterium, assembly GCA_036498765.1. Lineage (GTDB taxonomy): Bacteria > Myxococcota_A > Polyangia > Fen-1088 > Fen-1088 > JADGRB01. Next base: position 5,314 of record DASYEX010000262.1, read on the forward strand.
CGGGCCTGGCAGGCCGAGATCTGACGCCGCGCCTGTGGCGCTTCGCTCAGAGCACGGTCATCACGCCGTCGAGCCCGCGCAGCGCGGCCCGCAGCGCGTGCGCCTCGCTGGCGTTCTCGACGCGCACCTCCAGCCGGTGGCTGACGTACTTGTCCCCCTTCGAGGGCTGGCGCTCGTGGGTCGAGATCGTGCCGGCCGCTCCGGCCGTGGCGAGGATGTCGGCGCCCACCGCCTCGTCGTTGCGCGCGATCACGGACAGCGGGAAATTTCCCGGGAACGCGTAGCAGGCCTCGATGAGCTCGAGGTCGCGCTTCCGCTCCGCTTCGGGCGAGTCGTGCGCGGTCAATTGACGTTGCTGGCGAGCTTACTGCGTGCGCTGTTACGTTCGTCGTCGGCGGCCGCGCGCGCGTGCCCGTAGGGCAGCGGCTTGTCGGTGCGCAGGACCTGCACCGGCAGGATGACCCGTATCGACTCGGGGAGCGGCTCGAAGAACCAGGTCGAGACCACGTCGGACATGCACTTCTCGACGGGGCAGTCGGCGGCGTAGGTCGAGCGCGCGATCCAGTGGTCGCGCATCTCCCCCTCGCGCGACAGCGAGACGCCGACGCCGACGTAGCCCGAGTGTTGGCAGGAGATCGGCAACACGTCGAAGCACTGGTGCAGCGAGCGCGCCTGCGTCTGCGCCTCGGCCCGCAACGCCTTCTCGATCTCCCAGGGCGTCGAGTTCTTGGGGATGGCCGACCTCATGTCGGCCTCGC
>DASYEX010000263.1:0-8924 GCA_036498765.1 Polyangia bacterium
TGTCGATCTGAGGCCGCCGCCATGCCGTCGACCAACCCACAGCAGAAGTTCTTCGAAATCATCAAGCCGGGCTCGAACTATGAGTTCATCGGCCGCCAGAAGTACTGGATCGGTCTGTCGATCGTCCTCGTGACGCTCACGGTCGCGCTGCTCCCGCTCAACGCCTACGTCTTCAAGTCGCGCGGGCACATGCTGAACTGGGGCGTCGACTTCCGGGGCGGCAGCGAGATCGTGCTGGAGTTCTCCAAGCCGGTCGAGGCCGGCGTGGTGCGCAAGACGCTGGCCGACGCCGGGTTCCCCGACGCCGACGTGGTCAAATACGTCGACCCGGCCGGCAAGATGAAGTGGAACTTCATGGTCCGCATCGGGGCCGTGTCCGCGTTCTCCGAGCAGCAGGCCAAGCAGATCCAGGAGTCGCTGGGCCACGAGGGCGGCGCCAACCTCAAGAAGTTCGAGTGGTCGGAGGGGGGCGACAAGGTCTACCTCCGCTACGACAAGCCGGTCGAGCCGGACTCTCTCAAGAACTCGCTCAAGGCGCTGGGGGTCAACGCCAACCAGGTGCAGGCGTTCGGCCGCTCCGACGAGAACACCTACGAGGTGACGCTGGTCGGCCTCGACACCGAGATCCGCCACGCCCTCGACGCACGGCTGGGCGAGGGGGCGGTGGCGTCCATTCCGTCGGTCGAGTCGGTCGGCGCCAAGGCCGGCAAGCAGCTGCAGTACGACGGGGCGCGGTCGTTGCTCTACGCCATCCTCCTCATCATGGTTTACATCGCGTTCCGCTTCGATCTCCGCTATGGCCCGGGGACGGTCGTCGCGCTCTTGCACGACGCGGTGATCACGGTCGGCGCCTTCGCCGTCACGTACAAGGAATTCTCCCTCACCACGGTGGCCGCGGTCTTGACCATCATCGGCTACTCGATGAACGACACCATCGTCGTCTTCGACCGCATCCGTGAGAACGCCACCCGCCTGCGCGACCGCCGCTTCGACCGGATCGTCAACCAGTCGATCAACGAGACGCTGTCGCGCACCATCTGGACCAGCGCGACCGTCTTCTTCGTCACCTTCGCCATGAACGTCTTCGGCGTGGGCGTCATCCGCGACTTCGCTTTCGCCATGAACGTCGGCGTCATCGTCGGCACCTACTCGTCAATCTTCATCGCCAGCCCGATCCTCATCTGGCTGAACGACAAGTACATGGCCAGCCAGAAGCGCCAGGCCTCCTCCGGCCGCAACGTCCGCCGTCCCCGCAAGGACGACGACGAGCCCGATCTTTAGAACAGGAACCCTGGGAGGGTTCCTGCAACCTCCCGCGAAGAGGTCGCGCGAGCAAAGCTCGCTCGCCCTCACGCGAGATCTTTAGAACAGGAACCCTGGGAGGGTTCCTGCAACCTCCCGCGAAGAGGTCGCGCGATCAGGTCTGACTTCGCATCTTCTCCCGTTTATCCACAGGCTGCGGTGGTAGCGTGACCCTGTGACGATTGCGTGGCGCGCCCCCTCGATCGATGACGGGCTGGCAGCGGTGCTCGCGCAAGAGACCAAGCTGCTGCCTCTGACGGCGCGGCTGCTGGTGGGGCGGGGGATCATCCGGGCGGAGACGGTTTCGAGGTTTCTCGATCCGAGGCTGGCGGATCTGCGGCGGCCCGACGGGATGGCGGATCTCGATCGGGCGATCGAGCGGCTGGTGGCGGCGCTGGGGGCCGGCGAGACCATCGGCGTGTTCGGAGACTACGACGTCGACGGCGTCACCACGGCGGCCACGCTGGCCAGCGCGCTGCGGGCGCTCGGTGGCAAGGTCGTCGCGCGGGCCGCCAGCCGGCACGCCGGGTACGGGCTGGGCGTCGAGGACGTGGCGCGGTTCGCGGCCGACGGCTGCCGGGTGCTGGTGACCGGGGACTGCGGGACCAGCGATCACGAGGCGCTTGCCGCCGGGCGCGCGCGCGGGCTCGACGTCATCGTCATCGACCACCACGAGCTGCCGACCGGCGAGTCGGCAGCCTACGCGCTGGTCAACTCGCGGCGCCCCGACGACACTTTCCCGTTCAAGGGGCTCGCCTCCTGCGGGGTGGCATTCTATCTGGCTGCCGCGCTGCGCACCCGGCTCGGCGCCAGCTTCGACCCGCGCGAGCTGCTCGACCTCGTGGCGCTCGGGACGATCGCCGACCTGGTCCCGCTCACCGACGAGAACCGGATCCTGGTGGCCGCGGGGCTCAAGACGCTGTCGGCGCGCAAGCGCCCGGGGCTGGCGGCGCTCATCGAGCGCGCGGAGATCCTCGATGGCGCGATCACCGCCCACCAGGCGGCGTTCCGGCTGACGCCGCGGCTCAACGCCGCCGGACGGCTCGGCGAGGCGCAGCTGGCGCTCGATCTGCTGCTCGCCTCGCCGGCGGACGCGTCGAAGCTGGCGGCCGCGATCGACGACCAGAACACGGAGCGGCAGCGGATCCAGGAGCTGGTCTGGATGGAGGCGCGGGCCCAGGCAGCGGAGCAGGCGGACGCGCCCGCGGTGGTCGTCGGGGCCGAGGGGTGGCACCAGGGGGTGGTCGGCATCGTGGCGGCGCGCCTCGTCGACGAGCTCGCGCGCCCGGCGGTCGCCATCGGCTTCAAGGACGGGCAGGGGCGCGGGTCGGCGCGCACGATCGCCGGGGTGAACCTCCACGAGGCGCTCGGCGCCTGCAGCGCGCACCTCACCAAGTATGGCGGCCACGCGGGCGCCGCGGGGATGAGCCTCGAGATCGACCGGCTGGACGGCTTCCGCGGCGCGTTCGTCGCCGAGGCCGCCCGCCAGCTCAATGGCCGGGCGGCCCTCGCCGTCGAGGTCGACGCCGAGGTCGGCCTCGGCGAGCTCGACCTGCCGTTCGCCGAGGAGCTGGCGCGCCTCGGCCCTTTCGGACAGGCCAATCGCGAGCCGCTCTTCGCGCTGCGCGGTGTCACCGCGCTCAGCACCCGCGTGGTCGGCAAGAAGCACCTCCAGCTGACGCTCGACCACGACGGCGCCATCGGCGAGGCGATCGCCTTCGGCTTCGGCGAGAGCGACCCCGGTCCCGGCGCGGTGCTGGACCTGGTCGCCACCGCCGAGCTCGACACGTTTCGCGGCGCCCGCCGCGCGCGGCTGAGGGTGACCAAACTCGCCCGGCGGCCGAACGCCGACTAAAATCCCACCGTCTCGTGCGCTCACGCCGTCTCATCGAGGAGCTCGAAGGGGTGCCGCCGCCCCCGGAGCGGAGCTTCTGGCAGCTCGTGCCGCGCCGAAATCTCCGCCGCGCGCTACTGCTGATCATCGCCATCGTGGCCGTGCTCTTCATCAAGCGGACCGGGGGACTGTCGCTCGACAAGATCTTCGAGCAGATGGCGCCCGCAGTGCCGACCCAGCCCGCCCGCTCGGGCGCCGGATTCCAGCACATCGAAATCCATCCGCCGGCGCCCGACCCGCACAAGAAATGAGATCGCGCGAACGGAGCTCGGCTTTGCCGAGCGGAGCTCTTCGCGGGAGGGCCCGAGAACCCTCCCAGGGTCCCCGGATAGGATCGCGCGAACGGAGCTCGGCTTTGCCGAGCGGAGCGCTTCGCGGGAGGGCCCGGGAACCCTCCCAGGGTCCCCGATAGAAATGACGGCGACCGGGGAGCCGTTGGCGTGGGTGGTGTTCGGCGTGGTGGTCGCCGTGATGCTGGCGCTCGACCTGGGCGTGTTTCATCGCCGGGCGCACGTCATCCGCGGGCGCGAGGCGTTGGTCTGGTCGTTCGTCTGGATCGCCGTGGCGCTGCTGTTCAACCTGGGCGTCTATCTCCACTTCGGCGCCAACCGGGGCCTCGAGTTCTTCCAGGCGTACCTCATCGAGAAGGCGCTCTCCGTCGACAACCTGTTCGTTTTCCTGGCGGCCTTCACCTTCTTCGCGGTCCCGGAGAACCTGCAGCACCGGGTGCTGTTCTGGGGGATCCTGGGCGCGCTCATCACCCGCGGCATCTTCATCGCCGTGGGGGCGGCCTTGCTGGCGGCGTTCCACTGGGTGACCTACATCTTCGGCGTCTTCCTGGTGGTGACGGCGCTGCGCCTGCTGTTCGGCGGCGACGACGAGATCCGCCCCGAGAAGAATCCGTTGCTGGCGCTGTTCCGCCGCTTCGTGCGTACGACCCCCGACTACGCGGGGACCCACTTCTTCGTGCGCCAGGCCGGTAAGCTCCACGCGACGCCGCTTCTCATGGTGCTGGTGGTCATCGAGGCGACCGACGTCGTCTTCGCCGTCGATTCCATCCCCGCGGTCTTCGGCGTCACCCGCGACGTCTTCATCGTCTACACCTCGAACATCTTCGCCGTGCTCGGTCTGCGCGCGCTCACCTTCCTGGTCGCCCGGCTGGTCCAGCGGCTGCGCTATCTGAAGATTGGCCTCGCGCTGGTGCTGGCGTTCGTCGGCGCCAAGATGCTGATCGGCGATCGGATCCACATCTCCGACGTCGTGTCGTTGCTGGTGGTGGCCGGCCTCATCGGCCTCTCGGCGGTGGCCTCGCTGCTGGTGCCGCCGAAGCGAAGCGCGTAGCCGAGGCCCGCCTACACGCGCCGGTGGGTGAGGACGGGCAGGGCGGCGCGCACCTTGTCCTGGTAGTCGAAGTCGAGGCGCGCCAGCGCGACGCCGTCGTGGTCGCCGCACTCAGCGAGAACCACGCCCCACGGATCGACGATCATCGCGTGCCCGTAGCTGCTGCGGTTCGGGCCGTGCGCGCCGAACTGGGCCGGCGCGATCACAAACACCTGGTTCTCGATGGCCCGCGCCCGCAGCAGGACGTGCCAGTGGTCCTTGCCGGTCTCCGCGGTGAAGGCCGACGGCACGGCCACGATCCGAGCGCCGCGCGCCACCAGCGTCCGGTAGAGCTCCGGAAACCGAACGTCGTAGCAGATGCTGAGCCCCAGCCCGCCCCAGGGCGTCTCGGCCACCACGGGAACCTCGCCTGCCTCGATCGACTCCGATTCCCGGAAGCGCTTGCCGCCCGGGACGTCGACGTCGAAGAGGTGCAGCTTCCGATAGGCAGACACCACCGCTCCTCCCGGATCCAGGAGGATGGCGGTGTTGCGGATTCGCTTTCCGGATCCCTTCTCGGGAAAACCACCGAGCAGGAGCCAGGTCCCCGTGGCGCGCGCCAGCTCCTGCATGGCGCGCAGGATGGGGCCGGCACCGTCCCGCGCCGACGCCGCCGCGGTGCCGGGCTCCGGGACGGTCTCGGCGATGGCGAGCCGGTGGTCACGGTCATTGCCCAGATAGGCGAAGTTCTCGGGCAGGCCCACCAGCAACGCGCCCGCGCTGGCCGCCTCGCGGACCAGATCGCGTGCGCGCTCCAGGTTCGCTTCCACCTCCTCGGCGGAGGTCATCTGCACAGCCCCGACGACCAGCTCGGACATGGCGCCCGGAAGCTACCACGGCCGCTACGGCAACGAGCTGGCGCAGGGGGTGCCGGGGTGAAAACGTCCGCGAATCCTTGTGCTTAGCGGCCGGGCGGCCGTCTTGCGCCCTCCAGATCGCCATGTTATAAAACGCGGCCTCGAAAGATTACGTTGCCTCCGTAAGGTGGGCCGCGTGCCCGCCTTTTTTATTGCCCGACACCTTTTTGTTTCAAAACACCCCCATGCGAAAGGATCTCGAACACTTGTGGTTGCTCGCTGAGCCCTACGTTCGCGACGCCGGCTTCGATCTGATCGAGGTCCAGTTCGGCCGTGAGCAGCGGGGCGCGGTGCTGCGCCTTTTCATCGACCGGCCCGCAGGATCTTCGACGGGACCGGGGACGTCTATAGAGGGAGCGTCTATAGAGGGAGCGTCAGACGACAGGCAGGGGGAGGGGGGCGGTTCGGCGACGAACCTGGCGCTCATCAGTGTCGACGACTGCGAGCGCGTCAGTCGCGACGTCTCGGCGGCGCTGGACGTCGCCGACAAGATTCCAAACGCGTATCAGCTGGAAGTGAGCTCGCCCGGGCTTGATCGGCCCCTGCGGCGAGAGCGGGACTTTGCCCGGTTCGTGGGGGAGAGCGCCAAAGTGCGGCTCGAGGTGGGTGTGGAGGGGCGGCGCAATTTCTCGGGGACCATCCGCGGGGCCAAAGATGGCCGCGTGGAGATCGCTTGTGATGGTCGATCTTACGAGCTTCCTATCGACGACATCGTGCGGGCGAATCTCGTCCCCGATTGGGATAGGGAGTTCCACCGGAGTGCCTCATGAACGAAGGTGCCGCCCTCGGCCTGGTCCTCGACCAGGTCTCCAAAGATAAAAACATCGACCGCGCCGTCCTGGTCGAGACGCTCGAGCAGGCCATCCTGACCGCCGCCAAACGCGCGTTCGGGATGCAGCGCGAGATGGAGGCCAAGTTCAACGAGGAGATCGGCCGCGTCGACCTCTTCCAGATCATCGTCATCGTCGAGGCGATCACCGCCGGCAACGAGGGGAAAGAGGTGCTGCTCGCCGACGCGCAGCGCTTCGGGCTCAAGGCCGACCCCGGCGACGAGCTGCTTTTTCAAATTTTCTACGACGAGAAGGATCAGGCCAAGGCCGAGGAGCAGGACGCCAAGTACGGCGAGCTCCTCAAGCTGAACCGGGCCTGGAAGGGGTTCGGCCGCATCGCCGCCCAGACCGCCAAGCAGGTCATCCTGCAGCGCGTGCGCGAGGCGGAGCGCGAGAACGTCTTCAACCAGTACAAGGAGCGCAAGGGCGAGCTCATCTCCGGCATCGTCCGCCGCTTCGAGCGCGGCAACATCATCGTCGACCTGGGCGGCGCCGAGGCGGTGCTGCCGGTGCGCGACCAGGTACCGCGTGAGTCCTACCGCGCCGGCGACCGCATCGTCGCCTTCGTGGTCGAGATCGACAAAGCGGCGCGCGGACCGCAGATCATCCTGTCACGCACGCACAAGGGCCTGCTCGAGAAGCTGTTCGAGATGGAGGTCCCCGAGATCTACGAGAAGATCGTGCGCATCGAGGCCTCGGCCCGCGAGGCGGGCGCGCGGTCCAAGATCGCCGTCCACTCGCGCGACCGCGACGTCGACCCGGTCGGCGCCTGCGTCGGCATGAAGGGGTCGCGCGTCCAGGCGGTCGTGCAGGAGCTGCGCGGTGAGAAGATCGACATCGTCCCCTACGACGCCGATCCGGTGAAGTTCGTCTGCAACGCCATCGCGCCGGCCGAGGTGTCGCGCGTGCTGATGGACGTCGGCTCGCACACCATGCAGCTCATCGTCCCCGACGAGAAGCTGTCGTTGGCCATCGGCAAGAAGGGGCAGAACGTGCGGCTGGCCTCGCAGCTCACCGGCTGGCGCATCGACATCCACTCGGCGTCGAAGGTGCTGGAGATGGAGGCGCGCGCCAAGCAGTCGCTGGCGGCAATCTTCAGCGGCGGTGGCGAGGGCGGAGGCGGCGCGGCGCCGCTCCCGGCAGTCGCCGACGCATTGTTCGCGGCCGGCTGGCGCTCGGCGGCCGAGGTCGCCAGCGCCAAGCCCGAGGAGCTGACCAGCCTCGCCGGCGTCGGCAGCGTCCAGGTCGCGCAGGCGATCATCAAGGCCGCCGGCCCGGCCGCCGAGGCGGAACGCGCTCGGCTGGCCGCCGAAGCGGCCGCACGCGCGCAGCAGGCGGCCGAGCAGGCGGCCAACGCGGCCAACGCGGCCAACGCGGCCTCGGGCACGGAGGCGTCATAGCGATGCGACAAGGCCCCCATGGCACCCTCGATTCGCACCTGCATCGGCTGCCGCCAGCGCGGTCCAGCCGTCGAGATGATTCGTCTCGCGCTCGCCGCGGGACGGGTGACGGTCGCGGCGTCGCGGGGCGCGCGCTCCTTCACCGGGCGGGGGGCCTCGATTCACCGGCGCGCCGACTGCGTCGCGGGGGCCTTGCGCCCCGGCGTGCTGTCACGCGCGTTCAAGCAGCCGGTCGACATGTCGTCGGACGCGGCGGAGCATCTTCGGCAACTGACCGCGGTCTCGCGTAACCAGGGGACATCATGATCAGCGGATACGACAGAGCAGGAACGCCAGAAGCGCCGGTCGGACCGCGCGTCCGGATCTACGAGCTGGCAAAGGACCTCGGCTTGCAGCCGAAGGATCTGGTGGCCAAAGTGCGGGCGATGGCCATCGACGTCGCCAACCACATGTCCCAGATCGAGCCGGCCGACGCCGATCGCATCCGGCGCGCCGTCGATCGCGAGCGCCACGAGAGCCTGGTCGAGGAGCGGCTCACCGATACGGTCATCCGGCGCCGCTCGAAGAGCGTTCCGGCCCCCGCGCGCCCGGCCGCCGCCGCGCCGCCACCGCCGGTACCCGTCGCGGCTCCGGCCCCTACGCCCGTCGCGCCGCCGCCCGTGGTGAAGGCGCCTGCGCCCGAGCCGCCGGAAGCGCGCGAGCCGATGGTCGCGAAGGCGGAGCCGGTGGTCCAGGCCCCCGCGCCTGCGCCGCCGCCTCCCGTCGAGGTGAAGCCGGCGCCGCCGCGCGTCGTCGAGTCATCGCGTCCGATCGAGGTTCCGGTGCCCCCGCCGGGGAGGCCGACGGATCCTTCGCGTGCTCTCCTCAAGACCATCCCGCAGCCGGTGGTGACCGGATCGGCGGCCACCGGCGCGTTCATCCAGTTGCCGGGCGTGCCTCCGCGCGGGAGCGTCGACGCGAACGCGCCGCGCGTCGAGATCAAGGACCGCGACGAGGAGCTGCGCCGTCTCGGACGTGGCGGGTTGTTGAACCGCGCGCCCGCGGGGCGCGATCGGTTCGGCCGCCCGAGCTTCGGCCCCGGCGGACAGCGCCCGGGGAGCTTCCCCAAGAAGAGGGTCGCCGCGGCCGGCAAGAAGCTGAAGCAGACGCAGATCACCACCCCGGCCGAGCACAAGCGGGTCATCCGCATGGGCGACAACATCGCCGTCGCGGATCTCGCCCAGAAGATGGGCATCAAGGGCAAAGAGGTCATCAAGAAGCT
>DASYEX010000264.1:0-13609 GCA_036498765.1 Polyangia bacterium
TCATGCCGGACTTCAACGGCGTCATCGAGCTGTACGAGGGGAACGATCCGATCTTCGACGGGTTCGGGATCGAGATCGAGATCGACCGGGCGCTCGAGCGCAAGGTCTGGCTCAAGTCGGGCGGCTACCTCATCGTCGACGAGATGGAGGCGCTGACCGCCATCGACGTCAACACCGGGCGCTTCGTCGGCAAGTCGAGCCTGGAAGACACCATCACCAAGACCAACATGGAGGCTGCGCGCGAGGTCGCCGAGCAGCTCCGCATCCGGTCCATCGGCGGCATGATCGTCGTCGACTTCATCGACATGGACCGGCCGCACAACCGGGAGAAGGTCACCCGGTCGTTCAACGAGTACCTGCGCAAGGATCGCTCGAAGGCGGCGGTGACGCGCATCTCCGAGCTGGGCCTCATCGAGATGACGCGCAAGCGGACGCGCGAGTCGCTGCTGCACACGCTGACCGAGCCCTGCACCGCCTGCGAGGGGAAGGGGTACACCAAGAGCCGCCGCACGGTGACCTACGAGCTGCTTCGCGAGCTGCGACGGCAGGGGGATCTGGTCGAGGGCGACACGGTGCTGGTCGAGGTCCACCCCGAGGTCGCGCAGGTGCTGGCCACCACCGATCGGGCGTTTCTGGAGGAGATGGAGAAGCGCCTCCAGAAGCGGATCACGGTCAAGGCGCGCGGGTCGTTCCACGTCGAGGACTTCGAGATCCGCTCGCCCAACGAGAAGGCGCCCATCGAGAAGTCGGAGATCGCCGGGGCCGCGCGCGAGGACGCCAAGGAAGGGCCCAAGCGGCGGAAGCGCCGGCGGCGTCATCTGGGGCCACCGGCCGAGGTCGAGGCGGCGCTGGCCGAGGAAGAGGCGAACGCGATCGATCCCGAGTCGCTCGTCGATGCCCGCCAGGCGGAGCGCGACGACGAAGGCGAGGAGGCAACGCCTCCCGCGGGCGCGCCCGACGAGCCGCACGGCTAGGACGCAGGGCGGGGCGGGGGCGGGCCGGGCGATGGTGCGGATCTGCTTCGTTTGCCTCGGTAACATCTGCCGCTCGCCGACCGCCGAGGCGGTCATGCGCCACCTGGTCAAGCAAGCCGGGCTGGAGAGCAAGATCGCCATCGACAGCGCCGGAACGGGCGACTGGCACGTGGGGGGCGCGCGCGACAAGCGCAGCCGCGCGGTCGGCGAGGCGCGCGGCATCCCGCTCTCGGGCGTGGCGCGCCAGTTCGTCTCCGCAGACTTCGACGACTACGACCACGTGCTGGCGATGGACCGCGCCAACCGGGACGAGCTGGTCCGAATGGCGCGCCACGCGGGCGACCGGGCCAAGGTGGCCTTGCTGCGCTCGTTCGATCCCGCCGCGCCCCCCGACGCCGAGGTCCCGGACCCCTACTACGGTGGCGCCCGCGGCTTCGAGGAGGTGTTCGACATCTGCGAGCGCGCCTGCCGCGGGCTCCTGGCCCAGTTGACGCGCGAGCTCGGGGGATAGCGTGGAGGCGGCGCTGCGGGCGGCGCTGGCGACCGCGCTCGGAAGCGAGGTCGTGTTCGCGCACGGCGTGGCCGGCGGCGACATCAACCAGGCGTATGAGATCGGGCTCGGCGACGGGCGGCGCCTCTTTGCCAAGGCCAACGCGCGCAGCCCGCGGGGGATGTTCGCCGCCGAGGCGCGGGGGCTCGCCTGGCTGGCGGAGGCGGGCGCGCTGCGCGTTCCCGCGGTCGTCGCCGTCGCCGCGCCCGAGGCGCCGGTACAGTTCCTGGCGCTGGAATTGGTGGAGACCGGCCGGCCCGGGCGCGACTTCGACGAGCGGCTCGGACAGGGTCTGGCGGCGCTGCATCGCCACGGCACCGCCGGCTTCGGCCTCGATCACGACAACTTCGTCGGTTCGTTGCCGCAGCAGAACGATCTACCTTGGGAACCCGCGACGGGTTCCCAAACCCTCCCGCGAAGGACTCCGCCCGGCGAAGCCGGGCTACGTCCACGCGAGGCGCCCCGACATCCCTGGCCCGAGTTCTATCGGACGCGGCGGCTCGAGCCGCTCCTGCGCCGTGCCGTCGATGGCGGGCTGGCCTCTTCGCGGATGCGGCAGGGATTCGAGCGTCTGTTCGCGGCGCTCGACGCGCTCTGCGGCCCGTCCGAGCCGCCGGCGCGGCTGCACGGCGATCTGTGGGGCGGCAACCTCCTTTGCGACGAGCGCGGGGCGCCGGTCCTCATCGACCCGGCGGTCTACGGCGGCCACCGGGAGATCGATCTGGCGATGATGCGGCTCTTCGGCGGGTTCGGCGCCCGCGTGTTCGACGCCTACGACGAGGCGGCGCCCCTCGCCGAGGGCCACCGCGCGCGCGTCACGCTCTACCAGCTCTATCCGCTGATGGTCCACGTCAACCTGTTCGGCGGCGGCTACGTGGGTTCCGTAGAAACCGCGCTGGATCGACTCGCCTAGGGACGACCACCGACGGTCGTGCTAGTTTCCGGCGTCGTGATGGAATATCGGACATTGGGTCGGACCGACTGGCAGGTCTCGACCGTCTCCTTCGGGGCCTGGGCGATCGGTGGCGGGACCTTCGGGGCCGTGACGGAGGACGAGTCCGTGGGGGCGCTGCACCGCGCGCTCGACCGGGGCGTCAACTTCTTCGACACCGCCGACGTCTACGGTGACGGTCACTCCGAGCGGCTGCTCGGCAAGCTCCGCAAGGAGCGCAAGGACCCCTTCTACATCACCACCAAGGCGGGCCGGCGGCTGCCCAAGCAGACCGTCGAGGGATACAGCAAGAAGAATCTGACGTCTTTCGTCGAGCGCAGCCTGAAGAACCTGGGCACGGACACCATCGATCTCTTGCAGTTGCACTGCCCGCCGACCGACCTCTTCTACCACCCGGAGGCGTTCGGCCTCTGCGACGACCTGGTCAAGGCCGGCAAGATCCGCTTCTACGGCGTGAGCGTCGAGCGGGTCGAGGAAGCGCTCAAGGCGATCGAGTACCCCGGCGTGCAATCGGTGCAAATCATCTACAACATCTTCAGGCAGCGTCCGGCCGATCTGTTTTTCGCCGAGGCGCGCAAGAAGAAGGTCGGCATCCTGGCGCGGCTGCCGCTGTCGTCGGGGATGCTGGCCGGCAAGATGACCGCCAAGAGCAAGTTCCCCGAGGACGACCACCGCAACTACAACCGCAACGGCGAGCAGTTCGATCGCGGCGAGACCTTCTCGGGCGTCCCCTTCGCCAAGGGCCTGGAGGCGGTCGAGGAGCTGCGCGCGCTCGTGCCCGAGGGGGCGACCATGGCGACCTTCGCCCTGCGCTGGATCCTGATGCACGACGAAATCACCTGCGTGATCCCCGGCGGAAAACGCCCCTCCCAGGTCGACGAGAACTGCTCCGCCGCCGAGCTGGCGCCGTTCTCCGACCAGACGATGGGCGAGGTCCAGGAGATCTACGAACGCCTCATCAAAGGCTACGTCCACCAGTACTGGTGAGGGGTGGGCTCTGGCGCCGGTCAGAGCTGGACGTCGCGCCAGAGGATCGAGAGATCGAGCTCCAGCTCGGCGAAGGGTTCGGCGCGAACCTTCGCATCGTCCTGGTGCACGGCGAGCCCGCTCCACTGTCCGGGCGTGGCCGACGACAGTCGCAGGATCTCCAGCGTCCGCAGGAGCGGGTTCACCAGCCAGGCGTGCGTGACCCCGGCCGAGGCGTAGATGGCCATCTTGGCGGCTCGATCGTAGCGCTCGGTCGAGGGCGAGAGCACCTCGCAGATCCAGTCGGGCCGGATGGTGAAGTAGGGCTCATTCGCGACGACTGACATCGTCTCGCGGCGCCACCCCGCGAGGTCCGGGACCAACACATCCCGGCCGAGGTGCAGCTCAGGCTCCGACAGAATGATCCATCCGCCGGGCCCCCCGCGGCCCCGCTTGAACGGAGGGCCCAGCTCCTCGAGTAGCGCGCTCGCCGCGACTGAGTGGGGACCTGCCGGCCGGGGCGACAAGACCAGCTCGCCGTTGATGATCTCCGCGACCTTGTGCGGTGGCGCGTTCAACACGTCGGCGTAGCTCGCTTCCTTTTTCGCCGACGCCCCCATCGCGCGATGATCATACCGCGTTCTCGGCGGCGGCCGAGGTCCGGTTGCGCGGCTAAGAAACGCGCACCGCCGTGAACAGCGGCGGCAGGGGCGGCGTCTTCCCGAGCGCGAGCGTAATGGCGTGGGCCGCCTGGTGGACGAGCATGCCGAGGCCGTCGGCGTAGCGATTGGTTCGGGCGCGCGTCGCCTCGGCGAGCGGCGTGGTGCCGCCATAGGCCATCTCGAGGACCGCGGCCGCGCGGGGGAGGGCGTCGAGGCCGGCGGGGGCGTCGTCGCTGGCCCAGGCGGCGGCGGGGACGGCGGAGACCAGGATGTCGGCGCCCGAGAGCGCGGTGCGCAGATCGACGGCGGTCCAGCCCCCGACGGTGATTTGCTGTTGCTGCGCGGCCGCGAGGCGGGCGCGCAGCGCATGCGCGGCCTCGGGGCGGCGGGCGACGAGGCGGAGGGTTGCGCCCGCACGGGTGAGGGCCTCGGCCGCGCCCGAAGCAGCTCCGCCGGCACCGACCATCACGATCGTCCTGCCGGCAACCGGGGCGCTGAGGTCGGCGAGCGCGGCGATGAGGCCGGCGCCGTCGGTGTTCTCGGCGCGGATGGGCGCCGTGGGGGTGGCGAAGAGGAGGGTGTTGGCAGCGCCCGAGGCGCGGACCTCGGGGCCCTGTTCGGCCGCCAGCGCGGCCGCCGCGTCCTTGTGCGGGATGGTGACGTTCAGGTAGCGGTAGCCGTCAGCGCGGAGCTGCTGGACCAGCGGGGCGAAGCCCGCGGCGTCGACGCTGCGGGCGACGTACGCGCCCTCGATCCCCAGCGCCTCGAAGGCGGCGTTGTGGATGGCGGGCGAACGGCTCTTGCTGACGTCGGCGCCCAGCACGGCGGCGCGGATCATGGGCGCTCCTTCTTCTCGTCGGTGGTGGTGGCGTCGACGGTGGCGTCGAAGGCCCCTTCGCGCAGGCGGACGTGGACGCGCTCGCCGGCGGCCAGGTCGGCCGCGCGCGTGACCAGGCGGCCGTCGGCGCGCTGGGCCAGGCTGAAGCCGCGCTCGAGGACGCGCACGGGGGACAGCGCCTCGAGCTTGCCGCAGGCGGCCTCGACGGCGTGCCGGCGCGCGACCAGCGCGGGACGGATGGCCGCCTCCAGGCGATGGCGCGCGGCGGCCAGCGCGGCCCGCTGCTCGACGATGCGGCGGTGCGGGTGCGCGCGGTGCAGGCGCACGTCGCTGGCGGCCAGCTCGGCGCGCGCGGCGGCCAGGCGCCGGCCGAGGACGCGCCGTCCGCGCTCGACCGATTCGTCGAGGCGCTGGCGCCGCTCGTCGAGCAGGCGCCGCGGATCGCCGAGCCGGCCGCGCAGCCGCTCGAGGCCGTGGCGGCTGGCGCGCACCGATTCGGCCAGCGCGCGCCCGCCCCGGCGCTGCAAGAGGGCCAGCTCGGCGCGCAGGTCGCCCTCGATCGGGACGGCCAGCTCGGCGGCGGCGGACGGCGTGGGGGCGCGCAGGTCGGCGACGAAGTCGGCGATCGTGAAGTCGGTCTCATGGCCGACTGCCGAGACGACCGGCACGCGGCAGCCGACGATGGCGCGCGCCACCGGCTCCTCGTTGAAGGCCCAGAGATCCTCCAGCGAGCCGCCGCCGCGCGCGACGATGATGACGTCGACGTCCTCGACCGCCTCCAGGCGCCGCAACGCCGAGGCGATGGCCAGCGCGGCCCCTTCCCCCTGCACGGGCGCGGGCGAGACCAGGATGGGCACCGGGCAGCGGCGGTGCGCGACACGGATGATGTCGCGCACGACCGCGCCCTGCGGCGAGGTCACGACGCCCAGCCGCCGCGGCAAGAACGGGAGCCGCCGCTTGCGCGCCTCTGCGAACAGCCCCTCGGCGCCCAGGCGCGCTTTCAGCTGCTCGAACGCCAGCGCCAGCGCGCCGGCCCCGGTCGGCTCGATCTCGGCGACCGACATCTGGAAGCGGCCCCGCGCCTCGTACAGCGTCAGCCGCCCGCGGCAGCGGACCGCCATCCCCTCCTCGAGGGTGAACTTGAGGCGCCCCGCCTCGCGCGAGAACAGCACGCAGTCCAGCGCGGCCTCGTCGTCCTTGAGGCTGAAGTAGAGGTGACCCGGGCCCGAGCGCTTGAGCCCGGAGACCTCGCCCTCGACGCGGACGTCGGCGAACCGGCTCTCGAGCGTGACCCGGGCGGCGCGCAGGATCTCGGTCACCGAGTAGATGCGCGGCGCGACCGGGGCGGCCTCCGGCGGCGGCGCCGGGACGGGTCGAGAGAGCAGCGACAGTTGCTCGCTGCCCGCAGGTGGCTCCGGCTTGCGGGTCATTTGGCCGCGCGTGCGGCGGCCCGCTCGTAGTCGGCGGCGCTCGCCCGCACGACCTCCAGATCGTGGTAGGCGCGGTTCTTGTCATCCTCGGCGCGCTTGTCGAGGCCGGCGAAGCCCCAGCCGCCGCCGCCGTCGCGCCCGAAAGGGACGCGCTGGCCGTCGTCGAGCACGGCCGTCGCCTGGGCCTCGCCGGGCCCGGGCTCGATGCGGGGGATCCCCTGCGCCATCGGCAGGTAGCTCGGCAGCAACGCGGGCGCGTCGTCGGTGCGGAAGAGGTCGCGCGCGGACGAGGCGGTGGCCGCGTGCTCGAAGCGCCCCTTCTCCCGATCGCGCACCGGGCCTTCGGGATAGTTGCTGAGGACGATGTCGTACGCCTCGCGGTGATACTTCTGGATCGTCATCAGGTCCCAGCGCGTCAGCTGATCGAGCGTGTCGAACAGCGCGGCGCCGTTGCCGGCATGCACCGCGGCCGCGAACCGCTGGAAGGCCTCCTCGGGCGTCTTCGATTTGTGGCGGCAGCCGGCGAGCGCCAGGCCGGCGGCGAGGGGCAGAGCCAGCACGGCAAAGGCGGTCGACCCCAGGCGAGGCACCCCCCGCACATAGCGGAAACGCCGCGCGAGGGCAAGCTCCGGGAACCTTTGCGGGTTCCGGGAGTCAGCAGCAAGACTGTGCTAGGCTGCGCACCCGACGCCGCTCCTCACATGACCGATACGGCCCCATCCGACCGAGCCGCCGGCGACGCGGCAGGCGTCGTCGACGAGTTCGCGCACATCCCGACGTCCCGCGGGCGCCACCCGCTGGTGGCGATCGCCGCCTCCGCGCTGGCGTTCTTCCTCGTTTTTCACAACCGCCACGACCTGCGCTACGCGCTCTCGTCGAACGAGCCGTTCGACCTCGGCCGCGCCAGCGCCGTGTTCGACGGCGGCCGCGCCACGAGCGGCCTCGAGAACCGATTCGTGCGGGTCACCGGGCTGCCCGATCGCGAGAGCGCCCTTCAGATCGACACCAAGGGGTCGTGGGTCTTCAGCCAGTTCTTCCGCGTGCTGGGGACCGACAACCGGCTGTTTCTCCACCGGCGCCAGAGCCCACTGCCGGCGGGGCTCGCGGAGGCGGACGTGTTCGAGGGGCGGCTCATCCGCGTCGCCGAGCTGCCGTTCGCCGCCTCCATCCGCGGCTATTTCGCCACCCACGTGGCCGCCACCCACTTCTTCGCGCCCGAAGCGCTGGCGCGGGCGCTGGCCACCCGTCACGCCGGCACGCCGCTCACGCTCACGGACACGAGCGGCGACGTCGTCTCGCTCGATGAGCGGGAGACGATCGGCATCGAGGTCTCCGAGCGCGATCAGGTGAAGATCGGGTTGCCGCGGGATCGCTTCCCGACCGAGGACGCAGCGCGGGCCGCGCTCACCTCGCGCGGCGGCGAGATCCTGAGCGCGCTCGGCGCCATCAAGGCCAAGCCCCGGGCCGGCACGCCGGAGTCGGGGCCGCTGTCGACGACGCCCGAGCCGGCGCAGCGCTGGACCTTCGTGGTGCGCTTCCCGCCCGCCGCGGCGCAAGCGGCGCTGGACGCCATCGGCAACCTCGACCGCGAGGTCGACATCCGCGACGCGCGCCAGACCGTCGACGTGAAGCTGGAGGACGTCTCGGCGCCGGCCGGCGCCCAGGGGGGCGTCGCGCTGGTCGTCCGCCCCGGGCAGGGCGCGCCGCGCCGGATCGAGGCACCCACCATCGCCGCCATCCACACGATGGCGCCGGTGGTGATTCCGGAGGACGCCTACCTGTTGGTCGAGGGGGACCGCCCGCGCGAGCACATCCCCACCGTGCTCATCGCGCTCATCCTGGTGATGTTCGGGGCGGTCAACCTGGTGGGACTCTTCCGCGAGCTGGGACGTTCGTGATTCGCTGATGGCGCTCCGGATCTACGACACCCGCGCGGCCAAGAAGGTCCCGTTCGAGCCGCTCCGCCCCGGCAAGGTCGGGATGTACTCCTGCGGCATCACCGTCTACGACCTCTGCCACGTCGGCCACGGGCGTAAAGAGGTGGCCTTCGACGTCATCGCGCGCTACCTGCGTGCCTCGGGCTTCAAGGTCACCTACGTTCGCAACGTCACCGACGTCGACGACAAGATCATCCGCAAGGCCGAGGCGGAGAAGCGCACGGCGGCCGAGGTGGCGCGCGAGTTCACGGAGAAGATGAACGAGGACCTGGGCGCGCTCGGGGTGCTGCCTGCCGATCACGAGCCGCGCGCCACGGAGCACATCGCCGAGGTCCTCGAGATCATCGAGCGCCTCGAGAAGAAGGAGCTCGCCTACCCGGCGGGCGGCGACGTCTACTACGCCGTGCCGGGGTTCGCGCGCTACGGCCAGCTCTCCAAACAGCACGTGGACGATCTGCGCTCGGGCGCGCGGATCGAGGTGGACGAGCACAAGCACAACCCGCTCGACTTCGCGCTGTGGAAGGGGGCCAAGCCGGGCGAGCCGTTCTGGCCGAGCCCCTGGGGCGACGGCCGCCCCGGCTGGCACATCGAGTGCTCGGCGATGGCCCACCGCTTTCTGGGCGAGCCGTTCGACCTCCACGGTGGCGGCGCCGACCTCATCTTCCCCCACCACGAGAACGAGATCGCCCAATCCGAGGGGGCCTTCGGCGACGGCCAGTTCGCCCGCCACTGGATCCACTCCGGGATGGTCAACTTCGGCGGCGAGAAGATGTCGAAGTCGCTCGGCAACTTCGTGACCATTCGCAAGGTCGCCGAGACCTATGACCTCGAGGCGCTGCGCCTCCACCTCATCGGCGTCCACTACCGCAGCCCGGTGGCCTTCACCATCGCCCGCGACGACCAGGGTCACGACCGCTACCCGGAGATCGACGAGGCCGAGTCGCGCCTGGCCTACTACTACCGGACCATCGAGCGGCTGGCAGCGGCGCCGGGCGAGGATGACGGCGGGGCGGTGGCCTCCCCAGCCGACAAGACCATCACCTCTTTCAATGACGCCATGGACGACGACTTCAACACCGCGGCCGCCGTTGGCCACCTCTCCGAGGCCTTCCTGCTGGCCAACAAACTGCTCGACGAGCCGGGGGCGGTGGCCAAGGACGTCCGACGCCGGACCCTGGCCCGGCTCCGCAAGGACCTCGGCGCCTGCGGCGCGACGCTGGGCATCTTCCAGCGTCCCCCGGCGGCGTTCCTGGATGCCTACCGCCTGCGCCTCTGCGCCCGGCGAGGAATCGATCCGGCCGCGGTCGAGGCACGCATCGCCGAAAGGACCGCCGCCCGGAAGGCCAAGGATTTCGCGCACGCCGACGAGATCCGCCGCGCGCTGCAGGAGACGGGCGTCGAGCTCATGGACACCCCCACCGGCACCGCCTGGCGGGTCGCCGAGCCTCGCTAAGGTCGGCTAGGCCGGGCTAGGCCTCAGAGGCGGCGTCGTCGTCGTCGCCGTCGTCGGGATCGTTCACCAGCGGCGCGCCGTCGGCGCCGCCGTTGTTGACGCGCTCGCGCAGCTCCTTGCCGACCTTGAAGAAGGCCAGCCGCTTCGGCCGGACGCGGACCGCTTCGCCGGTGCGGGGGTTACGTCCCTGATATTCCTTGTACGAGCGGATGGAGAAGCTGCCGAAGCCGCGGATCTCGATCCCTTCGCCGCGGCAGAGGGCGTCGACCATCGAATCGAACATCTGGCAGATGAGCAGCTCTGCCCGACCGTGCGGCAGCTTGGCCCGGTCCGCGATGAGATCGATGAGATCCGCCTTCGTCATGGGCCCCTGCGAGACACTGTACCCGGAACTGTCCGAGGAAGTCAAAGGTTACAGCCAGTTACGGTCGGCGGGGTGATCGGACGCGCTCGGCGCAGCGCTTTTTGCTCGGTCAACCGAGAACCGTCGCGCCGCCGAGATACGGGCGCAGCGCCGCCGGGATGTCGATCCGCCCGTCGGCGCGCTGGTAGGTCTCGAGGACGCCGATGAGCGTCCGGGGCAACGCCAGCCCCGACCCGTTCAACGTGTGGACGAAGCGGGATTTTTCTTTCCCTGCCGCGGGCTTGAACCGGATGCGAGCGCGGCGCGCCTGGAAGTCCCCGAAGTTCGAGCAGGAGCTGACCTCTAGCCACTCGTTGCAGCCGGGGGCCCACAGCTCGAGGTCGAACTTGGCCATCGCCGAGAACGACAGGTCGCCCGTGCACATCTGTACTACCCGGTAGGGGAGCTCGAGCGCCTTCAAGACGTCCTCGGCGTCGGCGAGCAGCTTGGTGAGCTCGTCCATCGAGCCCTCGGGGTGGACGAACTTCACCAGCTCCACCTTGTCGAATTGATGGCCGCGCTTGATGCCGCGGGTGTCCCGGCCGGCGGCCATCTGCTCGCGCCGGAAGCAGGCGGTGAAGGCGACGTGCTTGATGGGCAGGCGGGCGTCGTCGAGGATCTCTTCGCGGTAGAGGTTGGTGACTGGCACCTCGGCGGTGGGGATGAACCAGAAGTCCTCCTCGGCGTCGCGGTAGAGGTTCTCGCCGAACTTGGGGAGGTTGCCGGTGCCGACCAGGCAGTCGCGCCGAACCATGTAGGGCGGGTAGATCTCGAGGTAGCCGTGCTTCTCGCGGTGCAGATCGAGCATGAAGGTGATGAGCGCCCGCTGCAGCCGCGCGCCCCAGCCCTTGAGGACGTAGAAGCGCGAGCCGGAGATCTTCACGCCGCGCTCGAAGTCGATGATGTCGAGCGCGGTGCCGAGGTCCCAGTGCGGCTTGGGCGCGAAGTCGTAGCTGCGCTTTTGGCCTTCTTCGCGCAGGACCTTGTTCTCGCTGTCGTCCTTGCCGACCGGGACGGAGGGGTGGGGCAGGTTGGGAAGCTCCAGCATCAGCTCGTCGAGCTTGGCCTCGGCGGCCGCCAGGTCGGCGGCCTTGCCCTCGATGTCGCGCTTGAGCGCGGAGCTCTCGGCCAGGGCCTTCTCCCGCTCGGGGCCGGGGGGGACGCGGCCCATCTCCTTGGAGATCTTGTTCTGCGCCGCCTGCAGCGTCTGCGATTCGTTCTTGAGGTCGCGCACGCGGGTGTCGGCGGCGATGACGCCGTCGAGGTCGATGGCCGCGCCCAGCCGGGCGTAGGCCTGGCGGACGTCGTCGGGGGTCTCACGCAACAAGCGAATGTCGATCACGGCGCGGGGAGCATAAGCGACGCGCCGCCGGGGTCAAAGCGGCAGCCGCGCAGATCCGGTGGTCACCACCGCCAGGCGTGGACCAGCGAGACGCTCCCCCCCACGCCGGCCTGCTCGTTCCGTCCGAACGAGGAAGCCATGACGTCGCCATAGAGCGACGCCGACAGGCGCCAGTCCACCGCGACCGGCACGAGGCCGGTCACCCCCGCCGTCGTCAGGCGCAGGCTGGTCGAGCCAGAGACCGGCACGCTCACGGTCGTGTCTCCACGTTCCAGGAAGTTCACGTACAGCGCGACGGCCGCCTCGTTGTCGAACACGTACCCGGCGACCGCCAGCGCGGTCAGCTGCAACGGGTACGAGGTCGTGATGGTGGTGCCGCTCGCGCCCGGCGCGCTGCTGCTGGCGCTGTAGGTCGCCCAGAGGTTCAACGCTACGTAGAGGGGCCCGTGCACCTTCTCGACGTCGATCCCCAGCGACGCGTTGAACGTCCCCGTCCCGGTGGCGTCGGTGGCGGCCGGGTTGGTGCCGTCGCTCACCGCCTTGCCGGTCGGAAATACGACGCCCCCCAGGACGGCGAATCCCGGCCAGTACATCATCTCTGCCGCCAGCTTGAAATCGTAGCGGCCGTTCAGCGAGAGGTCGCCGATGCCGCTGCCCCAGTTGCCGCTACCCGACTCGACCCGGTAGGTCTCGACATAGGGCAGCACGACGCCGATCTGTGCCCGGCGGGCCAGGCGAAAGGAGGCCGCCAGGTCCTGCTCGACGTCCTGCTCCGACGAGCTCGGGTTCGAGACGTACGTCCCGTCCGCCTGGAACGACCCCATGTCGCTGCGGACGCGGGTCTGCAACCCGACGGCGTAGTCCTCCGAGGGCGAGAGTCGCACCGGGCTGACCAGCGCGCCTCCCGCACAGCAGGCCTGCGCGGCCGCCGGGGTCGCGCGCGCCGACAGAACCGCGAAGAGCAGCGCCGCCGCGCCCCGCGCGCTAAGGCACGTCCACTGTCGGCTGGGCCGAGTCATCGATGGTCCCCCCACCGTCGCTCCCGCTGGCGATGGTGGTCACGAGCTCCCAGTTGCCGGCCATGAAGAAGTCGAGGGGCGTCGCGACGTAGGTTCCCGGCGTCGTCTCCGAGATCGTCGGATAGACGGAGGCGCCGTGCCCGTGGGCCGGCATGAAGGGCACCACGGTCAGCGCGAGCCCGGTGACCGGCGCGCCCGTGGCGTCGGTGATCGCCAGCTGGGCGGCGTCGTAGCCGACCGTCGGCTGCACGGGCGACCACCAGACGGCGATGCTGAGCGCGCCCGAGGCCGACGGCACGGTGAGCGCGGGCGGGCCGTCGAACACCAGTGCGGGCATGTCGGGCGTGGTCGCGCCGCCGCAACCCGCGGCGGCGAACGCCGCGACGAGTGCGAGCCAGAGGGCGTGCCGGCCGAGCATGTCCGTGACTCTGGACGACGACGCCGCCGCCGGGAATGCGTAAAAAATTCGCACGGGTCCGGGTGCATTTTCCTCGTTACGTTCCATCGCTGACGCGGGCGCGCTTCACCGTGGCCGCCGGGCAGGCTATCTAGAGGCTCGACATGACGATCGGGCAGATCGGGCTCCTCGCCGCGCTCATGGTGGCGACGGGCGCGCTGGGCGCCATCACGGGCGGCAACTCGCTCATCAACGTCCCGCTCATGATCATGGTCGGGATGACGCCGCGCCAGGCGGTGGCGACCAACATTTTCGCGGTCGTCTTCATGACCGTCTCGGCGAGCGCCCGGTTCGCCCGCACCTGGCGCCCGCACGCGGGCCTGCTGGCGCCGCTGGGGATCCTGACCGTCATCACCGGGGCGCTGGGCGCTCACATCGCCGTCAAGCTGCCGGAGACGGTGGTCAAGCTGGTGATCGGCGTCTCGATGGCCGTGCTGGTGCTGTTCATCGCATTCAACAACAGGCGCGCGGGAGCGGTGGCGCCGACGCGGGTACGACGGACCGCGGGCTATCTCGGGACGACCTTGCTCGGGGTCTACGGCGGCTTCTTCTCGGGCGGCTACACCACGCTGGTTACCGTCCTCTGCACCGTCTGCTTCGGCCTGACGATGATGGAGTCGGTCGCC
>DASYEX010000265.1:0-6560 GCA_036498765.1 Polyangia bacterium
CTCCCCCCGCTCGCAGGCCAGCCATGAGCAAACCCGCCCAACCCGCCCAACCCGCCCAAGACCCGCGCCTCGAGCTCTTGCGCGCGCGCGTGCGCGACATCCCCGACTTCCCCAAGCCGGGGATCCTGTTTCGCGACCTGACGCCGCTGATGGCGGACGGCGCGGCGCTGCGGCACACGGTGGCGCTCCTGGCCGAGCGGCTCCAGCCGCAGCGGCCGGAGGCGATCCTGGCCGTCGAGTCGCGCGGCTTCATCTTCGGCGCGCCGGTGGCGGCGGCCCTGGGAATCGGTTTCGTGCCGGTCCGCAAGCCCGGCAAGCTGCCGTTTCAAAAAGCCCGCCGGACCTACGACCTCGAGTACGGCACCGACGCGCTGGAGATGCACACCGACGCGGTGGTGGCCGGCGCGCGGGTGGCGATCGTCGACGACCTGCTGGCCACCGGCGGCACCGCCCGGGCGACGGTCGAGCTGGCGCGCGAGCTGGGCGCCGAGGTGGCCGTCGCCGCGTTCGTCGTCGAGCTGGCGCTGCTCGACGGGCGCAAGCGCCTGCCGGGCGTGCCCGTCGAGTCGTTGATCGTCTACTGAAAGGACCTGGATGGGTCCTTTCGAACCCCCGCGATGAGCGCCGCCGGGCGGCCCCCGTCGCCGCTCACGCGATCACTGAGCCCCTTGCCGGCGCGCGGCCGCTTCGCCCCGAGCCCGACCGGCCAGCTGCACCTCGGCAACGCGCGAACGGCCTTGCTCGCCTGGCTCGACGCGCGGGCGTCGGGCGGGGCGTTCGTCCTGCGGGTGGAGGATCTGGACCGGGCGCGGGTCCAGCCAGGCGCCGAGGGCCAGCAGCGCGACGAGCTGATCTGGCTGGGGCTCGACTGGGACGAGGGGCCGGACCGCGGCGGCCCGTTCGCGCCCTACCGCCAGAGCGAGCGCACCCTGCGCTACGACGCCGCCATCGACGGGCTAATCCGGGCCGGACGCGCGTTCCGCTGCGCCTGCTCGCGCGCCGACGTGGCCCGCGCCGCCAGCGCCCCGCACGAGGACGGCGAGCCCCGCTACCCGGGGACCTGCCGGGACGCCGACCCCGCGGAGGTGCTCGCCCGCGCGGCGGCGCAGGGGCGGGCGCCGGCGATCCGCTTCGCGGGGCGGGGCGAACGGATCGACTTTCACGACGAGGTCCATGGCCAGGTGACGGCCGATCCGGCCGGCGTCGACGACTTCGTCCTCCGCCGGTCCGACGGGACGGCCGCCTATCAGATGGCCGTGGTCGTCGACGACGCGGCCATGCTGGTGACGCGGGTCGTGCGCGGCGACGATCTGCTCTCCTCGACGCCGCGCCAGCTGGCGCTCTACCGCGCGCTCGGCCTGGCGCCGCCGGCCTTCGCCCACGTGCCGCTGGTGGTCACGCCGGGCGGCGAGCGGCTGGCCAAGCGAACGCGCCCCGCGTCGCTGGCTTCGCTGCGCGCGCGAGGCATCGCACCCGAGGTGGTCGTAGGGGCGCTGGCGGCCTCAGCCGGCCTCGCCGCGGACGCACGGCCGGTGGCCGCTGCGGCGCTCGTCGAAGACTTCTCGCTGGCCGCGCTCGCCCGCGCGCCGGCGGTGGTCGAGCTCGCCTGACCGCGGCCAACCCTCGGCTAACTCGGGCCGGGAAATGCGAGCGGATAGAGCGCGCGCGAGGCGGCCTCGATCTCCGCCATCACCTGGGCCGGCGCGCCGAAGATGGCGGCCTTCCCCTCGGCGATGTGCGCGGCCGCCGCGGGCTCGAGCACCTCCGGCAGCTCGTCCTCGTCGAGCACCTCGAGGCGTCCGGCCGGCGTGGCCAGGACGTCGACGACCAGATCGCGCCAGACCAGCTCGCCGGCGGCGATGTCCGTCTGGTCGGCGAGGTTGAAGTAGAACCCGATCGTCGTCCGCCGATCGGGGTCGACCCAGTGGTACACGTTGTAAAAGCGGTCCGTCCAGAAGTGGCCGAAGCTGACCGTGCCCGCCGGCAGGTCGACGCCGTGGACATGCATCGGCGCCCGCGCGACCCAGAGCACCACGACGTGCTCGGCGTTTCCCGCCAGCCGCAGGCAGTCGAACCGCAGCTCCTCGCCCGCGAGCTTGCGCTTGATTTCGACGATGGAGGTCAGCGGTGGCATCTTCGCCGACGATAAATCTGGCGACGGTCCGCCGACAAGAAAGGTCAGCGCGCGGCGACGGCCAGCGGCAGGCGCACGTCCAGCTCCGCGCGGGCGCCGTCGCCCTCCTCGCTGACCGCGCGCGCGACGCCGGCGGCGGCGCAGACGAACGAGTCGGTGCCGGTGTAGCTGCCCGAGGCGTTGTAGGCGGCGCCGCGATCGCGTGAGCAGAAGGCCTTGTCGGGGCAGGGGGCGCAGGCCGCGTAGTCGGCCATCTTCAGGCCGCGGATCCGCTCGAACACCGGCGAGCGCCGCCAGATCTCGCCGAAGGGCTGCTCCCGCACGTTGCCGGCCGCCCAGGGGACCGAGACGCAGGGGAAGACGTCCCCCCGCGCGGAGATCGCGCAGTTGCCGCGCGCGCAGTTGCAGGGGAAGGCCGCCTCGTCGACGGTACGGCGGCCGTCGGGGATGAGATCCCGCAGCGGCCCGCGGTAGAGCGCGCCCAGCTCGTCCTCGCTGATCCGCATCGCCAGGCTCCCCTGCGTCCCGTCGTGGCGCGCCGTGACCGTCAGGTCGACGAGGTAGGGGAATCCGCGGGCCTCGCAGAGCGCGCGCATGGCCCCCACTTCATGCGCGTTGGGGCGCATCGCGATCAGCTTGAGACGGACGGCGACCCCCTGCGCCCGCAGCCGCTCGGCGCCGTCGAGCGTCCGGCGCCAGGAGCCACGGATCTGCGTGACGGCGTCGTGGACCTCGGGTGTCGCGCCGTAGAGGCTGATGCTGACGCCCAGCAGGTTGCGGTAGGCTGCGAGCCGCGCGGCGACACCAGGGCGGAGCAGCGTCCCGTTGGTCAGCATCTGCACCGCCAGGTTGAGCGCGCGCGCCCGGTCGAGCACCGGAAAGAGGTGCGGAGAGCTCAGGACCTCGCCGCCTGTCAGGGACAGGAACAACGTCCCTGCGGCGCGCAGCTCGCCCATGACCCGAAGGATCTCCTCCCGCGACAGCTCGGGCGCCTCGGTCGCGCCGCCCGGACCGCAGGCCGGGCCCTCGGTGTCGCGGTCGAAGTTGTAGCAGTGAAGACAGCGGATGTTGCACTTGAGCGTCAGCTCGAGCGAGACGTTGAGCGGGATCATCCTCTCGTAGGCCAGGCTCTGCAGACGGCTCACCACCGCGTGCTCGCCGACCGGACCGACGATCGCGTCGTCCTGGCAACGCGGGGAATCGGGTGGGGGGGCCGGGGCCATCCGGCTAGCGCGTCCCCGCGCCGCCGGCGAGCAGCCCCTTGTCGGCGAGCCCTTGCAAAAGCTCCTCGACGCCGGCCCGCAGCTCGTCGGCGGGCGCGTCGTACTCCTCGCCCAGCGCCGCGGTCAGCTCGTCCACCGACCGGGCCGAGGCGAGCAGCTCCCACACCCGCGCGGCCGTGTCGTTGAGCAGGTGAACCTCGCGCGTCTTCGGATCGACGACGATGGTCTCCTCCTCGAGCGTCTGGAAGGGGAGCTCGGCGTCGCGTCTGTAGGTCATCGTCCCGCCATCCTCAGCATGGGGAGCGCGACCAGCGGGCCGAAGCTGCGGGCCAGATCGCCGACCCGGCCCGGCAACGGCCGCGCCGTGCCGTCGCGGGCCACCAGCGTCACGCGGCCGAGCAGCTCTCCCGCGATCGCGTTTTCGCGTGCGCCGGTCGCGGAGAGCCGCTGGCAGGCCAGGACGTCCTCGTCGGGGTTAGGCCCCGAGATCCAGGACAGGACCACGTCGCCCGGCGCGAGCGGGCCGGCCGTATGAACTGTCACGACGGCGATCGCGTCGCCGCTCTTGAGCCAGCCGCCGGCCTTGGTGGCCTTGGGCCGGAAGGTGTAGGCGCGCTGCTTGCGCAGGAGGGCCCGGAACTCGGAGATGAGCTCGCGCGCGTTCGCCGGCGGAACTTTGCGGGTGACCTCCGGACCGAGGTGCGGCCCCAGCTTGCGGAAGACGGTCGCCGTCGGCGCTGTACGGGTCAGGTTCGCCTCGACCGAGCGGACCTCCGCGCAGAGCTGAACGGCCACCGCCAGGCTGCGCTCGACCGAGGCGCGATCGGTCGCGAACGACAGGAAGCAGCCGAGCAGGCGCAGCGTCGCGTCCGACGAGGTGATGGGCGTCATCGCCACCTCGCGCGCCTGATTGAGGAACCCCACGGTGCGCAGGGGCCAGCTCCGCATCGAGATGCCGCCGCGGGCGAAGTCGCCCCAGAACGGCGTCCCGGACACCCGCCAGCCATCGTCGAGGCGCCGCACGGCCACGATCTCGTCCGACAGGACGTCGTCCGCGTCGGGCGCCTTGCGGGCCAGCGTGGTCTTGCCGGTGCCGCTGACCCCTGGGAAGACGACGCCGATGGCCGCGTGGCGAAGCCCGCAGCCGTGAATGAGCATGCCCCCCGCGCGCGGCAAGAGCGTCGCGAACAGCACGCGCAGGACGCAGTCGATCGCGAACGGGCTCGCCTCCGCGTGCCCCTCGCCGCGGTAGGCGATCCGACCGCGGGACGAGCGGCCGGCGAGCCGGACGTCGAAGTCCCAGCGCCGCGCCGTGATCGCGCGGGCCGCCGCCTTCACCTCCAGCGGCTTCGCTTCCGTGAACGCCATGCGCTTGGCCGCCGAGGCGCCCGGCGGCGGCAGCGGAACGAGCTCGAGGCGCAGGCTGAAGGCGCGCGCCACCTCTCCACCGTCCGGCAGCTCGAAGGCGCCGTAACGCGCGCGCAGCTGTTCGAGAAAAGCCGGGTGCGCGCCCGCGATCTCGAGGTGCCCGACGAGCCCGCCGATCGACAGCGTCAGGTTGGCGGGCGGGCTGTGGCTAGGTCGCTTCATGAGGTCTTCACGACATCTTGGGGAACTGCTCGCACGACTCCATTCCCGGGCCGTTCTTCCCACACGCGAGACTGTTGGACTCGAACAGCCGACCGCTCTTGATGACCGGCTTCTGCCAGGCCTTCTTGGCGGGTCTCGTCGGTTTTCGCTTTGGTTTGTCTGCCAAGGTGGGATCCGTTCGGGTTGGGGGCTAGAGTTTTCCGAGCGCGGCCTTGGCCGCGGCGCGGACGTCGTTCGCCGGGTCGCTCCGGCTGGCCCGCTGGAGCTCGGCGAGGGCAGGCGCTCCCGCCCCGCCCAGCTCGCCCACCGCCCAGGCGGCGTTCTGGCGGACGTAGGGGCTCTTGTCGGCCAGCAGCCGCCGGTAGAGCGGGGCCTGGTCCGGGTTTTTGAGCTTGCCGAGAACGCGGGTGGAAAAAGCCCGCACCCGTTCGTTCTCGTCGGTCTCCGCGCTCTTGGCCAGCGCAGGGGTGAAGCGCTCGGGCGCCTGCCGGAAGGTCATGTCGAGGGAGACGACTGTCGGGGCGTCCTTGATCAGGATGGCGGTGCGCCAGCGGCCCATCACGCCGGCGGTCTGGGCAGCGAGCTCTGCGGGCGTCGGAGCAGGCACCGCCGGGCCTGGTTCCACGCCCGAGAAGGGACGCGACGAAAACCCCTGGAATCGGTCGCCGCCCGACCCATTGGCCTCCGAGCGCCGCGCCGTGCCGCGGTCATGCAGCGCGAACCATCCGAGCCCGGCCAACACGACGACCGATCCGGCAGCGATCCACCGTTTGTTCCCCCTAGCCATAGTTCTAGCCGGTGTCCGATGCCGATCGCGTCTCCGCGGATTCCCGATATCTTATCGTGGCTTCGCTCGCTGGCACAATTCTGACGGGCACGGAAGTCGAGCTGCCGGCCCCCTCGACGTCTAGCATCGTCGGGCTCGGAACGGGACTTGAATGGGAGCCCTGCCGGCGCCGACTTTCGTGCTACAAGAACCGCGAGCCCGCCGGGCCGGCCCCGTAGCTCAGGTGGATAGAGCGGCGGTTTCCTAAACCGTAGGTCGCCTGTTCGAATCAGGCCGGGGTCACGCTTCAGCTTTCGCACTCGGAAGCATTGATCCAGGTCGATGTAGGATCTATAGAGAGCACGAAGAGAGATCGCCTAGCGACCGTGAATCCCATGGCTACGAAATCGCCCGCCGGACCAGGATCGACGCCGACCCACCGTCCCGCGGTCCTCATCGTCGAGGACGACCGGGACGTGGCCCTGACCATCAACGACGTGGTCGAGGACAGCGGTTACCGGGCCATCTGCGCCGGCAACGGGCGCGAGGCGCTGACGCTGCTCGAGGGCGAGGTCCCCGCGCTCATGCTCATCGATCTGTTCATGCCCATCATGAACGGGGTCGAGCTGCTCAAGGTCATCAAGAAGTCGCCCAAGCTGTCGGCGATCCCGCGGGTCATCATGACCGCCGCCAACGACCAGATGATCGGCGTGCGCGAGGAGGTGACCGTGCTCTACAAACCGGTCGACTTCGACGCCCTGACCCGGCTTCTGCACCGATATTGCCAGCCCGGCGAATCGGCGCGCATGCAATGACGCCGGCCTCGCGCAGCTCTGCGGCGGCGCTG
>DASYEX010000266.1:0-14573 GCA_036498765.1 Polyangia bacterium
CAGGTACTCGTCGAACGCCGGCAGCAGGGTGGCCCGGGCCAGCGCCGCATCGGAGATCCGCGCCGTCCGCGCGCCCGCCCAGTACACCGCGCCACCGACGGTCTCCGCGGCGAGGCGCGACTGGACGTCCGCGAGCCCGGCGCGCGCCTCGGCCGGCGCGAGACCCGACCACCAGGCGAAGTCGGCCGCCGTCGCGGGGCCCCGGCTCTCGAAGTAGCGCAGCGCCAGCGCCGCCACCGCCTCGTCGCGCGCCCGCGGCGCTCCCCGCCTCGGCGCCCTTCCCGCGAGCAGCGCGTAGGTCGCCTGCTTGCCGCGCGGCGCGCCGCTGCAGATCACGCCGTGAAGCTCGGCGTGGCCGAGCAGGTGCGAGAGGCGCGCCCCCTCGGTCGCCACGCCCGCGGCCCGCAGCGCCGCGCCCAGCTCGGCGCGCGTGCGATGCTCGCCGTCGCGGAGCGCGCGCGCGAGCGCCGCGTGGGCGCGGCGAAACTGGGCGGCGTCGAGCGCCAGCTCGCGGTGGCGCCGGGCGGCCCGCGCCATGAGCCGCGCCGTCACCAGCGGGAGCATCCAGGGGAGATCGGCCGGTGTCACCAGCTGCCAGGTCCAGCGGAAGACGTGCGTTCGGATGATGCTGCCGTCGGCGAGGGCTCGGTCGATTGTCGCTTCGCGGGCCGCGTGTGTCGCTTCGCGGGCCTCCCGCCCGCCGAGGCGCAGCCCGACGGCCCACTTGGCCGCCAGAGGCTCCTGGGCCTGGACCGCCCCCAGATGCGCGACCAGCTCGCCCGGCGTCGTGAAGCGGGGGTGGGCGATCTGCTGCGCCGCCAGCCGGCGCGCCGCGATCGAGGGCGCGACCCCGGCGGGGTCACCGTGGCTTCCACGCGACATGGGGCCGATTTTTATCCCGGTCACGGTGCGGGTGGACCTGAATTTTGCCGGCACCGTTGCGCGATTGCCGAGCCCGGTTACGTTTCATCGATGAACCTCGCGCGCAGCTGCCGCCGGGCCTCGCTGGCCGCGGTCGTGCTCGCGCTCGCGGCCGCGCCGCTGGTGCGCGCGGCGCCGCGCCGGTTCACGCTCGATCCCCAGCAGAGCCGCGTCGAGATCCACGTCGGCAAGACCGGGCTCTTCGGCTTCGCCGGTCACGAGCACCAGGTGGTCTCCGGAACGCTCCACGGCAGCGCGACGGTCGATCTCGAGAACGTCACCGCCTCGACGGTCGACCTGACGATCGACGCCGCCGCCCTTCGGGTGACGGGGCAGGGGGAGCCGGCCGGCGACGTCCCCAAGGTCCAGGCGGCGATGGTCGGCCCAGAGTGTCTCGACGCCGCGCGCTTCCCCACGATCCACTTCGCCTCCACCAGCGTGGCCGAGGCGGGCGCGGCGGCGGGCGGTGAGCGCGACCTCACGGTGCGCGGCGCCCTGACGTTGCACGGGGTGACCCGCCCGCTCACCCTCCGCGTCCACCTCAAGGCGACGGGCGACCGGCTGCAGGCGACCGGGCAGACGACCTTGCGCCAGACCGAGTTCGGGATCACGCCCATCTCCAAGGCCGGCGTGGTCAAGGTAAAGAACGAGCTGACGATCGACTGGCGCTTTGCCGGCGCCGCGCGCTGAGCCCGGTCACGATATAGTCGCGCGCGTGAGCCGGGCGGGGCGCGCAGGGACGCTGTGGACGATCGCGACGGCGGCATGTCTCTTCGCCGCGTGCGACGGCAGCTACGATCTGCCCGCCGACGTCCGCTGGCAGTCGGCGCACTTCGACTACCTGACGCGGACCGGGGACTCGCAGATCTGCCCCGACGTCCTGGGGCCGCTCGAGGAGCACTTCGCGCAGCTGCAGGACTACCTGGGCTTCGAGTGGCCGCCGGGCGCGAAGGTCACCTACGAGAAGATGCTCGACGCGAACGATCTCAAGCAGCACGGCAACTGTCCGTTGGACCGGGGCGCCTGCGCGCCCGAGAGCATGGTCATCGCGTCGGAGGGAATGCATCTGCACGAGCTGGTGCACGCCTACCTCTGGCCGACCGGCTTCCCTCCAACGGTCCTGGTGGAAGGCGCGGCGGTGGCGCTCTCCTGCGGATCCTCCGAGTTCCCGGACAAGCCGGCCCACACCTGGGACCAGCTCGCGGGCCTCGGCTACGTCTCGCCGACGTCCACCGATGTTTACGACGCGGGCGCCTGGCTGGTCGGCTACCTGCTCACGCAGTACGACCCGCGGCTGTTCACGACCCTCTACCAGCGGGTCCCCACGGGCGCGGACGCGGACACCATGGACGCCGTGTTTCGCGAGGTCTACGGCCAGAGCCTGGCGACGATCTGGGCGGCTGCGCTCGCGGAGACGAAGCCGCACCAGGTCTGTCTCTGGCAGTGCTCGCGGCCGCCGGTCCCGCTCGACGGGACGCCGGTGGCGACCGACGGCGTGTGCGGCACCCTCGACACTTTCCATTCGCTGACCGTGGCGTCGACCTCGGTCGTCGGTGTCTCGTCGGCCGGCGCCCTCGTTGGGCTCGGCTCGTGCGACCAGACGTCGCTCGACACGACCCAGCACGCGCCCGGCGCGCTCAATCTCTACGATCTCCCGCCCGGGTCGTACTTCGTCGCCAGCAGCGGCGACGCCGGGACCATGACGCTCGAGGGGCCGCTCCCGTCGGTGCTCGCGCCGACTTGCGCCGAGGCCACCGACCTGGCGCCGTTCGCCGGGTTCAACGGCTTCACCTTGACGGGCCCCGACTCGTCGGACCAGTGGTTCCTACCCCTCCCGCCGCCGCCGGCCGGGACCTCGCACCTCGGTTCGTTCGCCGGGGATGCGAGCCTCAAGGTCTGTGGCTCGTGCGATCCCGCGAGCTGCGTGGGCCAGCTCCAGTTCGACGCCTGGACCTGGGCGGCGGGCCAGACGGTGAGCGTCGCCGTGGATCCCTTTCCCCCGGGCGACTCCTACACCGTGTCGCTGTTCTGGTATTAGAGCGGGCCGCACGAAATCGCACGCGGGCGCCGCGGGTCATGCCAATCTTGACGCATGCTCGCGGTGACTGGCCCGGCTGACCGCGCGCGCCGCTTCAGCCTCGGGGAGCAAGCGCCGATGAGGAAACGGTGGGGCGTGCCACGGCCAGCCGAGGCGCGGGGCTGATGGGCCCCGCGGGACCCCCGCCGGCGCCGGGCGGCGCGCGCGGGCCGCTCATCCAGGTGGCGACCCGGTGCGAGACGCTGGACGAGCTCGTCGCGAAGTTCGCCGGCCTGGCCTCGGAGGGGGCGCTGGTGCTGCCGGCCTCGGGCGAGCTGCCGATCGGCACCGAGGCGCGCTTCGCCATCCGGCTCAAGGACCAGACGGTGGTCATGCGCGGGCGCTGCCGGGTCACCGACGCACGGCCCGCGCCCGGACCGGCCGCGGCCGGGACGCGTCCCATGCTCCTGCGGGTGGCGCTGCTCGACATGGAAGAGTCGAGCGTCACCCTCCACCGCCGCTTGCTGGCGCGCCGCCGCGCGACCGCCGTGCCGACCGCCATCGTGCCGGAGCCCTCCGACCCGACGGAGGTGTCACCCCCCCGGGCCGAGCCGCGCGCGCCGGCGAAGCCGGTACCGCCACCGCCCGTCTCGGGCTTCGCCGCCACCATGATCGGCGTGGCGCCGCCGCGCGCGCGTGTCGGGACCAGCCCACTGGGGGTCGCCCGTCCGCCCGCGCTGGCCGAGCCGCGTCCGCCGGGGACGCCGTTCACGTTGCCGCCCAACCCGCTGTCGACGCGGCCGGCCGAGACGCGCGCGCCGGGGGCGTCGTTCACGCTCCCCGCCAACCCGCTCTCGGAGATGAACGCCAAGGAGCTTTCGTCGTTCATCGACAGCACGCTGTTCGAGTCCGACGATGAGGACGCGACCGCCGAGCGGCCTAGCCGGCCCGCCACGGACCTCGAGCAGACGGTCCAGCAGGCCCCGCCCGAGCGGGCCGCCGATCTCGAACGCACGGTGCAGAGCGCGCCGGACGCGCCGGTGGGCGAGGTGGGCTCCCAGCGCGTCGAGCCGACCGAGAAGACGGCGCACGCCCCGCCCTCGGTGCTCGCGCCGGCTGCCGGGGCGCGCGACTGGCGTCAGATGGCGATGCGGGCGCGCCCCCACGCGCGCCGGGCGCTCCCTTACGTCCTCTGCGCCGTGGCCGGCATCCTGATCGGCAGCGTGCTCCTCCGCTCGCCTGCGCCGGTCGTCGCGCCGCCAACCGTCGCGCCGGCGCCGGCCAAGAGCCGGCCGCTCGCTGCCGCCCCGGTCGCGAAACCGGCACCGCCGCCCGCGCCGGTCGCCGACAAGCGGGCGCCCGCCGAGGCGCCGGCGCCCCCCGTGGCGGAGCACCGCGCACCTGCCGCGCAGGCGGCGCGCGCCGCGGACCCCGCCGTCGGCTGTCAGGCGAACGTGGTGACCGAACCGTCCGAGGCCAAGATCGCCTGGCGGGGCAAGTCGCTCGGCACGAGCCCCCTGGCCGACGCCAACATCCCCTGCGGCGACGGGACGCTGACCATCACGCACGAGCGGTACGAGACGGTCAGCAAGACGCTGACCGCCGAGGCTGGCGTTCCGGTCGCCGTCGACGAGAGGCTGCACCGGCCGCCGGCCACGCTGGTCGTCAACTCGCGGCCCCAGGGCGCGGCTATCAGCATCAACGGCCACGGCGTCGGCACGACGCCGCGCCGGGTGCCGACGATGCGCTACGAGCACCTCACGATCAAGGCGACGTTCTCCGGCTACGCCCCCTGGACCAAGAAGGTCTACCTCAAGGGGGACTCGATGCAGGTGACTGCGGTGCTGTCCGGCGGCGGCCGCCGGCGCTGAGGCGCGGGCGCAACCCGACGTTCAGATGGGTCCGCTGCAGGGTTGGCCGGCGTCGAGGTTGGCGCAGGTACAGCTGGTGGTGCTCTGGCAGGTGTCCGGCCGGAACTGCCCGGCGCCGAGCTGAAACCGCTGCAGTCCCGCGTTGGTCGGACAGACGTAGGGGCTGGTGTCGCTGGCCACCTGCGCGCCGACCTGTTTCCCCGTCTCATCGAACACCCAGATCTCCGGACCGCCCGCGGTGTCGACGGTGTACTCGTCGAACCCGCACCCCCGCGTCCAGGTCCCGACCCCCGTCTCACACCCGAACTGCTGCTCGGTCAGGGTGCAGTCGTGAAGGGCGCAGTAACAGGCCCAATCGACCGTGAGCGTCGCCGTGTCCGCGGTGCACTGGCATTGGGACACCGTCGGGTGCTCGGCGGCGCCGTCGTCTGGCAGGCCACCGTCCGGCCTCGACGACTTGCTGGCACAGCCGGCGACGATCAGCGACGTCAGCGCGACCCACGTTGCGAGTGCGCCTTTCGCGCGCGAGCAAGGGTCCATCACGCGGGACCTCAAAACGTGAGCCCTGCATCCGTGGGCTGGCAGGTACCGGCGTCGACGCTGTACTGGGTCGTCACGGCGCCCGGACAGTCGTCGAGCTGGTACCCGGCCTGGAGCCGGAACCCCTGCAGGCTGGGATCGGTCGGACAGGTGAAGATTCCGTCGTCCGTCCCGAGTTGCGCGCCGACCATCTGGCCGGTGCCGTCATACACCCAGCTCTCGGGGCCGCCGACCGTCGACACCGAGAACTTCTGGTAATTGCAGCCGCGGGCCCACTGTCCCATGACGGGGCACGTCTGCTGCGGCGCTCCGGTGCAGTTGTACTGCTTGCAGTAGCAGTCCCACGAGATCGTCAGCGTGTAGCCGCTGACCTGGCACCCGCAGGTCGCCGCGTCGGCGGGCGGGCGATCGGGCGCGCCGTCGGTTCCCGTCGTGGTCCCGGGCGGGCCTCCGTCGCGCGTCGCCTTCAGCGAATCCGACGCGCAGCCGGGCGTCGCCGCCAATCCCACCATCAACGTTCCGAGCAAACCAATCGAGCATAAGCAAAGTTTAAGGTTAAGCATGCTCGGAATGTTACCACGATCACGCTCGTGTCAAAGCG
Organism: Polyangia bacterium; assembly: GCA_036498765.1. Lineage (GTDB taxonomy): Bacteria > Myxococcota_A > Polyangia > Fen-1088 > Fen-1088 > JADGRB01. The sequence goes on from DASYEX010000266.1 coordinate 5,951, forward strand.
CCCCGGGCGGCGCCGGGATCGAACTTCAGCGCCGCGCCGCACGCCCGGCAGAGAAAACGCCAGTGGGGATCGACGCGCAGGCGCAGTCCCTGCTCGCGCGCGTGCGCGTGTAAGGCGCGCAGCTCCCCGGCGCGCGCGGTCGCGGCGGCGGCGGCGCCCGCCGCGCCGATCGCGACGCCGCAGCAGGGACAGGCGAGCGCGCCGAGCCGGGTCGCGGCGCTCTCGACCAGGCGCTCGGTCCGCACCAGCAGCACGGTCACCGCTACGATCGCGGCGACCACCAGCGCGCCGACGACGCCGGCGGCGGCGAAGAGGATCGTCGCGGCGCTCATGCCGGCGTCATCGGCCGGTGGGGCCGTGAGGTTGCCGGCCGACGTCGGGCTGTTGGTGCTGACATTGCTGTCGCGGTCCGGCGACGAACCCTGGCTGTCCCGCGGGACAACCCCGCGGATCAATGGGCAGAACGGGGTACGATACTTGCTTCTCACACCCGCGATGCCGAATTCGGTGGGTTCGAGGGGTCGACGGCGTTGGTTGTGGGTCGGCGGGCTGGTCGCGGCGGCGGGGTGCTACGTGACGGCCCCGATCAAGCCGTCCGAGCTGGCGCGGCTCGACGGCTACCATGACGGCGAACCGAAGGACGGAACGGTGTCGGTGCTGTCGCCCGACGACAAGCCGACGGAGATCGCCGGCGACTCGCAGATCTTCCTCGACCTGCGCCAGGCGCCCTGGCCATCGAACAGCGCGGTTGCCCCGTCGGGCGGCACCTTCGGGGGAACGTTCAAGTCGATCCAGGTGAGCGACGGGATCTTCCACGGCGTCACGGACCAGGGGCAGCAGATCCAGGTGCCGCTGGCGTCGATCCAGGCGGCGCGGGTCACCGAGCCGAACCGCCCGTTGCGGGGCCCGCTCTATGTGCTCCTCGGGCTGGCGGCGGGCTTCCTCGTTCTCACGGGCGTCGTCTACTATGACCTCGCCCATAGCAATTGCGGCGGCCCTGAGGGCTGCTCCGGTCGGGCCCTGCGCCTCGCTCGCGGACCTGTCGCGGCGCCCGCGATCGACGCCGAAGGCTGGGACAACGACCTTCCGGTGACGGGCGAGCTGCCGCCGGAGCTTCGTGGCGCGCTGGCCCGCCTGTGGGCAGAGAGCGCGCGCGCCGAGCACGCCTCCATCCCCGCCTTCTCGCGCCTGTCGCTGTCGCTGGTGGCGCTGGGCGCGCCGGCGCACCTGGTGGAGGCGGCGCACCGGGCGGCGCTGGAAGAGATCGTTCACGCCCGCCTGGCATTCTCGCTCGCCAGCGCCCACGCCGGCGCGCCGGTGGGACCCGGGCGGTTGCCCGAGCTGCAGGCGGCGCCGGCGGTCACCGCGACGTCGCTCGCCGAGCTCGCCGCCGAGTCGTTGATCGACGGGTGCTTGCTGGAAGGCGTGGCCGCCGAGGTGGCCCGGCGCGCGCTGGCGCGGGCGCGCGATGACAAGGCCCGCGCCGCCCTCTCGGTCATCGCGCGCGACGAGGCGTCCCACGTCGCGCTGGCCTGGGAGGTGGTGCACTGGTGCTGGGTGGAAGGCGGAGACCTGGTCCGATGGGGTCTGCCCGCGGCGCTGCGCAAGGCGCCCGTGACGGTCGCGCCCCCGGAGATCTCCGACGCGCTCGCCGAGGCGCTGGCTGACCACGGCTGGCTGGGCGCCGACGTCTGGGCGGACGCGTTCCGTGCCACCTCGGCCGAGGTCGCCGCGCGCGTCACCGCGCTCGCCGCGGGCTGACGCCACCAGCTCATCAGCCGGTCGGGCGCGCGAAGGCGTGCCTCTTGTGGTCGGCGCGAACGACACCACCACCAAATGAGGGGGTGCGCAATGGCGAGAGCGGGTCAAAGCAGGGCCGGCGAGCTCGGCCGAGGACTGCTGGTTGGGCTGTGCGCGACCACGGCGCTCGACTGGGTGGGGACGTTGCTCTACGAGGCCGAGTCGCCCGCCGCGCGCGACGCCGAGGGTCGGGCCCGGCGCGGGCGCTTTCCGTACGAGGTCGCCGTCGCTCGGACGGCCGAGCGCCTCGGCCGTCCACTCTCGGAGGCGGGCGTCGCCAAGTGGGGCTGGCGGTTCCACAAGACGTTCGGCCTGCTGGGCGGGATCGGATACCTGGCCTTGCGGCGCGCGTTCCCGCGCATCCGCTGGGGGCGCGGGCTGGCCTTCGGGGCCGCCTTCTTCCTGCTCGTCGACGAGCTGCTCCCGCCGCTGCAGAAGCTGTCGCCCGGCCCGCGCGCCTTCTCCTGGAAGGTGCACGCGCGCGGCGCCGCGGCCCACGTTGCCTACGGTGTGGCCGCCGAGGCGGCAGCCGGGCTGGTCGCCCCGTAGCGGGCGGAGCGGCGCTACGATTCGGCCGGGATCGAGTGGTGCTCGTGCACGACGGTCCAGCGGCCGTCGACCTTGCGCAGCCCCACGGTGAGGCGAAAATCGAGCGCGGCGGCCGGCGTGCCGGGCTGGCCCCCGTTGCAGCGCATGAGCGCCACCGCAAAGGCCACGTCGGTCCCGGCGACGATCTCGAGCTGCCGGACGTCGAACACCACCGGCGTCCCCGCCCAGCGAAAGAACGTTCCCCAGGTCGCCTCGTAGGCCGCGATCCCCCGCGACTCGAACGGCGGCGGCACGTCGAACATCACGACGTCGGGGGCGTGGTCCCGCAGGATCGCCGCCAGGTCCTTGCGCCGGACCGCTGCGGCCCAGTCCTCGATCAGCTTGCGAATCGTCGTCTCGTCGGCGCTCTCGTTCATGGTCATCTCCCGTTGCCCACCGTTACGATGCCCGACCGGGACGGTTACGGCCATTCAACGTGTGAACCCGATCGAACCACGTCGTTGGGCGGTTTCATCGCCCGCCTTATCGACGTCACCCGACCGCGTGGTTTCTCGCGGAACCTCGAGCTCCGACCGGGGAGCTCATCCGGAAGGATCTCCATGGGCTATGCGGCCGAGGTCCACAGATTGTGGCCTTGAGAGGTCCACAGATTGTGGCCTTGAAGGGAATAGTCCAGTGATTCCGTCGGTCACGATCTTGAAATCACAGTCTGTGATTTCAAGTTCCACAGTCGACGTGCCAAGCTTCCTCGCATGCCCGTCGCCACCGGCTCGGCCGACCTTCCGCTGCACGGCGGGCGCGTGCCGGCCTGGCTGGCGTCGCGGATGGCGCGGCTCGGGCGGGTGATCGTCGAGGCGATCGCGCACGAGTACGGCCGCACCGAGGTGCTGCGCCGCCTGGCCGACCCCTTCTGGTTCCAGTCGTTCGGCGCCGTGATGGGGATGGACTGGCACTCGTCCGGCATCACGACGAGCGTGCTCGCCGCGCTCAAACGCGGCCTCGCTCCCGTCGAGCACGAGCTGGGCCTGCACGTCTGCGGCGGCCGCGGCCGCGCCTCGCGCCGCACCCCCGACGAGCTGATAGCGGTCGGCGAGCGCGTCGGTCTGGACGCCCCCGCCCTGGTGCGCGCCAGCCGCCTCGTCGCCAAGGTCGACAGCGCGGCGGTGCAAGACGGCTTCGAGCTGTACCTGCACGGCTTCATCGTCGCCGACGACGGCGCCTGGACGGTCGTGCAACAGGGGATGAACGGCGCACGCCGCCAGGCCCGGAGGTACCACTGGATCTGGGACCGCGCGGGAGCGGGGGCGTTCGTCGAGGAGCCGCACGCCGCGATCGAGGGTTGCCCGGGCGCGGGCGAGATTGTGAATCTGACGGACCGTCGCGCGGGCGGCGCGCGTGGCGAGCTGCTGGGGTTGGGGCGCGGCGGACCCGAGACGGCGGTGGACGGGTTGCGCCGGTTGCGGATGCCCGCGCACCACGACGTGCGGGCGGAGGACATCGATTTGCGGCGGCTCGGGAAGACGCTGGCGGCGGTGGCGGATCGCGGGCCCGAGGACTTCGCCGAGCTGATGCTGGTCCCGGGCGTGGGCGCGCGGACGTTGTTCGCGCTGGCGCTGGTGGCGGAGGTCGTCCATGGCGCGCCGAGCCGCTTCGCCGACCCGGCGCGGTTCTCGCTGGCCCACGGCGGGAAGGACGGGCACCCGTTCCCCGTGCCCCTCGAGGTCTACGACGAGACGATCCGCGTGCTGAAGACGGCGCTCGGGCGGGCGAAGTTGGGCGAGGGGGAGCGGCTGGCGGCGATCCGGAGGCTGGATGACCGGGCGCGGGCGGTCGACGCGGCGGCGGTGACGGAGGGGGAGCTCGAGGCGGGGGTGGAACGGGAGTGGCGGGCGAAGCGAGAGTTGGGCGGGCGGGTCGTCGCTGACGACCGGAGGTCACGACAGCTCGCGCTTCGACTTTGAGTCGGCAGCCAACTACCATCGCCTCTCAGGCCAAGGAAGGGGCTCGCCGCAACGCAAGAAACGTGGCGATCGCCGCCGCAATCTTGTTCGCCATATGGGCCGCCGTGTTCTTCGCGGGCGACTACCGGCGCGGCGGATTCTATCCGTGCGACCGGTTGGACGAGCGCATCTGCCGCGACCTCGGTCCCGAGCGTTGCCACGTCTGGGAGGCCGACCTCCATCGCGTGGAATCCGGAAGCGTCTCTCCCGCACCGTACCGGCCGAGGAGCGCAGTGCTCGACCGAATCCGTGGGGGCGTACTCGGTTGGGACGCGACCCGATCGGACAACCCTCGCTGCTATCGGCAGCTCGGTCACGGCTACCGGGGTCTGCTGGAGACCATCAACGGAGACATCAACAAATACGGCGCCTCGCATCCGCCTCCACCGCCAGAGCCCCGGTAGTCGTCCGGGCAGGCTGCTCGAGGGCGTCCATGGGCTGCCGCGAAACGCGGTACCATCGGCGCCATGCAAGGGGTGGGTGAGCGCAGTCGGTGGATTGTGGCGGGCGTGGCGCTGGTTGCGGGTGCGTGCGCTCCGGCGCGCCCCGCGACCGAGATCGTGCGGAGCGCCGTCAGCGTGGCTCCGCTCGTCGGCGCGGAGCTGCCGGTCGACGATGTGGTCTACACCCAGGAGGAAGGCCAGCAGGTCGGGCCCTTCATCGCGGCCGGCGGTCCGGGCGCGCTGATCGTCTGGAAAAACGATCCCAGTGCGGGAACCGGGGTGGCACCGCTCTCGATCGACTTTGCGCGGATCGATCCCCAGGGGAACTTTCTCGATCCGTTGCCGGTGGCGATCGGGACGCCATCGGCCGTCGTCGACCCGGCGGCTCCGGCGGCCGCCTGGAACGGCAATCAGGCGCTGGTGGTCTGGAGCGCGGGGGGGGCAAGCGCGGGCGACGTGGAGGTTCGCGGCTCGCGCATCACCCCCGACGGCACCGTCCTCGATCCGGGCACAGCTTCCCTGCCCGGCGGGATCAGCATCGAGCTGGGAGAGAAATACGGAGGCGGCGGCCCCTCGGTCATCCCGTTCGGCGACGGCTTCATGGTCTTCTGGGCGTTGAGCGACGGCACGCCCTATTGCAACCGCGTCGGGGCGGACGGTTCGGTCCCCAACACCGTCGGTTCGCCGGTCGCGCTGCCCGCGGACGGCGTCACGCGGTCCGCCGGTGGCCCCGCGCCGGTGACGGGCGGCGTTCTGGTGGTCGTCTACCAGTACATGGCGGGCATGAAAGTGCTGAAGGTCGACGGGAACGGCGCGGCGCTGACGCCGCTGTCGGACTGGGCAGGCGCCGCCAGCACCACCGTCGCCGGCGCGGCTCTCGCCTCGAACGGCGGCAACGGCGCCCTCCTCTGCTGGGGCGAGCAGACGGCCAGCGGCCAGCCGGTGACCATCTACGGGCGGCGCATCGACACCAACGCCACCTGGGTCGATTCGGCGCCGTTCCAGATCCGCGCGGCCGGCGGGCAAGTGGGTCATATCGGCGCCACCTGGGACGGGACCCGCTACATCTGTTCGTGGACCGACAAGGGAACGGCGGCGCGGGTCGCGTTCCAGCCAGTCGCCGCCAGCGGGACGCCGCTCGCCGCTGCGACGGTGGGGCCGTCGACCCTGGCCACCACGGCGGTCCAGACGGCGCAGCTCGCCTGGACGGGCGCCGACTACGCGGTGGTGATGACCCGCACGGTCGATGCCAGGGTCGCCGATAACTACGGCGGCAACCCGGACGGCGTGCTGCTGCGGATGCTGGACGCGAACCTGCAGCCGCTGGGGACGGACGCCGTGCCGGTGACGCGCGCGCCGAACCAGCAGATCGCGCCGCGCGCGGCGGCGACGCCGGACGGCCTCTACATCGTCTACGCCGACGACCGCCGGCGCGACGAGCTGACAATGCAGGGTCACTACAACCAGGACATCTACGGGGCCTTCGTGACGGTGTCCGGCGGCGCGCTCACGAGGACGGTCACGCGGCTGTCCCCCAACGGGGACCCGGCCTACGACCCGGCGGTCAGCTGGAGCGGCAGCCAGCTGATGCTCTTCTACGCGACCAGCTCGGATTCGGCCGAGTACCCGCAGGATTTCGTGCAGCTCGCCGGCGCCAGCGGCACGACGGCCGGCAGTCGGATCGGCCCGCTGACCGTCACGAACACCGGGATCGAGGCCCTCACGCTCTGGAACGGACAGAATTTCCTGGTCGCCAGCGCGGCGGACGGGGCGCTCGATTTCTTCCGCGTCTCGCCGTCGGGGACGGTGCTCGACACCTCCACGCCCACGCCCACCAGCCACGGACCCCAGGTCGGGCTCGGTATCGTGCGGGCGGTGACCACCCTGCAAGGGGTTGGCCTGGGCGACAAGTACCTGCTCGTCGGCGAAATGTCGCACACCAATTCGGGCGTCATCGGGGACCACGACATCGACGGTTTGGTCGTCAACGCCGACGCAACCTCCCCCACCACCGCGGTGGTGCCCATCGCCACGGGCAACGACGTGCAGGACGTCCCGGCGGTGGCCACCGACGGCACCAGCGCGCTGGTCGTCTGGCGCGACCGTGGGGCTGCCGGAGCCAGCATCGTCGCCGCGCGCGTCGACGCGACGCTGACGCGGCTCGATGCGACCGACGTGGTGATCGCGCAGGCGTCACCCCCCACGACCCTGGGCGCCCCGGCGCTCGCCTGGACCGGGAGCGCCTACGCCGTGGTCTGGACCGAGGGGACCGGCGGCACGCTGGCCTTCGACGGCTGCCTGCTCGGGGCGGACCTGCATTGCGCCTCCGGAAGCCAGTCGTCCACGCCCAGCGGCATCACGGACATGCCGACCGCGCCGGTGGACGGCGGGGTTCCGGCGAGCGGCGAGGTGCAGGCGGCGGAGTTGTCGTGGACTGCGGCGGGAGGGGTGCTTTCGTATCAGCGGCTGGATACGACGCCGTTCGTGAATGTGCAGCGGTTGTTCTTGCGGCCGGTGACGCTGGGGGCGGCGCCTCCGCAGCCCGACGGTGGGGCGGGCGGGGCCGGCGGCAACGGCGGAGCGAAGGCGGCGGGCGGCGCTGGCGGCGCGCTGAGCACAGGGGGCGGCGGGGCGAGCGGTGTGGGCGGTGCCGCGACGGGAGGTGGTGGCGTGGCCGGCGGCGGATCGGCGGGCGTGGGTGGTGCGGGCGGTGCCGCGACCGGGAACGGCGGGCGGGGCGGGGCGGCGCCGGCGGGTGGTGCGGGCGGGTCTGGTCATGACGCGGGCGCGGGCGCTGGCGTGACGACGGGTGGAGGCAGTGGCGGGTGTAGTTGCGCGATCGGAGACGGTGGGCCGGTGTCTGGATTCGGCGCCCTGCTCATCGCAGGGATGGTGTTGTCTCGTCGACGGCGACCGCGATCGGACTGGACGCGGCCATGTCGGTGCGCGCCTTCTAGCTGTACCTGCACGGCTTCATCGTCGCGGATGCGGGCTCGTGGACGGTCGCGCAACACGGGATGAACGCGCGCGGGCGTGGGCGCCCGGACGTTGTTCGCGCAGGCGCTCGTCGCCGAGTTCGTCCACGGCGCGCCGAGTCGGTTCGCTGATCCGGCTCGGTTCTCGCGGGCCCACGGTCGGAAGGACGGGCATCCGTTCTCGGTCCCGCTCAAGGTCTACGACGAGACGATCCGTGTGCTGAAGATGGCGATCGGCCAGACGAAACTGGGCGAGGGGGATCGGCTCGCAGCGATCGGAAGGCTCGATAAGCGGGCGCGGGTGGTGGAGGTGGCGACGATGACGGAGGCGGAGTTGCAACTGAGATCGCCCCGCTCGTCTCGAGTTCGATTTTGCAAGCGGGTCATCTTGCTTCACCGAACGGGTTCGATCGATGGACGGAACACCAGGGCGCGACCGAAAACACTCGAATGCTTGAGCTCTGGCACCTCGTGCTATTCTGAGTTCCAGCCCGATGCCACCGGAGATCTCCGAGGAAGAACGCAAGCTGATTAGGGAGTGGTTCGTCGAGGAGAACGCTCGCCTCGAGCCCATTCTTGAGGCCCTCGAGGGCGCGACGCCGTCGCTACTAAGGAAGAGTCTGACCGATCAAGTGATCAAGAAGACAAGTCTCCAATCGGACATCCTGGATAGCGCAGTCCCGATGTTTTTTAGCCTGGTCAGCACGATCACAAACGCTGATGACGAGGCCGCGGCCATCCGCAGTATTTTTCACACTGCCGTAGGTCAGCCAGCCGACGCGGAGAAACTGCGGTTGTTTGAAGAAAGAGTACGCCGGCTCGTAAGAATTCGGTCGGTCGAGATTACCAGCAAGGC
>DASYEX010000267.1:0-8588 GCA_036498765.1 Polyangia bacterium
CAGCGACACCAGCATCACCGGCGGGCCGTCGTCGGCCTGGAAGCGCGTCACCACCTCGCCGCGATCGCGCGTGCTGCCGTCGAGGCGCACAAACGGCAGCTCGGCGCGGGCCAGCGCCGGCTCGATGAGGTCGAGGAGGCTGGTCCACTGCGAGAAGACGAGCGCCTTGTGGTTCTCGGCCACGGCGGTCTCGAGCCCGTCCATCAGCGCCTCGATCTTCGACGAGGTCGCCGCGGTCTGGCCCGGGACCAGCGCCGGATGGCAGGCGGCCTGGCGCAGCCGCAGCAGCGCCTCCAGCGCCTTCATCACGCCGCCGCCGGTCTCGAGCAGCGCCAGCACGTCCTTCTGGGTGGCGGCGCGGACGGCGTCGTAGACGGCGCGCTCGCCGTCGCCGAGCGACACCCTGAGCACCGCGTCCGTGCGCGGCGGAAGCTCGGGAGCGACGTCCTGCTTCAAGCGGCGGAGCAGGAAGGGACGCACGCGCTGGCGCAGCGCCGCGGCGGCGCCGGGTTGGCCGTCGGCGATCGGACGGGCGTGGCGGTCGGCGAAGTCGGCGCGTCCCCCGAGGAGACCGCGGTTCACGAAGTGCATGAGGCTCCAGAGCTCCTCGAGGCGGTTCTCGACCGGCGTTCCGGTGAGCGCCAGGCGAAACGCGGCCGGCAGCGCGTACGCGGCGCGCGCCGTCTGACTGTCGGGGTTCTTGATCGCCTGCGCTTCGTCGAGGACGACCGCCCGCCAGGTCTGCGCGGCGAGCTTCGCTCCGTCGAGGCGGAGGATGGCGTAGCTCGTGAGCGTGACGTCGGCTGCGGCATCGAGCGTGCGGTCCGCGCCGTGGTACACGGCGACGTTGAGCCCGGGGCGGAAGCGCCCGAGCTCGGCCTGCCAGTTGAAGAGGACGCTGGTGGGCGCCACCACCAGCGTTCGTCCCAGCGCGTGACCATCGAACACCGACATCGCCTGCAGCGTCTTGCCGAGGCCCATGTCGTCGGCCAGCACGCCGCCCAGGCCCGCCCCGCGCAGGAAGGCCAGCCAGGTGACGCCCTGCCGCTGGTAGGGGCGCAGCGAGGCGGTCAGATCGGCCGGCAGCGGCGCCTCGGGTAGGCGGTCGAAGCCCGCGACCAGCGGCGCCAGGCGATCGAGCCCGGGCGGTGGCGGGTGGTTGAGGTCGGCGCAGAGCGCGCCCAGCGCGGGCAGCGCGTGCCGCGCCAGGTGGCCGTCGTCCTGCCGGGCGGCCAGCAGGTCGGCGACGCGCTGGCCGTGCTTCTGCAGCCAGCCGGCGGGCAGCGAAGCCCAGCCTCCGCCGGAGAGGGGGACGATGCCCAGCCCCTCTTGCCAGGCGCGCAGCACGGCCGCGGCATCGACGCTGCCGCCCGCTCCCGATTTGCCGACGAAGGTCAGCTCGAAGCGTACGCCGTCGGTGCCCGCGGCGACGTCGCCGTCGGTCACCAGCGACAGCCGCGGCTCCAGCGTCACCGTCGGCTTCACGACGCCGGCGGCGCCGCCCGCCAGATCACCCCGCCAGCGTTTGAGCTTCTCGATGAACCGGGGCGCGTCGGCGGGGCCGTAGGTGGTGCGGCGGCCGGGGAGCAGATCGAGGTCGGCGCGCAGGCGTTCGACGGCGCGCCGCTCGGCGGACGGATCGCGCAGCGGTACGGGACCGCGCAGGTGGACCAGCTTCGGGCCGTCGACGCGCGCGCAGGGGGGCGAGCCGTAGACCAAGGTCGGCAGGACGCCGATCCCGCCACCGCCGGACGGTTCGAGCTGGTTGAGCTCGAGCACGATGCGGGGTTCGAGGTCGCGCGCGATGGGCGGCAGGCGCGCGCTGCGGTTGTCGAGCACCGTCCGCTGCGCCAGATCGGGCAACACGACCGTCAGGAGCTCCGCGAAGTCGGCGCGGCCGAAGATTCTGCGGGTGGGCAGGTGTTGCAGCCGATCGCCGGCGAGCTCGATCTCGGCCAGGCGGTGCAGCGCGAGGCGGCCGTCCTCCTCGCAGAGGACCACACCCGAAGCGACCACGGCGCGCACGCGCGGGTCGGCGGCGATGACCAGCCGGACCTCGCTCCCCGGCCCGTCGGTGAGGATCGCTTGCGGCCGGATCTCCTCTTCGGAGATCGCGCTCGCCACGCCGTCGACGGTGACGCGCGCGGCGCCGGCCAGGACTTGCAGCAGCGCAGCGAGCTTCCCGGGCCCGAGCGCGCCGCGGGCGCCCGTCTCCAGCAGCGCGTCGGCGCGGAGGTCGGCCTCCTCGAGCTGCAGGCTGGCGGCGCGCGCGGGGTCCGCCAGCTGCGCGCGCAGCGTGCCCACGACCGGCGTCTCGCCGCCGTCGCCCTGGACCAGCACCCGGTCGAGGCGCAGACCGCCGTCGGCGCGCGCGAAGCGGTAACCGACGCGCGCCCCCAGCGTGGCGACGGGCAGTGGCCGGTCACTCCCCGCCGCCGTCGCGCTCTCCGCGTTGGCGTCGCCGAGGACGATCGCCGCCGCCGCGACGTGCTCGCAGGGACTGACGCGCGCGGGGCAGTCGCACTCCCACTCGTTCTCCGTCGGGTAGAGAACCACCGTGGGCGGAACGACCCGGCCGGGGGCGCGCACCCGCAGCACGATCTCCTCGGGGCCGCGCGACTCGACGGCCACCGCCCCGGCGCGCGCCAGCGTCACCCCTTGCGACCAGAGCGCCGACTTGCTCCGCTTGCGGATCGAGGTCAGCACCGCGTCGAGCGGCGAGCTCACAGCGCCAGCATCCTGTCGACGATCGCGGACAGCGCCGCCAGCCGCGCGCCGCCCCGCCCGGACCCGAGCGGGACCCCGGCGGTGAGGCCCAGGCGCGCGGAGCAGCCCTCGACGGTCCCCGTGCGCGCGCCGAGGATCGTCCCGGCCACCGGGCGCAGATCGAGCCGCGCTGGCGGCAGGGCGATCCCCTCCGCCTCCAAAAGATCGGGCGCGTAGCGCCCCCAGGTGCAGGCGAAGTCGTCGGGACGCACGAACGCCTCCCAGCGCGCGCGAAACGAGGCCCAGCTCTCGCCGGCTGTCAGCCGCGCCGGCGGGATGCCGATGTAGCTGGGGATCGAGGGCGCCAGCGGGCGGCGCGGCTCGACGACCGCCTCGAACGTCTCGCCGGTGCGCCGGCGGTGCGCGACCCAGTGGATGATCTCGGGGGGCGGCCCTTCGCTGCGCGCCGGCCAGGCGTTGGCCTCACCGTGCACACAGAGGACGTTCCCGGCGTTCGCGCGCAAGAGCGCCCCCATCGGCGGCCGCCGCGCCCGCCGGGCACGATGGAGGGCGTGACGGTGGCGGGCGCCGCGTACCGTCCGCGCATAACGCAGCTGGGTGCCGACCATTGCTTCGAACGGGCGCAGCAGCGACGCGAAGCGCGCCGGGTCGTCCTCAAGCGCGCCCAGCACCAGCGACAGGGCCTCGACGGTGGCCACGCAGTGGTCGGCCGGTTCGCGCCGGATCCGGTAGTTGCTGGGAGTGGGCGGCGTGAAGCGGAGCTGCGGCAGCGCGCGCAACGCGGCGTTGCGCTTGAGCAGCTTGCGCGCCTGCCACCAGGTCCCGTCGACCACCACCAGGGTGATGGGTCCGGGAGGGCGGGCCTCGGCGAGATCGAGGGCCGCCGGCCCCGGAAACAGGAGATAGGTGGGCCGGCCGTCGCCGGCCAGCGCGGCGCGCACCTGCTGGTCGTCGTCGAAGTCGACGCCCACGTGCAAGGCGGAGTCGGGGAGGCAGAGGTGCGCCAGGCGCGCCGTCCCGATCGGCACGTGGCGCTCGCGCGGGTGCTGCAGCAACACCACGCGCGTGCGGGTGGGCAGCGACACCAGGTGCGCGCAGTAGCAGACGGACGTCGGGCGCCGGCACCGCCCGCAGACGGCGCGGTGGGGAGCAGCCTCGGGGATCACGCGCGGCAGGTTAGCAAACTCACGTCCGGACGGTGGGTCATCTTGTCCAGTCATCGCGGCGACTTGATAATTACCGAGCGCCATCGTACGCTCCGTTCATGGCCAATCCCCATCTCGCGACCACGTTGGAAGCCTTCGAGGCCACCGTGCACCGCACGAAAAATCGTCTCATCGCGATACCGGCCGACTCTCAGCAGCGGCTGGGTCTCTCCCGTCGGCCTCGAAACCATATTGTCCTGTACTCGATTCGCCTCCACGGGCGAGGCCGCTGGAACCACCATCTGGCCTACCTAACGTACGACAACGAGTTCGCGATTCCGTCAGATGTCACCCACATCGCGGGCGGCGCTCGCGTGGACGTGAAGATTCATAGAATCATTCCGGACGCCGACGCGTTGGCCGGTGGCCGCCGGCCCGTCAATGCCGGCGGCACCTTGCTTCGGTTGGCAGAGACCGCGGGGGAAGACGAGCGCGTCGATGGAAGCACCCGCGTGGACGACATCCTCTATGGGGAGAGCGATGCCTGAACGGCCCGTATTCGTCGACACTGGCTATCTGGTGGCCCTCTTGAATCGGCGGGACGCCCTGCACGAACGTGCCCTGGAGCTGGCGGCGGAATGGGCGCGCGACGACGCCGCGCTGCTGACGACGGACGCCGTGCTGATCGAGCTGGCCAACTTCTTCGCAAGGGGCTCACTGCGAGCGTATGTCACATCGGCGATCGAGCGAATTCGCAGCGCGCCGGGTTGGATGGTCGAGCACCTCAGCCCCCTGCGGCTGAATCGAGGCATCGCCCGTTATGCTTCACATCCCGACAAAGGCTGGAGCCTCACCGACTGCCTCAGCATGGACACGATGCTCGACCACCACGCGATCGAGGTCGCGACGCCTGACCATCACTTCGTTCAGGCAGGGTTCAGGACGCTCATGAAGCCTCCGCGATAGGCCAGCCGGATCTCGGGCGACGGCAGGGCCAGCGCCAAAATTCGATGGCCGCTCAGCGAACTGGCCGCGACGATCGCCCGCGTCCCGCACCTGGGCGCCGGCGCGTGGGATCGCGGTCCGGTTTGGCGCTCCCCGCCAGCGCGGCGCGCAGGCGCTCCGCGACCAGCGAGCCCTGCCCCGAAGCCTTGTCGGCGAGCGCCACGACGGTGGTCGAGAACGCGGCGCGCAGGTCAGGGTGGCGAGCCTCGCGGCAGGCCTCTTCCAGCCAGCCGGCGCCGCGGTCACCGGCGGTGTAGGTGGCCGCCACCGCCCCGAGCGTGGGCGGCAGCGCCAGCAGCAGGCGGCGGCGCGCGTCCGATCGCTCGGCCGCCCGCGGCGCCTCGACGATCGCGGCCATCGCGCGCGCCAGGTAGTCGAGCAACGGCTCGGGATTGGACAGGGTCGCCAGGACCTGACGTCGGGCGAAGACCTCGACGACCACGCCGGCCGCGCCGAACTGGACCTCACGGTCGTCGAGCTCCAGCCAGTCCGTCGCCGCGGCGATCAGCCTGGCCGCCGCGCGGGGACGCGCCGCGTATGCCGCCAGTGCCTCCACCGTCCCGACCCGCACCGGTGCCCGCTCGTCGCCGGCCAGCGACGCCAGCGCCGCCCAGGCGGTGCCGACCTCGCGTCCAGCCCCGAGCCGCGCCGCCCAGCCGTATGCCGCCGCGACGGGAAGAAACACCTCGGGCGTGTCGGGCGCGGCGTCGTTGGCGGCAAGATGCTCGAGCAGGCGCGCCGTCGTTCCCGGAAGCGCGCCGATCTCGGCGCCGAACGCGGCCGCCAGCCGCAGGTTGGGGCGCGGCCCATACCCGCCGTGCCGGGCCAGGAGCTGCTCGAGCGCGGCGGTCCGCCCCGCCAGCGCGGCGCCGAGCGCCGCCTGGAGCGCCTCGTTGCGAAGACCTTCCTGCATCGCCGGGAGGGTACCGCGGGCGGGGCGGCCGGTTGGTAGGAAATGCGGTAGCATCATTGGTATGACCATGGCGCGCAAAGTGAAGGTCAGCGTCAGCATCGACCCGGCCGTGCTGGGCGCGGTCGACCGCTATGCCGCCCGCGCCGGCGTGACCCGCAGCGCGGCGATGGAGCGCTGGCTCGCGCAGCTCACACACCGCGAGAATCTCACCCGACTCGAGGAGGAGACCGCTGCCTACTACGAGGCCCTCTCGGGGGCGGAGCGCCGCGACGACGCCAGCTGGGCCGCAGACGCCTCCGCGGCCGCCCGGCGGATCGACATCGACGGGCCGCGCGGCGCGCGGCGCGCGAAATGAACGGTCCCCGTCGCGGGCACCTTTACTGGGCGCGCCTCGACAAGCGTCGTCCGGTCCTGGTCCTGTCCATCAACGCGCGCAACGAGCACGCCGGGGATCTGCTGGTCGTCCCCTGCACCACCACGCTGCGGGAGGCGCCCACCCACGTCCGGCTCGGGCGGGGGGAAGGCGGCGCCCCGCAGGCCTGCATGCTGAAGTGCGAGCAGGTGACGACCCTGCCGCGGGAGGATCTGGACCCCGAGCCGCTGGGTACGCCGCTCGGCGGGGCCAAGCTGCGCGAGGTCGAGCTCGGCGTGATGCGCGCCATCGGGATTCCGGTCTACTAGCCATGCGGCTCGACGTGCTGCTCGCCCGCAACGCCGGCTGGTCGCGGACCGCCGCTCGGGCGGTGATCGCCGAGGGGCGGGTGCGGGTCGCGGGTGAGGTCGTCGAGGACCCGCGGCGCGACGTTCCGGAGGGCGCGCTGCCGTTCGCGGTGACGGTCGACGACGCGGAGCTGCTTCTTTACGACCGGGTCTCGCTGATGCTGAACAAGCCGACCGGGTGCGTGACGGCGTTGCGCGACCCGCAACATCCCACGGCGTACGCTCTCCTGCGCGGGGCGCCGCTTCACGGCGAGCTGCGGCCGGTGGGGCGGCTCGACCTCGACACCTCGGGGCTCCTGCTCTGGAGCACCGACGGCGCGGAGATCCAGCGGCTCACGCATCCCAAGCGCGCCGTGCCGCGGACCTACCAGGCGGCGCTGGCGCGGCCGTTCGCCCCGCTGCCCGACAAGCTGGTCCTCGACGACGGGCATGAACCGAGGGTGACGGCGCTGGGAGCGCTCGCGCGCGAGGCCGCGCACCCCTGCCTGCAGCTCGCGCCCGAGGCGGCGGCGCTGGCGGAGATCACCATCGTCGGCGGCGCCTATCACGAGGTCCGGCGGATCTTCGCGGCGCTCGACAGCCACGTGTTGGGGCTCTGCCGCGTGCGCTTCGGCGACGTCGAGCTGCCGCGCGACCTGCCGCCCGGCGAATATCGCCTCCTGCCGAACGAGGCGCGGCCGTGATCGACCTGCACGTGGTCCTCGTCGAGCCCGAGATCCACTGGAACACCGGCAACGCCGGGCGGACCTGCTTGGCGGTGGGCGCCCAGCTTCACCTGGTCCGGCCGCTCGGCTTTTCGCTCGACGACAAGGAGGTTCGCCGCGCCGGGCTCGACTACTGGCCACGCGTCCGCCCCGAGGTCTGGCCGAGCTGGACCGACTTCGCGCGCGCGCTGCCCTCCCTGGGGACGCCGCTCTTCTTCACGGCGCGCGGCGCCCGGTCATTTCAAGAGGTGGACTATCCGCGTCCCGCGGTCCTGATCTTCGGCCGCGAGAGCGTGGGCCTCCCCGAGGGGCTTCTCGCGCAGCATCGGGACGCGACCGTCGCCATCCCCATGCGCGACAGGGAGCTCCGCTCGCTCAACCTGTCGACGTCGGTGGCGCTGGCCGTCTACGAAGCCCGCCGGCAGTGGTCATGGGAGCCCTGAGAGGTTCCCAAACCCTCCCGCGACGGGCTCCGTTCGGGCAAGCCGAACTGCGCCCAGGCGATCGGGCTCAGCTAAGCGGCGACGTCGAGCGACTGCTCGAAGTTCGGGCGCCGGACGTCCTTCGCCAGGCCCAGCTTCTCGAGCAGAAGGATGGTGTACCAGCCGACGTCGAGCTGCGCGGCGGTGAAGCCGAGGCGGGCCGAGCCGGGGCGATCGTGGTGGTTCTTGTGCCAGTTCTCGCCCTGGAAGAAGTGCATCAGCGACAGCCAGCGCACGTTCTGCGCGGTGGCGTCCTCGGGGCCGGCGTCCTTCTTCATGTGGCAGACGCTGTTGACGAAGCACTGCGCGTGCAGCGCGAACACCAAGCGAATGGCGCCCACCCAGAAGAACGCCTTCACGCCGAACGGCAGCCCGATGAGGAGGCCGAGGGCGCACAGCGGGATCTGCGCGCGGGTCCAAAATCGGTACGACGGCGTGTCGAGGTCCTTGCAGTAGCGCTTGACCGGCGCCGCGCCCGCCTGCCAGAGCCAGCGCAGGTGCGACCACCAGAAGCCGCCGATGCGGGGGCTGGAGACGTCTTCGGGCGTGTCGGACTTGGCGTGGTGGAGGCGGTGGTTGGCCGCCCACGACAGCGGCGAGCCCGAGCCGTTCAGCATGCAGAAGAAGGTCAGCACGTTCCGCACCACGGGGTGCAGCTTCACCGACTTGTGGGCGATGCCTCGGTGAAAAGCGACGGTGGTGCCGAGGCCACCCATGAAGTGCAAGGCGGCGGCCGCGGCCAGCACCTTCCACCCGGGGATTGGCACCACGACGAGGCCCACCAGCGCCGTCACGTGAATGAGGACCATCCAGAAGAACACCCAGCCGTCGCCGCGCGCCGGCTTCCACCACGGCTGGGTCCAGGGCTTCTGCTTGACGACCTCGGTCGCGT
>DASYEX010000268.1:0-7037 GCA_036498765.1 Polyangia bacterium
GCTGCCTCCAGCGCCCGCAACAGCGCCACCGGCGCCGAGGCGTCCTCCGGTGCCACCCGAGCCGCCGTCGACGCGAGTCGCGGAGCCGCCGCCACACCCGCCGAGCGCGATCAACAGCGCCGCACCCACCGCCCCCCGGACTGTCATGACGACGACGCTATCTCACGAGCTGCCGCACCTCAAACGCCGGCTCCGTCGGCGGGTGGCGCCCGGGCGGTGACCGTCGGTGACGGGTGTCAGGTATTGAACGTGCCGGCGTCGCGATCGCCCGGCCCGCTTTCCGGGTTACGTGGATTCGGCCCTCGACGGCTGGATACAATCACGGCACCTGTCTTGCTGTCGAACCGACACGTGCGTGCTCGCGCCGTCTGGGCGTCCTTCTTGTTTCCGATTGCCCTCAGTCGCGTCGCGAGCGCGGCCGTCGATGCAGAGGAACCGCACCCTTCGACGCCCGAGCCGGTTGAGGAAGCACCGGCGCGCGCACCGGCCGTTCCCGCCCGCGTTCTGCCGGCCGACGAGGAGCCCGCCCGCCACCGAACCCGCGCCGTCTATGTGCTGTTGGGCTTTGGATCCCCGCTCGGCGGACTGGGATTCGAGGGTGTTCAAAGGTTCGAATCGCACTTCGAGCTCGCCGCTGGCATCGGCGTCGGCGACGCAGCCGCAGGTTCGGAACCTCACCCCGGACTCGGCCACGTCGTCCAGTGGGCGCTGATGCCGCGCCTGCGGTTCGGAGATGACGCGACGGCGCTGACGTTGGGGGCGGGAATCTCGGGCGGCGAGTACGGTGCCGGCTTCTTGCGGGACACGTTTCAGGTCTGCGCCGAAGACCCCTGCCCCACCACCAACGCTCCCTACCCAACCCAGTACGTCATCTGGAGCAACTTCGAGACCGGCCTCGAGCACTGGTGGCGGAACGGACTCGCGATACGCCTCTTCGCGGGGTACGCCCACGGATTCGCGAGCGGTGACAGCTTCAACCTGCCCTACCTCGGCTTCGGGCTCGGCTACGCGTTCTAGCGCGATCCGAGCGCCAACGGCTGACGCTCAGAAGCCGGGGTTCGCCTTGAGGAACTCCCACTCATCGGCGGTGCTGGTGCGACCGAAGGCGCTGTTGCGCTGGGGGAAGCGGCCGAAGCGGGCGATAACCTCGCGGTGTTTCTCGGCGTACTTCAGCGTCTTCGCGGGCCGGTCCGGCCGGTCGGCGGGCGACCCGGCGGCGAGCGCGGCATAGAGCGCGAGCGCGCGGTCCTGCATGGCCAGCTCTTCGCTGTGCATGAACGGCAGGTAGAGGAACGAACGCTCGTCGCGCGTTAGGGCCGCGTCGTGCCCGCGCGCGACCCCCTCCGCCGCGGCCGCCAGCGCCTGCCCGTCGGCGGCGAAGGCGCGCGGTGAGCCGCGAAACATGTTGCGCGAGAACTGGTCGAGCACGATCACGTAGGCGAGGCGCCCGCTGGGCTCGTCGAGCCAATCTTCGTGCCGGCGTTTGACGATCTCCTCGTGCAGCGCGCCGAAGCGCTCGGCGATCTCCCGATCGAACGCCTCGTTCCTCTCGAACCACCGCCGCGCGTGGGCGTCGTCGGCCTCGCCGTGCGCGTCGAGCGGCCCGAACCAGAAGTCGAGGACCACGCCGGGGGTGGAGGTCGGGTCGGCCATCGCGTGAAGATGGCGCGCCGGCCCGCAAAGGTCAAAGAGCGCGCGATGACCGGCCACGGCCGCGTCGGCGGCAGAGCGCGGCCGCGAAGAGCGACAGGATCCAGCTCGCCGCGCCGCCCGACGGGCGTCCGCCGAGCTCGCAGGAGCAGCCGCCCGAGCTCGCGCCGGCGTCGCCGCCGGTTCCCGTGACGGTACCGCCCGTGCCCGTGCTGGAGCCGCCCGTTCCGGTCGCGCCGCCGCTCGCGCTGCCGCCAGAGCCCGTCGCGCCAGCGGTGGCCGACACGCCGCCCGAGCCCGTGGCACCGCCGCTGGCGTTGCTTCCGCCGCTGGCGCTGCCGCCCGAGCCGCTTCGCCCGCCCGCACCCGAGCCCGCCGCCCCATTCGAGCCCGCGCGTCCGCCCGCGCCGCCGGAGCCGGTCGTGCCGCCTGCGCCCGTGGCGCCCCCTGCCCCGCCACGCCCGCCGGATCCCACCGCCCCGCCGCCGCCCGAGCCGCCGCCGCCCGAGCCGCCGCTTCCCCCGGCGCCGCCGCCGATGGGCGTCAGTACCACGCGGTACCCGTCGGTGTTGTTGGTCCCCGAGACGGTGAGCGTGAGCTGATCGTTGGCCACCGTCACGTCGCTGGTCGACAGCGTCGTCGTCGCCGTGACCACCGTCGTCCGGTCGACGAACGGCGTGTGCTCGACCACCACGTGCACGCTGCCGCCGAAGATCCCCGCTGCGGCGAACCCCTTCACCACCACCGCGACGGTCCCGTCGTTGGTCCCGCCGAACAGCACGCTGGCGCTTCTTCCGCTGGCGTCCAAATTGGCGAAGCCGTCCAGCGCCGAGGGGCTCGACGGCGTGGGCGGCGTGGTGGAGACCATGTTGCCGGCCATGTCGCCGTACCATTTGTAGAACCACCAGCCGCCGTTCGTCTGCGTGTTGCTGGCCAACAGGCTCCCCAGCCGTCCGGGGTGCGCGACGTCCCAGTAGGAGATGCAGGCGCTGTCGACCCGGAAGCGCTCGAACTTGGCGATGAGCGGCGCCGAGGCGCCGGGCTGCCCCTCGACGGAGAGATCGGCCGCCCCGCTGTACTCGTTGATGCTGATCGGCAAGGGGCCGATCCCCAGCGACTTCTCCAGCGAGCGGTAGGTCTGCACGTCGCTGGTGAAGTTCGAACCGGACAGCTGGTGCCAGCTGATGATGTCGGGCACCACGTTGTTGGTCTTGCAGTACTGAAGGAAGCCCTGCATGTAGCTGTTGTTGTAGTAGGAGGTCGAGGGGCCGATGATCTTGATCGTCGGATCGACCTTGCGCAGCTCGGCGTAGGTCTGCGCCCAGAAATCGTTAAACGAGAGCGGGTTGCTGCTGGCGTACGTTCCCTGCGGCTCGTTCCAGATCTCGTAGCCGTAGATGTTGGTCAGGTTGGCGCTCTTGCGGCGCGCGGCGGTCATGTCGATCTTGCTCAGCCAGTCGCTCATGCTGGTGAAGGTGTAGAAGCCCTTCAGCCAGTCGGCGAGGCGGATCGAGACCTTGCCGCCGACGGGCGCCAGGCGGCCGGCGACCACGATAGCGTCGCCGACCGGCTGCTGCTGGTCCGCGGCCGGGTTGTTGAAGACGTAGGGGTGCAACGGGCCGATCAAGGTGGTGACGTCCGCCGGCAGCGTCTCGGTCACGCCGTAGAGCGAGCCGCTGGCCGCGTGCGTGACCGGTCCCAGCGACGTCCCGAGGTCGACGTTCAGCGTCGTCGTGGCCGCCGCGCGCCGGGCCGGCCCGACCACGCCGGCAACCCCGAGAGCGATGACGACGGCGCGGCGAAGGGCGGGAAGGACGGAACGATGGGGCACGGCGAGCTCCTCTCCCGAAGGAGTTGTCGCGAGGCGGCCGACCTTGTCAGACAAAGTGCGGCACGGCGCGCGCCACGCCGCCCTGACCCAGGCGCGGAAATGGCGTCGGCGGCGTAGGCTCGCAGACCGTGGCAGGCGGCAGGCGATGCGCACCTTGCTGACTCTACCGGGCCCCCGGCTCGCGCAAGTCGTCGCCGCCATCGACGCCTGCGAGGAGATCACCGCGGAGGCGAGCGAGCTCCGCGGTCGACCGGGCGCCGGCCGCTTCCGCCCGCGAAGTTCATGGATAGCTTGAGGTCGTAAGTCATCGGCTGATGTCCCGCGGCACATGGCATGCGGCCCGGCCGCGGTCAGACAGGAGGGGTGACATGAAGTGCAGCGACATCATGAACAAGACCGTCGAGCTGGTGTTCGACGGAGACTCGGTCAATCGCGCGGCGAGCATCATGGCAGACGCGCAGATCGGTTTTCTGCCGGTCTGCGACGGCGATCGCAAGGTGCTGGGAGTGATCACGGACCGCGACCTCGTCACGCGGGTGATGGCCAAGGGGCTCGACGCCAAGGAGACGACCGTCCGCGAGGTCATGTCGTCGCCGGCGTTCACCTGCCTGGTCGACGCGGACCTCCACGTCGCCGAGGATCTCATCCGTGAAGAGGGGAAGATGCGGGTCGTGCTGGTCGGCCAGGACGGCACCCTGGCGGGCGTCATCAGTCTGGGCGACGTCGTCGAGAACGCGCCGACGCGCGAGGCGATCCGAACGGCGCGCAGCGTGTCCTGGAGCGACGCGCTCGGGCCCCGCGGCGGCGCTGCGCCGAGCGACCCTCTGCTGCAGGACGAGCCGATCGCGCCACGGCTGCCCGAGGCCGACCGGCCCCACAAGGACGACACGATCTTCGCCCGCGGGCGCCGCGAGACCGACACCAAAGAGTTCCCTGGCTGACCCCGAGGAGACTGCCATGCCGCGCGCCAGTCTGGCCGTCGCGCTCGGGCCGTTGCTGCTGCTCGCCTGCGCGACCGCCCCCGCCCCGGCTTCCCGGCCCCCGTCGCCGGTGGTCTCGCCGGAGGAGCAGCCTTCGAACGTCGAGCACCCGGACACGCCCTCGCGCAAGCGCGGGGTGATCGTCCCCAGCGACGTCTCAATGCCGGGCAGCGAGCCGCCGGTCCCCGGCGTGACCGAGACGGCGAGCCCAGGAACCGGACCGGCGACCGGCATCGGAAACTGACGCCGCGGTCAGTCCCCGAACGGAGCAGCAGCGTGAGTTGACCGCCCGCCCTCGACCGCTGCTACCGTTCCCCCATGGCGCGTGGATTCTGTCGGGCGGGCGACGCGACGACGAGGTTGTCGACGGTCCTCGCCGCGGCCTCTCTCCTGGGGCTCGGCTGCGCACACCGCGCCCCCTTCAACCCGGGCGGTCCCTACTCCTTCGTGGACCGCCCGCATCCTTGTGCCGCCGCGCCGCCCGCCGCGCTCGACGCCTTGAGATCGAAAGCCGAGCTCGACGGCTGTCTGGAAGACGTCCACCTCCGCGCGGGAACGTCCCCGGAGGCAGAGATCCTCTTCACCTGCCCGGCGTCCGTCACCCCGATGATCATCCTCCACGGTCGCGGCCACACCCGCTATCGCCCGCCCGACAACGCTCTCGACCGCCAGCGCCTCGCCCGCGAGCTCCCCGAGCCTGCGCGGGATCGCGTCCACGACCTCGCTTACTACGGCCCGGGCTACGCCGGGGCGCCGCCCTGCACGACGGCGGGCCGGGGGCTGGTCATGTCGATCCACGGCTACGAGGAAGTCGACGGTGTGGTCGATCGATTGCGCGCGTGGATCCAGGCCGACGACCTCGACATCGAGCTCACCATCCTCCTCACGCCCGCGCCCGCCGACCGGGGTCCGCCGTTCGTCATACCAGGCTGGGACTAATGAAGGGCGGAGGGAGGATCTGCGCGATGGCCCTCGCGCTCTTCGCCTCCTGCGCGAGGCCGCTCGCGCACGGCCAGGAGGCTGGGGAGCAGCGCGCCTCACGAAGCCGCCACTGGCCCGAGTGTCAGCAGGCCGAAGCGCCGCCCGCCTTCCCCGACGCCTCCGAGTCCTGCGCCCCGTCGGACGATCCCCACGACCACGGTCCGGAGACCTGCGTGCCGGATGAGTCGCGCGGCCCCGAGATCGGCTACGACGAAGCGCTGGGGATGCGAATCTTTCGCGCCTGCCGGCGCACCGTCGAGCACGGGAAACGCGGACCCGCGCCCCTCGATCGGCGCCGCCTCCTGATCGAGCGGACGGGGCCCGGCTCGCCCGGCGGCCGGAACTCGCTGGTCCGTTTCGTGAACAGCATGATGGACAGGACCGGCAAGGCCGACCTGGTCATCCGGGGGTTCAGCGCCGGCAAATGCCCCGAGACCGACGGTCCCGATCCCCGACGCGGGAAGCTGGTGCGCGGTCGTCGAGCTGGCCACCACCGAGGTCGACCCACCGAGGCTGATGAGCACCTTCGCAGCGCTCTTTGCCGAGGCTCCGGAGGGGTGCGTGCCGATGGTCGTCGAGCTGGGCGTCCCGCCGCCGTGCCCGCAGTACCTGATGTTGGGCGCCCACTAGGCCCGGGCCTCAGGCGCCGCGCGCGACCGCCTTCCACGGGTTGCGCACCGGCACGCCCGCCCGAAGGTAGTCACGCGTATCGCGCGTCGCCACCGTGAGACCGTGCTCGAGGGCCGTCGCCGCGATGATGAGATGCGGTTGCGAGAAGGTACGGCCCGCATTCCGCCCCTGCTCGACGAGCAATCGCCAGGTGAACATCACGTCCTCGCTGACGGCCAGGACGCGATTGGCGAACATCGGGCGCACCTGGTGGGCGAGCCACTGTGTGAGTGCCGCGCGCCGACCGGCGTCCGCGCAGAGCTCGATGCCGAAACGGATCTCGGCCAAGGTCACGGCGCTGACGTAGAGCGCGTCGAGGGGCGCGGCGCTGACGAACCCGACCACCCTGGCGCTCGGCCTCGGCCGGCGCAGCTCGGAGAGCACGTTGGTGTCGAGCAACCAACCGCTCACAGCTTCACGGAACGAACCGGCATCCGCGCCCGCGGCGGCGCAATCTCGATCTCGCGGTGGGGCGACGCGCGCATCGCCGAGACCAGCGCCGCGCCCGTGCGATCTCCCTTGAGGCGGCGGAACTCTTCCGGCGAGACGACCACGGCCGCGTCTCGTCCGTGCGTCGTGACGTACTGGGGCCCCTCACCTTCGGCCCGCCGAACGACCTCACTCAGCCGCGCCTTGGCGTCGCGCAGCGGCCACGCGCCTTGCCGACCGGCACGGCGCCGGCGGCGAGCCGCGCCAGGAGAACCCGCCGTACGTTTTGTAGTCATAATGACCACAATAGCGGCACCGCCGGTCAGCTGCTACGCTGACCGCACCTCGCGTGACCTCTGCCGCGATACGTTTTTCCACCGCCCTCGCCGCCGCAACGCTGATGGCGCTCGGATGCGCTCACGACGACAACCTCGACGTCGTGCTCCAGCGCAACCGCCAGGAAGAGCCGCCGCCCCCCCCCCCCCCCCCCCCCCCCC
>DASYEX010000269.1:0-13022 GCA_036498765.1 Polyangia bacterium
TCAGCCACTTCAGCCCCTCCTGCACCTCGCGCAGGCACTCGGTAAAGGCCGGCGCGCGGTGATAGAGGATCGGGCGCGCCATGGCCAGCAGGACCCGCTCGGGAACGGGGGTCGGACCAGCGGTGAGCAGATACTCCTTCATGGTGCCTTCGATGGTGCCGTTTCGGCTGTGGCGGCGGCCCGAGTTCTAATACAACTTCACCAGCAGATCCACCGATGTCCCTCGCGCAATTCGCCGACGCCAGCTTCGCCTACCCGGGCAACGACATCCTGGTCGGCGCCTCGCTGCTGATCCGTCCTGGGGATCGCCTGGCGCTGCTGGGTCCCAACGGCACCGGCAAGTCGACCGCGCTGCGGCTGCTCTCGGGCGATCTCTCGGCCGACAGCGGCGACGTGCGCGTGCTGGGGCGCGCCTCGGTCGCCTACCTGCGCCAATCGCAGGAGCTCGCCGGCGGCGGCACGCTGCTGGAGGCCTTGCTCGAACCGTTCGCCGATCTGCAGCGCCTGCACGACGAGATGGCCGCGCTCGAACCCAAGCTCGGCGACGGGAGGCCAGACGATCTCGCCCGCTACGGCGAGCTCCAGGAACGCTACCAGCGCGGCGGCGGCTACGAGCTCGAGGCGCGCGTCAAGCGGCTCACCCACGACGTCGGCTTCTCGGACAGCGACCTCGCCCGGACCGTCGACACGCTGTCGGGCGGCGAGCGGGGCCGGCTGGAGCTGGCCAAGGTCCTGGTGCGCCAGCCCGATCTGCTGCTGCTCGACGAGCCGACCAACCACCTCGATCTCGCGGCCATCGAGCGCCTGGAGGCCTACCTCGCCGAATACGCGGGCGCGTTCGTGCTCGTCTCGCACGATCGCGCCTTCATCCGCGCCGTCTGCAACGAGATCGTCGAGCTCGAGAACGGTAAGCTGACCAGGTACCCGTTCCGCTACGACAAGTACGTCGTCGAGCGCGCCGCCCGCCTCGAGCGCGCGCAGGCGGAGTACGAGCGCCAGAAGGAGCACGTCGACAAGACCGAGGACTTCATCCGCCGAAACCTGGCCGGGCAGAAGACCAAGCAGGCGCAGAGCCGGCGCAAGATGCTGGAGAAGCTGGAGCGGCTCGAGCGCCCCGACGACCAGTGGCAGCACGCCGGCAAGATCGCCCTCAACTTCCAGACCGGCGGCGATCTGGGCGGCAAGGAGATCCTCCGCGCGCCCAGGCTGACGGTGGGCTACCCGGACGCGAAGATCCTCGACGACGTCACCGTCAACGTCTATCGCGGCGACAAGGTCGGCATCGTCGGCCCGAACGGGAGCGGCAAGTCGACGCTGCTCAAGACGCTGATCGGCGAGCTTCCGCCGCTCGGCGGCAAGGTGGAGCTGGGGACCGGCGTTCGCATCGGCTACTTCGATCAGAAGCTCGGCACGCTCAGCGAAGACCTGACCCTGACCGACGAGATCCGTTCGGTGCGCGCCGATCTGTCACCCGAGGTCGTGCGCCAGTACCTGGCCAAGTTCCGTTTCTTCGGCGACGACCCGTTCCGCACCGTGCGCGGGCTCTCCGGCGGCGAGCGAAGCCGCCTGGCGATGGCGAAGATCATGCTTTTCCCGCGCAACGTCCTGGTGCTCGACGAGCCGACCAACCACCTCGACATCCCGGCGCGCGAAACGCTGGAAGACGCCCTCGGCGCCTACGAAGGGACGCTGATCACGGTCAGCCATGACCGTTACTTTCTGGATCGGATCTGCACGCGCCTCCTGGTGATCGACGGAACGCACGTCGAGGCCCACGCCGGCAACTACAGCGACTGGAAGTCGCGCCTGAAGGAGCGAGCCGCCGCTGCGCCTGCCCCGCCGAAGCCGGCGCCCGTGGCGAAGCCGGTCTCCGAGTCGGCGGCCGGCCGGGACGCTGACAAACAACGGGAGCGCGAGCAACGCCGGCTGGCGCGCCGCGTGGAGACACTGGAGGCGGATGTGAGCAAGCTGGAGGCGGAGCTCCGCGCCGTCCGCGCCGATCTGGTCGCCGATCACGCCGGCGACTGGCAAAAGCTGCACGCCCTCGCCGAGCGCGAACGGGTGCTCGACGCCCTGCTGGCGCGCCGGATGGCCGAATGGGAGGCCGCCACCGCCGCGACGCTCAATCCCGATCCGACTTCCACCGATTGACAGCCTTGAAACAGCGCGGTCGGTCCTTTCGGCCGTTGCAGCATTGCTTCGCCGTCCCAGGGTCCTAATTTGATCGTGTAAACTCGAGGTGTCTCTCCGGGAGGTATCCGGATGCGGTTCGCTGGCTTGGTTGTCTGTTCGTTCGCGGTCGCCACCGGCGGCTGCGCGACACGTCCGACGCCCCCGGCGCACCTCCCCGCCGCCGCCCCCACCGAGCTCTCCGGCGTGTGGGACGCGCTGTCGCACACGACCATCGCCGAGGGGATCGGCGCCGGCGACATGCGCATCGAGAAGCAGGAGTGGCATCTCTCGCAGGCGGGAAGCGCGATCACCGGCTACTACATTGCGGCCCTCACCTTCGTGTCGGGTGACGGCCGACCCTACGTCTGCAACCGGCAGCCGCAGTTCTCCGCCACCCAGCGGTTCGCCGTGGCGGGTCGGGTGCGCGACGGCAAGATCGAGCTCGAAGAGAAGGACCAGCGCGCCACCGAGGATGGAAACCGTTGCGACCCGGGCCAGAAGCAGCTGACCAAATACAGCGGCAGACTCGACGGCGACGTGCTGACCCTGACCAACGGCCCGCGCCGCCAGACCCTCTACCGCATCCACCACCCGGAAGAGGCCCAGTTGATGGTCGCCAACGTCAACGAGCCCGGCGAACCAATCTCCGAGCCGCCCGGCCCTTCCGGCGGCCCGCAGGCGCCGACCACCGCGGTCGCCTCACTGCCGCCGGCCGACGTGAGCGGCATGTGGATCTGGGAGCACAGCGGCGTGGTGCCGGGCGGCGACGAGAAGCAGGAGCGCGAGGAGTGGCACGTCACCCAGGAGGGGCCGAAGCTCTCCGGCTACTACGATCGGGTCGTCCACCAGGTCTCGACCGACGGGCAGGCCTACCGCTGCAGCATGGCGCTCGACTTCCAGATCGTGACCCGCTACCAGTTCCGCGGCGAGGTGCAGGGGAGCAAGGTGATGATCTACGAGAGCTCCTTCGAGGTGCTGAACCCGAACGCCTGTGACAACGGCAAGCGGCGGCTCGACGCCTACGAGGGCCAGGCCTCGACCGACGAGCTACGCCTGGTCTGGGGCGTCGGCGGCCAGGTGCTCCACCGCCCGCGCCCCGACGTCCCGACGCAGCGGTTTTAGCGGCGGGCGATCAGCCCTTCGAGCCCTTGAGCTCTTTGTCGATGACGGCCTTGAAGGCGTCGATCGGCTGCGCCCCCACCAGGCGGGTGCCGTTGATGAAGAAGGTCGGCGTCCCGGTGACGCCGAAGCCGGCGCCTTCCTTGTCCTCGGCGTCGACCTTGTCCTTGAACTTCCCCGAGTCGAGCGCCGCCTTGAACTTCCCCATGTCGAGGCCGAGCTCCTGCGCGTACTTCTCGAGCGATGGGCGGTCGAGCGCCTGCTGGTTGGCGAACAGCTTGTCGTGCATCTGCCAGAACTTCCCCTGCTCGTTGGCGGCCAGCGCCGCCTCGGCGGCCAGGTGCGCCTTGTCGTGGAACGGCAGCGGGAACTGCTTGAAGGCCAGGCGGATCTTCCCCGCGTAGTCGGTCTCGAGCTGCCGGAACGTCGGCGCGGCGCGGCCGCAGAACGGGCATTGGAAGTCGCTCCAGGCCACCACCGTCACCGGCGCCGAGGCCGGCCCCTTGACGGGCGCGTCGCCCACCTTGACGTCGAACTTCTTCCCCGAGTCGTCGGGCGCGGCCGACGGCGAAGGCGCCGGGGCCAGCGCCGCGGTCTCGATCCGCTTGGTGTAGACGTCCTTGAGCGGCGTCCCCTTCTTGATGAGCGCGTCGGCTTCCTTGATCTCGTCGTCGATGATCTTCTCGAAGGCGTCGGCTGGCTGCGCGCCGACCAGCTGCCGGCCATTGATGAAGAAGGTCGGCGTCCCGCTGGCGCCCAGCGCGGTCCCGGTCTTCGAGTCCTCGGAGACCTCCTCCTTGATCTTCGGGTCGTCCCAGTCCTTCTTCCACTTGGCGACGTTGAGGCCCACCTCGCCCGCGTACTTCTCGATGTCGGCGCGGGTGAGCGCGGTGTTGTTCTCGTACATCTTGTCGTGCAGCTTCCAGGCCTTGTCGGCGCCCTGGCGGGCGGCCGCCTGGAACGCCGTCGCCGCGTCCATCGCGTGCTCGTGGAACGGCAGCGGCTGGTTCATCCAGACCAGCGCCAGGTCCTTCCCGTATTTGTCGAGCATCTGCTTGACGGTCGGCTCGGCCCGCTTGCAGAACGGGCACTGGAAGTCGCTGAACTCGACCATCGTCACCTTGGTCGCCTTGGCCCCGCGCCGCAGATCGTGCGCCGTCGGCACCACCTTCTTCGACCCGGCGTCCCCTTGCGGCGCCGAGTCGCCGCTCGGCTTCGATCCGCCGCCCAACGACTTCTGCTTGTCGTCGATGGCGGCCAGGATCTCGCCCATCCCCTTCCCCTGCTTGACCATGTCGATCGCCAACCGGGCCAGGATCGGGCTTCTGGGACAGTTGGGATCCTTTTTGAGGCACCCCGCCACCTTGCCCATCCCGCAGCCGCACTCGCAGTCGCGCTCGTTGAGCGCCTGCATCGCCGTCACCTTTTGCTTGTCGGAGAGGCCCGCGAAGCTGACGCCGGTCACCGAAGCGAGATCGGCCGACTTGGTCCACCCTTCCGGGAACTCGCTCTCGGCTTTGTAAATCTTGGCCGGCATCTTGGTGCCGGCGGGGACGGCCTCGCTGGGCTTGTCGGCCGAGGCGCTCTCACTCGATCCGCTGCCGTGCCCCTTCGACTGTCCGACCAGGAAGCCGACCATGAACCCGACCGCGGCGCCGGTGACCAGGGGCCAGAGCCAGGTCGGCGGCCGCGACTCGTTATCTTGCGCCATGGCCGGCGCTTATATCATCACTCGTCGTCGTCGTGGGACGAGGCGCGCTTGCCGCCGCTCTCGAAGTCGAGCTCCCCCCCGGCGAACATGTCGTCCATCATCGATTCGACGGACTCGAAGTAACCGTCGCGGCGGAGCTCCTCACGCTCGAACTCCTCGAAGGTCTGGTAGGTCCTTTGGTCGACGTAGCGGCTCATGGGCATCTCCTTTTCATGGGGGTCGATGGGGTCGAAACCGACATGTAGGTACATGGAATACCCGCCCGTACACGCCGTCAAATTTTTCGGCGAGATCGCGTGAGGTTCGACGGGCTCTGCCCGGCCGACCTCTGCGCGGGAGGTCGCAGGAACCCTCCCAGGGTTCCTGAAAAAATTGCGGTCTTGGCTGCCGCGCCCCTAGCGTGTTTATCTACGGGGGCGCTCGGCGCCGCATCATCATGGGAAGGGTCATCGCCGTTGCGAACCAGAAGGGGGGCGTGGGGAAGACCACGACGGCGGTGAACCTCGCCGCCTCCCTGGCGGCGGCCGAAAAGCGGGTCCTGCTGGTCGACATCGACCCCCAGGGGAACGCCAGCTCGGGCCTCGGGCACACCCCGTCGGAGGCCGGTGGCGTGAGCGTCTACGACCTCCTGATCGGGCAGCCAGGCGTCGACATGGCCGAGGTGATCCGCAAGACCGACCTCGCCCACCTCGATCTGATCCCCGCCAACGCCGACCTGGCCGGCGCGGAGATCGAGCTCGTCCCGGTGAACGACCGCGAGCGCCAGCTGCGCGGCCCGGTGCGCGCACTGGCCGAACAGTACGACTATGTCTTCATCGACACGCCGCCCTCCCTGGGCTTGCTGACGCTGAACGCGCTCTGCGCGGCGGACGCCGTGCTGGTGCCCCTGCAGTGCGAGTACTACGCGCTCGAGGGGCTGTCGGCGCTGCAGCGAACCATCCAGCTCGTGGCCGACAACTTGAACCCGGGTCTGGACATCGAGGGGATCGTGCTCTGCATGGTCGATCCGCGGCAGAACCTGACCGAGCAGGTGGCCAGCGAGGTGCGCGCCCACTTCGCGGGGAAGGTGTTCGCCACCACCATCCCGCGCAACGTGCGGCTGTCGGAGGCGCCGTCATTCGGCAAGCCGATCCTGCTCTACGACGTCGCCTCGAAGGGGGCGAAGAGCTACCTCGATCTGGCGCGCGAGCTGCTGGCCCGCGACGGCGCCGCCAAACGCACCGACGGCAAGCCGGCCCTGGCGACGGCGGCGACGCGATGAGCGCGCCCAAGCGCAAGGCGCTGGGGCGCGGGCTGGCGGCGCTGATCCCGGGAGCGCCGGCGCCGGGGGCGCCCACGCTGGTCGCGCGGCGGCCCAGCGAGGGAGCGCGCGACGGCATCCGCACGATCGCCGTCGAGGAGATCCACCCGTCGGCCGGCCAGCCGCGGACGGTGTTCGACGACGCGCGGCTCGACGAGCTGGCGGCGTCGATCAAGACGCAGGGGATCATTCAGCCCCTCATCGTTCGCGCGCGAGCCGGTCAAGACGGTTACGAGCTCATCGCCGGCGAGCGGCGCTGGCGCGCGGCGCAACGAGCGGGGCTGCACGAGGTCCCGGCCGTCGTGCGCGACGTGGCGCCGACGCAGGCGTTCGAGATGGCGCTGGTCGAGAACCTCCAGCGCGAGGACCTCAACCCGCTGGAGGAGGCGGCCGGCTACCAGCGCCTCGTCGACGAGTTCGGTTATACGCAGGAGCAGCTCTCCGAGCGGGTCGGCAAGGACCGCAGCACGGTGGCCAACGCGCTCCGCCTGCTCCGGCTGCCCGAAGGGGTGCGCGCGCTGCTGGCCGAGGGGCGGCTCTCCATGGGCCACGCCCGCGCGCTGCTGGGCCTGGAGGCGGCCGCGGCGATGGAGAAGCTGGCGCGGCGGGTCGTCGCGGGCGAGCTCTCGGTGCGCAAGGTCGAGGAGCTGGTGCGACGGGCCCGCAGCGAGGCCAAGCCGCCGACCACACCCGCGCCGGCGGCTGCGCGAGGGCCGTCGGTCAGCGCGCGCGATCTGGCGATGCGCCTCACCCGCTCCCTCGGCACGCGCGTCGAGGTGGTCGAAGTGGGCCAGGAGCGCGGCCAGATCGCCATCCACTACCACTCGCTCGATCAGCTGGACGCCTTGCTCGAAAGGCTGCTCCCGGCGTGAGCCCCATCGCGTCGCTGGAGCTGACTTACCGCTCGGACGCCGCGCTCCTCGTCGCCTACGCCACCCACCTCTCGCGCGGGCAACTCTTGATCGAGACGACCGAGCGGCTGGCGAACGGCGCCGCCGTCCAGCTCAAGCTGGTCGCGCCCGCCGCGTCGATCGTGCTCACCGGTGCGGTCTCGCGCGCCGGGGGCGAGGCCAATGGCTCGGGCCACCCGCTCGAGACGGCGCTGACCCTGACCTCGCGGCCCGAGACGTTCGGCGAGGCCGTCGACAAGCTGGCGTTCGGGTTCAAGGGGCTCAAGACCCTGGTGGCGGCCTCGCAGGCGGCGCCGCGCGCGCTGCTGATCCGGTACCTGCGCTCGATCGTCACCTGCGAGGTGATCGAGGTCGACCAGCGGCGACTGGCCGAGCCGAACGCGATCTGCAACGTCGATCTGGCGGTCGTCGATCTCGATTCGACCGGGGCTGCCGGCTACGAGCTCTACGCCCGCCTACGCGAGCACCAGGAGGCCAGCTCGGCGCCCGTGCTGGCGGTCGCCCAGCTCGAGCGCGACCGCGCGCGCGCCGCATCGCTGGGGTTCGACGAGGCGCTGGCCAATCCGCCGGCATTCGCCGATCTCCAGGCCGCCGCGCTGCACGCGCTGGGCAGGCCGCTCACCATCAAGAGCGTCTAACCTCCTCGGCGCTGGGCCGAGGTCACGGTGTTCGCCAGCAGCATGGCGATCGTCATCGGGCCGACCCCGCCGGGGACCGGCGTGATGGCGGAGGCCCGTTCGGCCGCCGCGGCGAACTCGACGTCGCCCAGGAGCTTGCCGTCGTCGCGCCGGTTGATGCCCACGTCGATCACCACCGCCCCCGGCTTGATCCAGGCGCCGCGCACCATCTCCGGACGCCCCACCGCGGCCACCACCAGGTCGGCGCTGCCGACGACCGCGCCAAGCTCGCGCGTCCTCGAGTGGCAGAGCGTCACGGTGGCGTTGGCGTTGGTCAGGAGCGCCGCCATCGGCTTGCCGACCATGTTCGAGCGGCCGACCACCACGGCGTTCGTCCCGGCCAAGGCCAGGCCACTCTCTTCGATGAGCTTCATGATCCCGAACGGCGTGCAGGCCACGAAGCGCGGCTCGCCCATGAGCAGGTGGCCGAGGTTGTCGGGGTGGATGCCGTCGACGTCCTTGCGCGGGTCGACAGCCTCCATGATCGGGCGCGCGTCGAGCCCCGCCGGCAGCGGCAGCTGGATCAGGATGCCGTCGACCGCCGGATCGGCGTTGAGCTTCTTCACCAGCGCCAGGAGCTCGGCCTGCGAGGTGGTGGCCGGCAACCGGTGATCGAACGTCCGGATGCCGGCCTGCACGCAGGAGGCGGTCTTGTTGCGCACGTAGATCTGAGAGGCCGGATCCTCACCGACCAGCACGACCGCCAGCCCGGGCTCGACGCCCCGGGCGCGAAGCGCCGTCACCGTCTGGCCCAGCTCGCCCTTGATGCGCGCGGCGAGCGCCTTGCCGTCCAGAATCTTCGCCGACATCGCCGCTCGTATAACACGCGCCCGCCAAGAGGAGATCGGCGGATCGGAGGATCGCGCAACCGGAAGACCCGTTCGTACGAAGACGTCCTCGCATGAACGCTCCGACTCACTCCCGCACAGCCCTCCTCGGCCTGGCAGTGGCACTGGCGGCAGGTGCGCCGCGCGCCGCCGCATCTTCCTTCGGCGGGACGCCGACCGGCTCACCGGTCGATCGCGTGGTGGCCGGTGCAGATCGCCTGTTCGTCCTCGGCGGTGGCGAGGTTCGGACGCTCGACCCCGGGGGGCGGACGCTCGCCCGCTGCGCG
The DNA here is from genome assembly GCA_036498765.1 of Polyangia bacterium. Classification (GTDB taxonomy): domain Bacteria; phylum Myxococcota_A; class Polyangia; order Fen-1088; family Fen-1088; genus JADGRB01. The sequence goes on from DASYEX010000269.1 coordinate 9,005, forward strand.
GCGTTCGCGGCGCCTCCGCGCGCCGAGCGTCGGCCGCTGCTCGGCGCTCCGGACGCCGACGAGGTCCTGCGCGCCGCCGGCCTGCCCGACGATGACAGCACGCCGGAGGCGGAGGACGCGCTCGAAGACGAAGGTCTCGGACGCCGCCGCCGGGGGCTCCCGTTCCCGGAGACCGGCGTGGTGCCGAGGGCCTTGGCGGCGAGCAGCAGCGAGGTCTGGATCGCGACATCATCGGGCGTCTTTCTCGGCGACGAAGCTGGATGTCGGCCGGTCGGGCTCGATGGCCGGGACCTCCTCTTGGTGGCGACAGCGCGCGGCCAGGTGATGGCCGCGACGGAGGACCTGCTCTTCCGTCGCGCGGCGGAAGCCGGAGACGGAGACGGCACCTTCACCGTGCTCGCCGGACTGGCCGAGCGGCCGCGCGCGCTGGCCATCGACGCCGCGGGCGCCGCCCTGGTGGCGGACGACGACGGCGTCCAGGTCGTCGGCAGCGACGGCGCCGTCGCACGGATCCTCGATCGGCCGACCGACGCGCTGGCCGTCTGCGGCGGTGAGGCCGTGGCCCTTAGCGACGACGGCGTCTACCGCTGGTTGCCCGGCGGCGCGCCGGTCCGAACCGGCGATCGTCCGCCCATCCGAGCGATCGGCTGCGGCTCGGCGCCCGAGGTCAGCTGGATCGGGACCGGGCTTGGCGTCTGGACCTCCGCCGACGCGGCGACCTGGAGAGAGCGGAGCGAGACGCTGGGGCGGCGGGTCGCGGGCGCGGCGACGCTCGGCGATCGAACCTGGCTGGCGATCGACGACCAGCTCTCGGTCGTCGACCTGACCGCGCGGGCCCAGGGCGACGAGACCGCCCCGAGGGCCCGCGGGCGGAGCACCGCTGGACCGCCGCCGCTCTCGAACCGCCGACTCGTCGCCCCCGCCCTCCCCTGGCCCTGGGTCACCGCCCTCTTCGGGGCGGAGCAGCGGACGCCCGATCGCCGCGGCTGGGAGGTGATGCTGCTCGTGACGTTCCCGCTCGGACGCGCCCGAACCCGACAGGGCGAGGCGACGGCCCTGGCGGCGGAGCGAATCCGCCGCGACGAGGCGCTGGCGCGGGAGGAGACGGATCTCGAGATGGACCCCGCCGGGGACGAAGAAACCGACGCACACCTGCAAGTGCTCCAACAAGAAAGAGAGGCCCTGCGATGATTCCCTCGCTCGGCGCGAGTCTGCTCGCGCTCCTCTGTGCCCAGGCGGTCCCGGCGCCCGAGGGCCGCGCGCGCGAGTCGACCGAGACGGCGCGGTCCCGCCCCCTCCCCTTGCCGATGCCGGCCCTCGAGCCCGAGGACCGTCCACAGGGGCTCGAGGGGCGGCGCCCGCGACGTCCCCGGCCGCTCGACCCGGCGGTGCTGCGCGCCCTCGCCGCCGAGGACCCGCCCGTCGCGGCGTTGCGCGCCGCGGCCACCGCGCTGGTGCTCGCCGAACCGGAGCGGGCGCACTCGCTCATCGAGCGCGCCCGGTTTGCCGGCTGGCTCCCCGAGCTGCGGCTCATGGTCGACCGGCGGTTCGCGCGGACCGAGTCGGTCGACCTCGGGACGCCCAGCGACGGCGCAGCGCTGGCGCCGGTCGGCATCGACAGCAACAACGACGTGCGTTACCAGGCGCGCGCCACCTGGGACCTCTCGAAGATCATCTTCAACTCCGACGAGGTCGCCGCCCAGTTCCAGGCGCTGCGCACCGCCGACACGCGTCGACAGATCGAGTCGCTGGTCATCCGCCTCTACTTCGAGCGGCGTCGCCTCAAGGCCGAGTCGGCGGCTGCCGATGACCTGGACATGCTTCCAGGTTCGAGGCGGGAGCTGCGCATCGCGGAGATCGAGGCGGAGCTCGACGCTCTGACCGGAGGCGCCTTCACGCGCCTTGCGCGCCACCGCCCGACCGAGGGAGACTCTCGGTCGGAGCCATGACGGAAGCCGCCCGCCCCTCACGCCGCCAGCATCAACGCTACAACGTCGACGTCCAGGCCACGGTCTCGGTGCAGAGCGAGAAGCTCGACGCGCGGACCCGAGACATGTCGCGCGCGGGGCTGTGCCTGATCGCGTCGCAGCCAATCGCGCGGGAGACCGACGTCTCCCTCGAGCTGGTGCTGACCTTCGGCGAGGACGGCGTCTCCGAGCCGCTCAAGATCGACGGGCGCGTCGCCTGGTGCACGGCGCTGTTCGGCGCCTACCAGATAGGCGTCAAGTTCGTGAACGTCGACGACGAACGGGCCAAGTACCTGAACATGTTCGTCGGTTTCCTGGACGGAACGCTGGCCCCGGGCGGCATGCTCGGCGACGGCGAAATCACGGGAAACCCGCTCATGCGCGCGGCCGATCCTGACGATCCGTTCACGTACTAGGTTCATGCAACACGCAAAGCCGCAGCCTCGAGCTCAAAGCCGCCGTCAACACGCGCGCGTCAACCTGCGGATGTCGGCGGAGGTCCGCACCTCCCAGACCGCCTTCACCGCGACGACCCGCGATCTCTCCGAAGGGGGCGCCGGCCTCACCGCGGACCGACCGCTCGACGAGGGACAAGAGGTGGCCGTCGGCCTGTTCCTGGTCGTCGACGACGTGGAGAGCGACACGCCGCCCCTGTGGGTCAAGGCCCGGATCGCCTGGTGCGCCGAGACCGACGACAACCAATACAACGCCGGCGTGCGGTTCGAGGTGATCACCGACGAGCAGCGCGCCTGGCTGCGCCAGGTCCTGTCCACGATCGCTCCGGCAATTTAGCTCGGAACCCTCGAGGGGTTCCGAACCTCCCGCGCCGGGCGGCCCAGCTCAGGAGCCCAGGGCCAGGACGCGATCGGCGACGCGGGCGCCGTCGAGGGCGGCGCTGATGATCCCGCCCGCGTAGCCGGCCCCTTCGCCGCAGGGATAGAGACCGGCGGCCGAAGGTGAGACGAGCGTCTCGGGATCGCGCAGGAAGCGCACCGGCGCGCTGGTCCGCGTCTCGGCGGCGATGAGCAGCGCCTCGGGCAGCAGGAAGGCCGGAAGCCGCGCCCCCATCTGGCGCAGCCCCGCCCGCAGCGCTTCGACGACGAACGGCGGCAGCACCACCCCGAGGTCGGTCGGCGTCAAGCCCGGCCGGTAGCTGGTCGGTCCGACAGAGGTGCTCGGCCGACCGGCCAGGAAGTCGTCCAGCCGCTGCGCCGGCGCCCGGAACCGGCCCCCGCCCGCGCGAAAGGTGGCCCGCTCGATGCCGCGCTGGAATTCGACGCCGGCCAGCGGTCCCGCCGCAGCCGGGCCGAAGTCCTCGGCGGCGATGGAGACGACCAGACCGGCGTTGGCGTAGGGCGAGTCCCGGCGCGAGAGGCTCATCCCGTTGACCACCACGCCGTCGGGCTCCGTCGCCGCCGGCACGATCCAGCCGCCGGGGCACATGCAGAAACTATAGACGCCCCGCTCGCCGGCGGCGGCGGTCAGCTCGTAGAAGGCCGGGGGCAGCTTGGGGTGGCCCGCGGCGGCCCCGTACTGGATCCGATCGATGAGCGGTTGCGGGTGCTCGATGCGCACGCCGACCGCGATCGGCTTGCGCGTGACAGCCACCCCGGAGGCGGCGGCCCAGGTGTAGACGGCGCGCGCGGAGTGCCCCACCGCCAGGACGACCGCGTCGGCCGGGATGGCGCCGCCGTCGACGCGCACCGCGCGCACGCGGCCCGACGCGACGTCGAGACCCGTCGCCGCCGTCTCGAACCGGTACTCCACGCCCAGTCCGGCGAGGTGATCGCGCAGCCCGGCCAGCACGCGCGGCAGCCGGTTCGACCCCACGTGCGGGCGGGCCTCCACCTCGATCTCCGCAGGCGCGCCGAAGCGGACCAGGTCGGCGATCACCTCGGCGACGCCCGCGCGATCCTTGGCCCGCGCGTAGAGCTTGCCGTCGGAGTAGGTCCCGGCGCCCCCCTCGCCGAAGCAGTAGTTCGAGCTCGGTGAAAGCTCGCCACGGGTGATGAGTGCCAGGTCGCGACGCCGCGGCTGCACCGGCTTGCCCT
>DASYEX010000270.1:0-5743 GCA_036498765.1 Polyangia bacterium
GCAAGCGACGCCGCCGCCCAAGACGGCGGCCACCGCGCCCGCGGCGCCCGCCGGCGCGGCGATGGCCAAGGCTCCGCCCACGGCCGGTCCGCCGGTGACCCTGATGCCGGCTGCCACGGCGCGTCCCTTCCAGATGGCGACCGTCTCGATCGGGTCGATCGACCGGCTGCTGGTCAACGGCGCCAAGTTGGTCGGGAAGGCGATCCCCATCCCCATGACCCCCGGCGGCGTACGCGACATGCTGCTCTCGGAGATGGGCCTCGCGCCGGAGGTGGCCGCCAACCTCGACCTCGGCAGCCCCAGTGGCGCGGCGCTCGTGGCGCTCGACGACAAAGGGAAGAGCGGCATCGTGCTGGCCATCCCGGCCCGCGGTCCGGCCGAGGCCGACAAGCTGATCGCGGCGCTGGGCAAGCCGGTGATGACCAGCGGGCCGCTCACCATGGTCGCCAACGCGGCCGGCAAGTCGCAGGGATGGGTGTACAAGGCGGGGAGCGTCGTGCTGCTGGGCGACGAGGCCGAGGGGATGGCGCGTGGCGCGATGCTGGCGCTGGAGGCCCGGCGCCCGAGCTCTGACGACGCCACGGTGACGATCTTCCCCGAGGCGGTCGCCAGGGCGCACGGCACCGACGTCAAGACTGCCATCGCCGCGTTCATCGACCAGGTTCGGCAGACCCAGGCGGCGACGAACCCCATGGTCTCGCCCGACAGCGCCGCGTACGAGACGTTCGGGACCATGTTCGGCCTGGTCGGCGACGCCGAGCGGATCGAGATCGGCCTGCTGGCCGATCCGGCGCGCGGGCTCATCCTGCGGGGGCGGCTGATCCCGCGCCCGGGAACCGCGCTGGAGACGGCCGCCCGCGACGTCCATCCGTTCGAGATCGATCCCGGCGTCACCACCGGGCCGGGCGCACCGATCATGATCGGCGCGACGAGCATCGGCACCGTGTGGCGACAGATCCTGGGGATCTATCGCGCGCGAATGGCCGCCGACAAAGGCAAGGGCGTCGCCGCCGCGCTGGCCTACTACGACGCCTTTTTGAGCGGGCTGGCGGGCGAGCAGTCCGGGATCGTCTCCTTCGAGAACGACCGCCCCTACCTCACGGGCGCGTTCTCCACGCCGCTCAAGGACGCCGCGGCGGCGGCCAAGACGGCCGCGGCGCTCGGGAAGATGGACAGCGCCGCGATGTCGGTCTTCGTCCGGTCGCAGCTGGGAACGAAGTGGCCCGAGATGCTCGACTGGACGGCAAAGGTGGAGAAGGTCGGCAAGGCAAAGGCGATGCACTTCAGGTTGACGATCAAGAAGGGGAGCGCCATCGACACCGAGACCGCCCGCAAGTGGCTCGGCTCGGGATTCGATTTCTACCAGGCCGTGGCCGGGACCCGCGCGGTGACGACGTTCGGACGCGACGCGCGTGCCAGGCTGCTCGCCATCGCCGCCGGCAAAAAGACCGCGTCCCCACCGAGCAAAGGCGCTGCCTTCCAGGAGGCCGAGGCCTCGGCGAAGGGGCGCGACGGGTTCTACTACTTCGATTTCGCGCCGATTCTGGGGGTGATCGGGGAGGCGGCCGGCAATCCGCGCCTCTCGGCGGCCGCGCACGCAACCGGCGGTCCCATCCCGCTGGTCTTCACCTCCGGCGGCGACGGCGCCGGCAAGGCGCTCACGATGGATCTCACGCTGCCGCTGTCCGCCTTCACCTCGATCGGTGCGCTGCTGGCCGCCGGCGTGATGACGCCGTCATAGGCTGTCCAAGAGCGCGCGGACCTCGGTCTCGGCCGGTTTGCCGCGCGGCGTGTAGCCGGTGGTGGCCGGGCCGCCGTAGCCGTACCAGTTCCAGACGTAGACGCCGTCGAGCGCGTCCGCGCCGGCCCAGGCGCGCCGGAAGGCGGCGAAGCCGCGGCGCTGCTCGTCGGGATCGGGCGTGCCGCCGGCCCCCTCGTCCCAGGGGGCGGCGGTGGCGCCGGCCCGCGAGCGGTAGCCGAGCTCGGTGAAGATGAAGGGGGCGGTACGTTTCGCCCGCCAGGCCTCGAGCTCCCGGCGCAGGCGGCGCCAGCCGGCCTCGGCGGTGGCATCGTCATCGGGCGCCTTGGCGTCGCGCAGGTCGAAGTAGCCGGAGATGCCCTCCTCGTCGACCAGATCGTAGAGCGCCGCCTTCTGGTAGTGGTCCCAGTTGGCCGAGTAGACCAGCTTGCCGGCGAACACTCCGCGCACCTTCTCGACGAGCGGCCGCCAGTGGTCGAGGTCGCCGTCCAGGGTCGACAGCTCGCTGCCGACCACCAGCCGCTGGGCGCCGGTCATCGCCGCGATGCCGGCCAGGTCCCCCAGCCGCTCCCCGTAACTCGCGAACCAGGCGTCGCGATCGCGCGGGGCCAGCGTGCCGCGCCACTCGCCCGCGCGCGGCGCGGACAGCCGCACGATTGGGAAGATCATGACCTCGAGCCCGTCGCGTTTGGCGGCGCGCGCCGTTTCGGCCACCGAGTCGAGCGTGGGGGAGAACCGGGTGTCGAGGCCCAGCTCGGTGCTGGTGCCGTCGATCTGATACAGCGGGACCACCAACGCGACGTGCGTGGCGCCCAGCGCGACGATCTCCGCCAGCAGCGAGGCGTAAGAGAAGCTGACGTCCTCGGCGAAGAGGCCCAGCGCCACGCCGCGCTGGCGCTCCGCGGGCGGCGCGGGCGGCGCGGGCGGCGGCGGGACGGCGAGGGGCGGCAACGGCGCGGTCCCGGGCACGTGCGGCGGCGGGGTCGGACCGTTGAGCGCCGTCAGGGCCAGCCCGACGGCCAGGGCGAAACGCGGATCTGTCACCGGCTGCAGTCCCGCCCCTCGTTGCGCTTGGCCAGCACCTCGACCAGCGGCTGGTAGAAGGCCATCATCGCCCGCGGCGAGATCGGCTCGCCGGTCGCCTCCTTGATGACTGTCCGCCAGTCGCGGGTGGCGCCCAGCGAGAGGATCCCCTTCAAGAAGTCGCCGACCTCCTTGCTGTCCGAGTAGTCACAGGCGCGCACGTCCTGCTTGAGGATCTTGTTGCAGATGTGATCGTGTAGCTGAAATTTGATCATCGTGGCCAGCGCGTAATCGTAGTACTGGGCGGGATCGTCGTTGATGTGGGTCTTGGTGCAGGCGTCGCAGAGATCGCCCTCGCGGCTGCCCGGCGCGACCACGCCCTGGAAGTTGGCGACGTCGTCCCACCAGCGTTTTTGCCACTCGGCCGGCGGAAGCTCGTCCTCGTAGAGATCGTGCTCGAAGTGGCTCATCGTCCCGGCCGACCAGGGGAGAAACACGATCGAGTCCAGCGCCGACTGCAACAGCCAGGCGGTCGGGTCCGGCTTCTTGCTTTCCGGCATGACGCCGACCTTGATCAGGTAGGGCGTCTCTTGGCTGGCCAGCTTGGCCAGCTCTCCGACTGCCTCGTGAAAGGCGCGGTTGGCGCCGTCGCGTAGGAGATACGGCACCTCCGGCCGGTCGTAGGAGAGGAAGTAGTAGATGTGGCCGAGCTCGTGGTGGGCGGTGCCGAACCACTCGTCGTTGGGCTCGACGCTCATGAGCGAGCGGACGTCCGCCTGCCGATCGATGTCCCAGGCCGAGGCGTGGGCGTTCTTCTTGCGCGCGCTCCCCGGCGGCACCGGGTAGAGATCCGAATCCTCCCAGAACTTCGGCGGCAGCCGCGGAAAGCCGAGTGACACATAGAAGTTCTCCGCGCTGCGGACGATGTCCACGGCCGACGAGCCCTTGAACAGCGGATCGAGGTTGGCCGCCTCGATGAGCCCCGGCCAGGTCTGCGCCCAGCGGTTCCCGATCCAGTGCGCGGGGATGAGGCGCGGCGGCGGCCGCTTGAAGCGCGCCGCCATCTCGTACTTGGCGAAGCAGTGCAGCTGGTCGTAGAGCGGCTTGGTGGTCGCCAGCGCGTCGTCGAGCAGCTTCATCATCTCACCGACGGTCATCCCGTAGTCGGCCACCTGGAGCGCGAAGTACGAGTGGTAGCCCATCTCGCGCGCCACCTGGTTGCGCAGCTTCACCAGCTCGACCAGCCCGGGCTTGAGCGGGCGGCCGATCTCCTTCGACGCCGTCCAGACGCGCAGCCGCTCTGGCAGATCGCGCGACTTGCGGAGGATGTCGTCGATCTCGTTGGCGGTCGTAGGGCGCGGGCAGGGCCCTTGCTTCCTTCCCAAATTGCCCGGCGTCGGCAGGGCGGCGCAGAAGGCGTACCCGTCCATGATGCTCGACTGTCGGGCCTCCGCCTCCACCCGCGCCGCGACGACCGCCGGGATCGTCCCCGGGCTCTCCGCCGCGCCGAGCAGCAGCTTGTCGAGCTGGCGCGCGGTGAGCTCGTCGAGCTGCTTGCGGTTCTTGAGCAGCGCCTTCGCCTTCTCGATGATGAGCTTCGAGCCGGCCAGGGCGGCCAGCGCCTTGTCCGCGCCGGTTCGCTGCCCCGTGTGCTCGGGCGTGACGTCGGTCAGCGACGTCCAGTCGGCCAGATTGGCGCTCACGGCGACGGGGCCGAGCAGGCTGGTGACGGTCGTCAGGAACGCCTCGGCTTCCTTCTCGGCGGCCGACTTGTGGGCGGCAGCGCGCGCGGGCGGCGCCGCCAGCGCCGCGGCGGCGAGCGCGCCGCCCCCGCAGGCAACCAGGAACAGGGTCCACCGAATCGAAGCACGCATGCCAGCCCGCATGACGGAACCGTACCTCAAGGTATCCACCATAGACAGTCGCGTGGGTGCGTGGTAACTGAGCGGCTTTCCATGCGTGGTCCTCACCTTCTCGTCGCCGGGATCCTGTTTTCGCTGTTCGGCGCGCTCGGTTGCGCGCGGGGCGTCGGGGACCGGTGCGTGCAGAACAGCGACTGCGCGAGCGGGATCTGCCAAACCACGAGTCCCGAGGGAGGGGTCTGCCTCGCCAACACCGCCTCGACAGGCACGGGTGGCTCTGTGAGTACGGGTGGCGCGGCTGGTGCGGGCGGCGCGGCTGGTGCGGTCGGTGCTGCTGGCGCGGTCGGCGCTGCTGGCGCGGGGACGGGTGGGCAGGACGCCGCGACCACCACCGACGCCACCGGGATCGGCGGCGCGGGCGGACACGACGCGGCCTCGACCGACGCCCCAATCGACGCACCTTCTGATCGCTAGATTGAGATCGCGTCGAGGGCGGACGAGCTTCGCTCGCCCGACCTCATCGCGGGGGGCGCGGGACCCTTTGAGGGTCCCGAATTAGATCGTCCCGAATCTCACGTTCGAGATCTCGTACTCGCGCATCCCCTTGCCGGTCTTGAGCGAGACCGATTCGCCCTGCTCGCGGCCGATCATGGCGCGTGCCAGCGGAGCGGAGATGGCGATGCGGCCGGCCTTGATGTCGGCCTCGTGGTCGCCGACGACCATGTAGGTCACTTCTTCGCCGCTGTCGACGTCGGTCAGCTTCACCGTCGCGCCGAACACGACCTTTCTGCCGGAGAGCTTGGCCGGATCGATCACCTCGGCCTGGGCGAGGATCGACTCGATGTCGCGCGAACGTCCCTCGATGAAGCCCTGGCGCTCCTTGGCGGCGTGGTACTCGGCATTCTCCTTGAGGTCGCCGTGCGCCCGCGCCTCCTCGATGTCGAGCACGTTCTTGGGGCGTTCGACTTCGCGGAGCCGCTTGAGCTCCTCTCTGAGCGCCTGCTGCCCGCGTGGGGTCATCGGGAACTTGGCCATGACTACGAACCTCCCTGTCTGGACGCGGAACCCTGGGAGGGTCCCGCCCCCCCCGCGACGGAGG
>DASYEX010000271.1:0-5039 GCA_036498765.1 Polyangia bacterium
TCTGGTCGTCGCCAGCGTTCTGTCCGGCAACCGCAACTTCGAGGGGCGCATCAACCCGGACGTGCGCGCCAACTACCTGATGTCGCCGCCGCTGGTCGTCGCCTACGCGCTGGCCGGCCGCATCGACATCGAGCTCGACAAGGAGCCGCTCGGCGACGGCGCCACCGGGCCGGTCTTCCTGCGCGACGTCTGGCCGTCGAACAGCGAGGTGGCGGACGCGGTCGGCAAGGCGGTCAAGCCGGCGATGTTCGAGAAGTCGTACAGCGTGGTGTTCGAGGGGGACGAGCGCTGGCGCAAGCTCGACGTTCCCCTCGGCGATACCTATCAATTCGACACGGCCTCGACCTACATCAAGCACCCGCCCTACTTCGAGGGGATGCCCAAGCAGGCGTCGAAGCCCGGCGAGATCAAGGGGGCGCGCGTGCTGGCGCTGCTTGGTGACAGCGTCACCACCGACCACATCTCGCCCGCGGGCTCCATCAAAAAGGATGGCCCGGCGGGCAAGTACCTCGTCGCCCACGGCGTCGATCCCAAGGACTTCAACAGCTACGGCGCGCGCCGCGGCAACCACGAGGTGATGGTGCGCGGCACGTTCGCCAACGTCCGGCTGCGCAACCTGCTGGCGCCCGGGACCGAGGGGGGGGTGACCCGCCACCTGCCCGACGGCGCGGTGATGTCGATCTTCGACGCCAGCGAGAAGTACGCCGCCGACAAGATCCCGCTCATCATCCTGGCGGGCAAGGAGTACGGCTCCGGTTCGTCGCGCGACTGGGCGGCCAAGGGACCGCGTCTGCTCGGCGTGCGGGCCGTCATCGCCGAGAGCTACGAGCGGATCCACCGCAGCAACCTGGTGGGTATGGGGATCGTCCCGCTGCAGTTCAAGGCGGGCGATACCGTCGCCTCGCTGGGCCTCACCGGCGAGGAGATCTTCGAGACGGTCGGGCTCCCCGCGCTGCTCGCGTCCGGCTTCTCGGGCGGCCGGGAGTTGACCGTCTTGGCCAAGGCGGGGAACGTGGTCAAGGAGGTCCCGACCATCGTCCGCATCGACACCCCACAGGAGATCAGCTACTACGAGCACGGCGGCATCCTGCACTACGTGCTCCGCCAGCTCGCTGGTAGCGCCTCATAGATGCTCGAAGTCATCGGCGGCAGCGCGCTTCCCCCGGCGCGGTTGCAGAAGCGGCTGGCGACGATCCGCCGGACCAACCCGGGGGCGCGCGCTCTCAACGCGACTTACCTGCACTTCGCCGACGTCGACGGAACGCTGAGCGCCGACGAGTCGCGGGTCCTGAACGCGCTCCTCACCTACGGCCCACGACCGGCCGAAGGGGCCGGCCGCGCCACGGTGGCCTCCGGCCGGCGGCTCATGGTCGTGCCGCGCCTCGGGACCATCTCGCCCTGGTCGTCGAAGGCGACCGACATCGCGCAGGTCTGCGGCCTCGCCAAGGTCCGCCGCATCGAACGCGCGGTGAGCTACGTCGTGGTCGGCGAGATCGTCGACGAGGCCGGGTTCGTGCGCGCGCTCGCCGATCGGATGACCGAGTCGGTGCTGGAGCGCCCCAGCGAGGCGGCCCGCCTGTTCGAGCGGCCGGCCGCGCGGCCGCTCGCGCGCGTGGCGCTGGGGCCCGACGGGCGCGGGGCGCTGGCGCGGGCCAACGAGGCGCTGGGCCTGGCGCTCTCGCCCGACGAGATCGATTACCTGGTCGATGCCTACCGGGCGCTGGGGCGCGATCCGACCGACGTCGAGCTGATGATGTTCGCCCAGGCGAACAGCGAGCACTGCCGCCACAAGATCTTCAACGCCGAGTTCGTCGTCGACGGACAGCGCCAGCCGCAGACGCTGTTCCAGATGATCCGCCGGAGCACCGAGGCCAGCCCGGCGGGCGTCCTCTCCGCCTACCACGACAACGCGGCGGTGATCGCCGGGACCGAGGCCGGACGGTTCGCCCCCGATCCGGCGACCGGCATCTACCGGGCGCACGTCGAGCCGGTCCACCTCCTGATGAAGGTGGAGACGCACAACCACCCGACCGCCATCTCGCCCTTCGCCGGCGCGGCGACGGGTTCGGGCGGCGAGATCCGCGACGAGGGCGCCACCGGCCGCGGCGCCCGTCCCAAGGCGGGGCTGACCGGTTTCTCCGTCTCCAACCTACGTATTCCCAGCGCCCCGCGCCCCTGGGAGCGCCCGGTCGCCAAGCCCGACCGGATCTCGAGCCCGCTGGAGATCATGCTCGACGGGCCGATCGGCGGCGCCGCCTTCAACAACGAGTTCGGCCGCCCGGCCCTCTGCGGTTACTTTCGCACCTTCGAGATGGAGGTCACCGGCGAAACCCGGGACGCGCGCGAGGTCCGCGGCTACCACAAGCCGATCATGATCGCCGGCGGGTTCGGCAACGTGCGGGCCGAGCAGGTCAAGAAGGCCGAGTTCCCGCCCGGGACGCCGATCGTCGTTTTGGGCGGACCGGCCATGCTCATCGGTCTCGGGGGCGGCGCCGCCTCCTCGATGACCGCCGGCGCCTCGGCCGAGGATCTCGACTTCGCGTCGGTGCAGCGGGACAACGCCGAGATGCAGCGCCGCTGCCAGGAGGTGATCGATCGCTGCGCGGCGCGCGGCGCGCAGAACCCCATCCTGTCGATTCACGACGTGGGCGCGGGGGGCCTCTCGAACGCGCTCCCCGAGCTGGTCAACGACAGCGGGCGGGGCGCGCGCTTCGGGCTGCGCGACATCCCCAGCGCCGAGCCGGGCCTCTCGCCGCTGGAGATCTGGTGCAACGAGGCGCAGGAGCGCTACGTGCTGGCGATCGCCGCCGATCGGCTGCCGGTCTTCGAGGCGCTCTGCGCGCGCGAGCGGGCGCCTTACGCGGTCGTCGGCCAGGCCACCGACGACGGGCGTCTGGTGGTCGGCGACGCGGCGGCCAAGGGCGCGGCCGATGCCAGCCCGGTCGACATGCCGCTCGGCGTTCTGCTCGGCAAGCCCCCCAAGGGGACGCGCCAGGCGGCGCGCGCGGCCGTCAAGGCGCCGCCCTTCGCCGCGCGGTCGCTCGACCTCGGTGAGGCGGTTCGCCGGGTGCTGCGGTTGCCGACGGTGGCCGACAAGACATTTCTCATCACCATCGGCGACCGCACCGTCGGGGGCATGAGCGCCCGCGATCAGATGGTCGGGCGCTGGCAGGTGCCGGTCGCGGACGCCGCCGTCACCACCACCGGTTTCGACGTGACGACCGGCGAGGCAATGGCCATGGGCGAGCGCGCGCCCGTCGCGCTGCTCGACGCGGCGGCCTCCGCCCGCCTGGCGGTCGCCGAGGCGATCACCAACATCGCCTCCGCGCCGATCGCGCGTCTGTCCGACGTGAAGCTATCGGCCAACTGGATGGCCGCCGCCGGCGCGCCCGCCGAGAACGCGCGCCTCTACGACGCCGTCCGCGCCGTCGGCGTCGAGCTCTGTCCGGCGCTGGGGATCGCCATCCCGGTCGGAAAGGACTCGCTCTCCATGCGCACCGGCTGGGAGGCGAACGGCAAGGCGCAGAGCGTGACGGCGCCGCTGTCGCTCATCGTGACCGCCTTCGCGCCGGCGACCGACGCGCGCCGCACGCTGACGCCGGAGATCCCGCCCGAGGCCGGTCCGACCGAGCTGCTGCTCGTCGACCTCGGGCTGGGGAAGAACCGGCTCGGCGGCTCGGCGCTCGCGCAGGTCTACGGCGCCCTCGGCGACGTGCCGCCCGATCTCGACGATCCGGCCTTGCTGAAGGCCTTCTTCGCCGCGGTCCAGGAGCTCAACGCCGCCGGTCTCCTCGTCGCCTACCATGACCGCAGCGACGGCGGTCTCCTGGTCACGCTGCTCGAGATGGCCTTCGCCAGCGGCTTGGGCCTCGATCTCGAGCTCTCGGCGCTGGGCCCCGAGCCGGTCGCCGCGCTCTTCGCCGAGGAGCTGGGCGCCGTGGTCGCCGTCCGGGCTCCCGACGTCGAGCGCGTCCAGGCCACGCTCGCCAACCATGGCCTCGCCGCCGCCGTCCGCCGTCTGGGTGCGCCCCGCGCCGATGACCGCGTCACCCTGCGCCAGGGGGGCAAAGCGATCCTCGAAGAGCGGCGCACCTTCCTGCGCGGCCTCTGGTCCGAGACGACGCACGCGATGCAGGCGCTGCGCGACGACTCGACGTCCGCCGACGAGGAGCAGGCTGGTCGCGTCCGCGCCGACGACCCCGGCCTGTCGGCCCACCTCACCTTCGATCTGAACGAGGACGTCACCGCCCCGCTGCGCGCCCGCGGCGGCGCCCGTCCCCGCGTCGCCATCCTCCGCGAGCAGGGGGTCAACGGCCAGATCGAGATGGCGGCCGCCTTCGACCGCGCCGGCTTCGACGCCGTCGACGTCCACATGACCGATCTCCTCTCGGGCGCGCTCGATCTCTCCGGCTTCAAGGGGCTGGCCGCCTGCGGCGGGTTCTCCTACGGTGACGTGCTGGGCGCCGGGCTCGGCTGGGCCAAGTCGATCCTCTTCCAGCCACGGGCGCGCGAGCTCTTCGCGGGCTTCTTCGCGCGCCCCGACACCTTCGCGCTGGGCGTCTGCAACGGCTGCCAGATGATGTCGGCGCTCAAGGAGATCATCCCCGGCGCCGAGGCCTGGCCGCGCTTCGTGCGCAACCGCAGCGATCAGTTCGAGGCGCGCCTGGCGATGGTCGAGATCGCCGAGACGCCTTCGGTGCTGCTGGCCGGGATGGCCGGATCCCGGATGCCTATCGCCGTCGCGCACGGCGAGGGACGGATCGAGTTCCCGAGTGACGAGGGCGGCCCCGAGCTCGAGGCGTCGGGCCTCGTCGCGGCCCGCTACGTCGACCACCGCGGACGGGCGACCGAACGGTACCCCGAGAACCCCAACGGTTCCTTCCACGGCATCACCGGCATCACCACCACCGACGGCCGGGTCACGCTGTTCATGCCGCACCCCGAGCGCGTGTTCCGCGCCGTCCAACACTCCTGGCGCCCAGCCGGCTGGCGCGAGGACGGACCCTGGATGCGGATCTTCCGCAACGCGCGCGTCTGGG
>DASYEX010000272.1:0-9168 GCA_036498765.1 Polyangia bacterium
GCCCCCGCCCCGCGACCCTAGCACGGCGGTCCCCGAACCAGCTCTATTCGGTTTATGCTCGCGGGGATCGTGTCCGACGACGGAAATCGGGACCCTCGGACGGGTCCCGCGCCCCCCGCGATGAGCGTCGCGCAGCAAAGCCGCGCGACGCTCGACGCGGAGCTGGGCAGGCGGGTGCGCAGGCGCGTTCTCGCCCGAACTGTCCCGTATCTGCTGCTCCTCTATTTCGTCGCCTACCTCGATCGCGTGAACATCAGCTACGCCGCGCTGGAGATGCGGCACGATCTGCCGCTCACCGACAGCCAGTACGGTTTCGGCGCGGGGATCTTCTTCTTCGGCTACTTCCTGTTCGAGATCCCGGGGACGTTGCTGGTCGAGACCTGGAGCGCGCGCAAGCTCATCGCCCGCATCCTGGTCGGCTGGGGTCTCTGCGCCTGCGCGATGGCCTTCGTCCACACGCCGCGCCAGTTCTACTGGCTGCGCTTCTTGCTGGGCGCCGCGGAGGCCGGCTTCTTCCCGGGCGTGGTCGTCTATCTGTCGCACTGGTTCCGCGTCGAGGATCGCGCGCGCGCGTTCGCCTTCTTCATGCTGGCCGTCCCCCTCTCCAACGTCGTCGGCGCGCCGGTTTCGGGGATCCTGCTGGGCGTCCACTGGGCCGGCCTCGCCGGCTGGCGCTGGCTGTTCCTCCTCGAGGGCCTGCCCGCGATCGCGCTGGGGGTGGTGACGATCTTCTACCTGACCGACAGGCCGCGCGACGCGCGCTGGCTCGACGCGAGCGAGAAGGAGTGGCTGCTGTCGGCGCTGGCGCGGGAGAACGCCGCGGCGCCGAGCTCGCCCGCCGGGGCTCGGGGCTGGGCGCTCGCGCGGGAGGTCGCGCGGCGTGACATCGTGCTGCTGGTGCTTGCCTACTTCGGAATCGTCACCACCTCGTACGGCTTCAGCCTCTGGATGCCGACCGTGGTGAAGAGCCTGACGGGCCTTTCGAACCTGACCGTGTCGCTGGTGGCCATGCTCCCCTATGTGGCGGGCGGGATCTGCACGGCGGTCATCGGCCTCTCGTCCGATCGCAGCGGCGAGCGGCGCTTTCACACGATGGTCCCGATGCTGATGGCGGCGCTGGGCATGACCATCGGCGTCGCCTCGCACGCGCCGGCGCTGGGTCTCCTGGCGTTGGCGCTGGTGGGGGCCGGGATCTACGGCTTCATGCCGGCCTTCTGGCCGATGCCGCGCTGGTTCTTGTCGGGCGCGGCGGGGGCGGCGGCGGTCGGTCTCATCAACTCGGTCGGCTGCCTGGGCGGATTCTTCGGGCCATTTTTGGTCGGGAAACTCAAGTCGCCGGAATCGGGTTACGGGCCAGGTCTGGCGGCCCTCGGCGTCACCGCCACCTTCGCGGCGGTGATGGTGTTCTTGGTTCGACGCCCGCGCCGGATTGCAGTATGAGAGACCTGCCGTGAAACCCAGCGTGAGCCCCGTCGTGCGCAAGATCTACGCCGGCAGCGATCACGCGGGGTTCGCCCTGCGCCACCGGCTGATCGAGCACCTGCGCGCCGCCGGCCACACCGTCGAGGATCTCGGAACGGCGAGCGAAGCCTCCTGCGACTATCCCGACTATGCCGCCGCCGTGGGGCGCGCGGTCAGCGGCGAAAGCGGCGCGGTCGGCGTCCTCATCTGCGGCACGGGCCTGGGCGTCTGCATCGCCGCCAACAAGATCCACGGCGTGCGGGCGGTCGACGCCTGGAACGTCGAGGCGGCCAAGATCTCGCGGGCCCACAACGACGCCAACGTGCTCTGCCTGGGGGCGCGCACGCTGGCCGAGCCCGACGCGCTGGCCATCGCCGACGCCTGGCTGGTCGCGCCGTTCGACGGCGGCGAGCGCCACGCGCGCCGGGTGGACAAGATCAGACAGATAGAAGCCGCGATCGAGGCCGAGGACCGCGCCGCCGAGGACCGCGCCGCCGGGCAGCGACAACAGAAGCAGGAACAGGAGAGGTAGACCGATGGCCACCGCACGAACCCGCATGCACCAGGCGCACGAGCTGGGGCAGAGCATCTGGTACGACAACATGCGCCGGGGCCTCCTGCGCTCGGGCGCGCTGGCCGGCCTCGTCGAAAAAGGGGTCCGCGGCCTCACCTCGAACCCGACCATCTTCGAGAAGGCCATCGTCGCCTCCACCGACTACGAGGAGGCTCTGCGCAAGCTGGCAACGGAGGGGAAGTCGACCGCGGACATCTACGAGGCGCTGGTGATCGACGACATCCGCGGCGCCTGCGACCTGCTGTTGCCGGTCTACCAGGAGAGCGACGCGGTCGACGGGCGCGTCTCGTTGGAGGTGTTGCCGGAGCTGGCCACCAACACCGAGAAGACCGTCTCCGAAGGGCTGCGTCTGGCCAAGCTGGTCGGCCGCCCCAACGTCATGATCAAGGTGCCGGCCACGCCGGAGGGGATCCCGGCCGTCCGCGCGCTGACCGCCGCCGGGGTCAGCGTCAACATCACGCTGATCTTCTCGCTGCTCCACTACGAAGAGGTGGTGGAGGCCTATCTGGCAGGCCTCGAGGACCGCCAGGCGGCAGGGCACGACGGTCCATTCAAGGGGATCGCCTCGGTGGCCAGCTTCTTCGTCTCGCGCGTCGACACCGTGTGCGACAAGTTGCTCAACGAGAAGGCGGCGGCCACGCCGGCCGAAGCGGCACGCTGCCAGGTGCTGCGCGGCAAGATCGGCATCGCCAACGCCAAGATGGCCTACGACATCTATCTGCGCACGGTCGCCTCGCCGCGCTGGAAGGCGCTGGCCGCGGCCGGCGCGCGCCCGCAGCGATTGCTCTGGGCCTCGACCGGCACCAAGGATCCGAGCTACCCCGACACCTACTACGTCGACGCGCTCATGGGGCGCGACACTGTCGACACCGTCCCCCCGGCGACGCTGGACGCCTTCGTCGACCACGGCGATCCGGCCGATCGCCTGGAGACCGACCTCGAGGGCGCCAAGCGGACGGTTGCCGAGCTCGGCGCGCTGGGGATCGATCTCGGCCGCGTCTGCCGCGGGCTGCTCGCGGACGGCGTGAAGTCGTTTACCACCTCGATGACGACGCTGACCGCCGCCATCGGCGCCCGGCGCGCGGCGATCGTCGAGTCCGCCTCCGGGCGGCAGAAGGCGATCCTGCCGGAGGCGCTGCGGCTGGCCACCGACGCCGAGATCGCGCGATTGGCCGGCGAGAAGGCGCTCGAGCGGATCTGGAAGAGCGATCCGACGCTCTTCTCGAACGATCCGGCGCACGAAAAATCGATCAAGAGCCGGCTCGGCTGGCTGCGCGAGCCGGCGTCGATGCAGGCCAAAATCGGCGAGTTGGAGGCCTTCGCGGCCGAGGTCGCGAACGCCGGCTTCACCGACGCGGTCCTCCTGGGGATGGGCGGCAGCTCCCTCTGTCCGGAGGTCTTGGGCCTCACCTGGCCGTCGCAGCCGGGCGCGCTCAAGCTGCATGTCCTCGACAACACCGATCCGGCCGCCGTCGCCCAGGTCGACAAGGCCATCAGGGGCAAGCAGGCGCTTTTCCTCGTCGCCTCGAAGTCGGGCGGGACGATCGAGATCCAGTCGTTCGAGCGCCACTTCTGGCACAAGACGCTGGCCGAGAACAAGGGCGACGTCGCCAAGACGGGCGCGGCGTTCGTGGCCATCACCGATCCGGCGACGCGCCTCGGCCAGCTCGCCGAGGAGAAGAAGTACCGCAAGACGTTCGTCAACGCGGCCGACATCGGCGGGCGCTACTCGGCGCTGTCGTACTTCGGCCTGGTGCCCGCGGCGCTCCTCCGCGCGCCGCTCAAGGGGATGCTGGAGGCGGCCGTCAACTTCGCGGCGGCCTCCAGCGCCGCCGTGCCGGTCGAGGAGAGCCCGGGCGTGCGCCTCGGCGCGATGCTGGGTGCGGCCTGCAAGGCGGGGCGGGACAAGCTGACCTTCGTCATGTCGCCGGAGATCGCCCCGCTCGGCTCCTGGATCGAGCAGCTGGTCGCCGAGTCGACCGGCAAGGAGGGCAAAGGGATCGTCCCCATCGACGGCGAGCCGCTGGGAGCGCCCGAGTCTTACGGCGACGACCGGCTGTTCGCCTACCTGCGCTTCGGCGGCGGCCGAGCTGGTCAGGAGGCGACCAAGCAGGACGCCGCGGTGGCGGCGCTGGAGGCGGCCGGCCATCCGGTGATTCGCATCGCCGTCGACACGCGCGAGGCGCTGGGGCGCGAGTTTTTCCGCTGGGAGATGGCCACCGCCATCGCCGGCGCCACGCTGGGGCTCAACCCCTTCGATGAGCCGAACGTCACCGAGGCCAAGCTGGCGACCGCCGCGCTCCTGAGCACCTTCGCCAACGACGGGAAGCTCCCGGCCCCGGAGCCGGACGCCGTCTGCGCGGTGACCGACCTCGATCGCATCGCGGCGCACATCGCCTCGGCCGGGGCGGGCGACTACCTGGCGTTCTGCGCTTACTTCTTGCGCACGCCGTCGCGCGACGCGGCCCTCGGCCGCCTGCGGGTGGCTTGCCGGGACCGCTCGAGGAACCCGACGACCGTGGGCTACGGCCCGCGCTTCCTGCATTCGACCGGACAGCTGCACAAGGGCGGCCCCAACACGGGGGTATTCCTGCAGTTGACCAGCGACGCAACCGCGGACCTCCCCGACCTCCCGATACCGGGCGAGGGGTACAGCTTCGCGACGCTGCGGAACGCGCAGTCGCTGGGCGACCTGCAAGTCCTGCGGCGGCGCGGCCGGCGCGCGCTGCGCGTCTCGCTGGGCAGCGACGCCGACGCGGGGCTCAAGGCGCTCGCCGACGCGATGGCCAGCCGCCGCAAGTAACCGACGAGGCCCGACGAACGTGGAGAAGATCGCAGTCCCCGCTGCGCTGCCCAACCCGTTGCGCGAGGGGCTGGTCGAGGAGCGGATCCCCGAGCCGGCCACCATGGTCATCTTCGGCGCCTCCGGCGATCTGGCGCGCCGCAAGCTGCTCCCCGCGCTCTACAGCCTGACGCGCGATCGGCTGCTGCCGGCGCGGTTCGCCGTGCTGGGGTTCGCCCGCCACGCTCAGGACGACGAGACCTTCCGCGAGGAGATGCGGCGCGGCTGCGACGAGTTCGCGCGCCGCCGTCCGGTCGACGCCGCGCTTTGGGGCGCCTTCGCCAAGAACCTCTTCTACCAGCAGGGGGCCTACGACGACCCCGCGTCCTTCCAGCGGCTCAAGCTCCGGCTCGAGGAGATCGAGCAGGCCCTGGGGCTCCCCGGCAACCGGGTCTTTTACCTGTCGACGCCCCCCTCGGCGTTCGCGCCGGTCATCCGCAGTCTGGGCCAGGCGCAGCTCGCGCCGCAGCCGGTGCCCGGCAAGCCCTTCGCCCGCGTCATCATCGAGAAGCCGTTCGGCGTCGACCTGGAGACGGCGCGCGCGCTCAACCGCCAGGTGCACGAGATCCTGGACGAGCGGCAGATCTACCGCATCGACCACTACCTCGGGAAAGAGACGGTCCAGAACCTGCTGGTGTTCCGGTTCTCGAACGGAATCTTCGAGCCGCTGTGGAACAATCACTTCGTCGACCACGTCCAGATCACGGGCGCCGAGACCGTCGGCGTCGAGGGGCGCGGTGGTTACTTCGAGCAGGCCGGCAGCACGCGCGACATGGTGCAGAACCACCTGATGCAGGTCCTCAGCCTGGCGGCGATGGAACCTCCGGTGGCGTTCGAGGCCGACGCCGTGCGCGACGAGAAGCTCAAGGTCCTCAAGGCCCTGCGTCAGATCCCTGAAAGTGATTTCGAGCGTCAGGTCGTCCGCGCGCAGTACGCCGCGGGCTCGATCGCCGGGCGAGCCGTTCCGGGGTACCGCCAGGAAGCCGGCGTCAGCCCGACCTCGACCACGGAGACGTACGTGGCGCTCAAGCTCTTCATCGACTCGTGGCGCTGGGCCGGGGTGCCGTTCTACCTGCGCTCCGGCAAGCGGATGCCCAAGCGGGTCACCGAGATCGCCATCTACTTCAAGGAGGCACCGCACCTCCTGTTCGGGCGGAAGGGGCACCCGATCCGCCCCAACGTCCTCTCCATCCGGATCCAGCCCGACGAGGGGATCGCGCTCAACTTCGGCTCGAAGCTGCCGGGGCCGGCGATGGAGGTCGCGCCCGTGAGCATGGAGTTCCGCTACGGGACCTCGTTCGGCGTCGAGCCGCCCGAGGCCTACGAGCGGCTCCTGCTCGACTGTTTCCTGGGCGACGGAACCTTGTTCACCCGCGGCGACGAGGTCGAGGCGAGCTGGAGCTGGATCTCGCGCATCCACCAGCGCTGGGCGGCCGAGACCGCCGCCGGCAAGATCACCCTGCCCGCCTACGCCGCCGGCAGCTGGGGCCCCGAGGAGGCCGACCGGATGCTGGCCGCCGACGGCCGTGCTTGGCGCCTGCCATGAGCGACGATCAACCGGGCGAAGGCCAGCTGCGCCCCCGCGCGCCCGAGGCCGCCCGGGCCAACTTCGAGCGCTTCGCGCGCGGCGAGCCGATCGCCGTCGACGTGGGTGAGATCGAGCGCGAGCTCGGATCGCTCTGGCAGCAGGCCAGCCACGATGGCGGCACCGGCGCCGTCGGGCGCGCCGCGCTCTGGAACCTGGTGATCCCTTCGCACGGGGGCGACGCGCTCACCAGGACCAAGGCGCTGGTCGACGCCATCGCGCCGGTGGTCCCGGTGCGCGCCATCATCCTCTGCTTCGACGACGCGGCCGGCGGCACCGATTTGGCGGCGACCATCGAGAGCCACGTCATCTCCCAGCCGGGTGGCGGGCGCGTCGTCTACTCCGAGGAGATCACGCTGGTCGGTCCCGCCGGCGCCGAGGCGCACTTCGGCGCCATGGTGCGCGCGCTGCAGGTCCCGGGCGTCCGGACCGCCACGCTCTGGATCGACGCGGCGATGCCGTCGACACTGCTCGTGCGCGAGCTCCTGCCCGTCACCCGCCGGCTGGTGGTCGACACCGGCAGCTGCACGGGACCGCTTCACCTGCAGGAGCTCGAGCGCCTGGCCGCCCGAACGACCCCGCGCCCGGTGGCCGATCTCGGCTGGCTGCGCCTCGGCAGCTTTCGCCTGCTCTTCGCCGGGCTGTTCGATCCGCCCGTCGGCGGGGCCCCGCTGCGCGGCGCCACCAAGCTGGTGGTGCGCCACCGCACCGGCGGCGACGTGAGCGCCCTCCTGATCGTCGCCTGGTTGGGGCAGCTGCTCGCGTGGCGGCCCTTGCGGGCCGCGCAGACCGCCGACGGTGGGTGGCGGTTCGAGCTCGAGCGGGCTGACGGCGGCAGCGTCGAGGCGTTCGTCGTCCCCGGCCCGGGCGCCTGCGACGCCAGCGCGATCCTGGGCATCGAGCTTTCGAGCGGCCCGGACGAATACGTCGTCACCCGCGACGGGTTCGACCAGGTCCACGTCCAGCTTCCGATCGCGCCGCCGCGGGCCGTGAAGCTCGACGCCGACTCGGACGCCGACGTCTGCGTGGCCGGCCTCGGCCCCCGTGGCCGTGACGCGCTCTTCACGCGCTGCCTGGAGTACGCGGGGCGCCTGTGGGCGCTCGAGCCGCAGGCCTGACTCAGCGGACGCGGGCGACGTAGTTGTTGCGCTTCCCGCGCCGCAAGACGACCAGGCGACCGTCGATGACATCGGCGGTGGTGAGCCGTGTCTCCGCCGTCGCGTTCGCCAGCGGCGTCCCGTTGACCGCGATCGCTCCGGCGGCGATCTGCCGGCGGGCGTCCGACTTCGACGGGCAGGCGCCGACCTCGGCCAGGAGATCGACCAGCAGCGCGCCCTCGCCCTCGAAGCGGGCGCGGTCGACGGTGATCGACGGCGCCGCGCCGAGCGCCGAGTCGAGGATCGCGCCACTCACCCTGCGCAGATCGCCGCCGCCGAACAGGGCCCCGAGCGCGCGCTCCACCTCGGCCAGGGCCTCGCCGCCGTGGACGCGGCGGGTGAGGTCCTCGGCCAGCGCCCGCTGGGCGCGCCGCTCGGCGCCGGGCGACGCCTCCAGCGCCTCGATCTCCTCGCGGCCGCGGAGGGTCAGCCAGCGCAGGAATCGCCCCACGTCGGCGTCGGCGCTGTTGAACCAGAACTGGTAGAAGTCGAACGGCGAGGTGAGGCCTGGGTCGAGGAACACCGCCCCCTTCTCGCTCTTGCCGTACTTCTTCCCGGTGCTGTCGGTGAGCAGCGGCGCGGTCAGCCCGTACACCGTGTCGCCCGAGAGGCGCCGCACGAGGTCGACGCCGGAGACGATGTTCCCCCACTGATCGGAGCCGCCCACCTGCATCTTGCAGCCGTGCCGCCGGTTGAGCTCGTGGAAGTCATAGGCCTGCAGCAGCATGTACGAGAACTCGGTGTACGAGATCCCGCTCTCGCGGGACTCGAAGCGCGCTTTCACGGAATCGCGCTGGATCATCTGGTTCACGGCGAAGTGCTTGCCGACGTCGCGCAGGAAGTCGAGCAGCCGCACCTGACCCAACCAATCGAGGTTGTCGACGACCAAGACCGGGGGCCCATCGTCAACAGCGAAGAACTTCTCGATCTGGGCGCGGAACTTGGCGGTGTTGGCCCGGACCATCTCCAGGTCGAGCAGCGACCGTTCGCTGGTCTTGCCCGAGGGATCCCCGATCATCCCGGTCGCCCCGCCCAGGAGCGGCAGCAACTGATGGCCGTGGCGGCGCAGATGCGTCAGCAGCATGAGCGGCAACAGGCTCCCGGCGTGGAGGCTGGCGGCGGTCGGATCGAAGCCTGAATAGACCGCCAGCGGCTTGGACAACACCTCGCCCATGTTCTCGACGGTCGTCTGCGCGACGAGGCCGCGCCAGGAGAGCTCTTCGAAGGCGCCCATGTGACGGTCTCAACTAGCATCGCCGGTCGGCCGAGACAAGACGCCGTCGGGCTTGGTAAGGTCCGCGGCGCCATGGCCGGCACCCCCCACATCGTCGTCGCCGCCAGCCTCCCCGCGCTGGTGGACAGAGCGGCCGACCACATCCGAGCCGCCGCCACCGCCGCGGTCGC
Organism: Polyangia bacterium; assembly: GCA_036498765.1. GTDB lineage: Bacteria > Myxococcota_A > Polyangia > Fen-1088 > Fen-1088 > JADGRB01. The sequence continues at coordinate 9,024 of DASYEX010000272.1, forward strand.
CGCGCGTGGGCGGTTCCGTATCGCGCTGGCCGGCGGCTCGACGCCGCGCGCGCTCTACCCGAAGCTGGTGCAGGGGATCGACTGGGCGCGCGCCGGCGTCTTCTTCGGCGACGAGCGCGCCGTGCCGCCGGACGATCCGCAGTCG
>DASYEX010000273.1:0-18556 GCA_036498765.1 Polyangia bacterium
CATGGACTCGATGGTCAACCGCTACACGGCCGACAAGCGGCTGCGCCACGACGACGCGTACACCCCGGACGGCGCGGGCGGACGGCGGCCCGATCGCGCGGTGGTGGTCTACGCGCAGCGCTGCCGGGAGGCCTTCCCCGACGTCCCGATCCTGCTCGGGGGAATAGAGGCCAGCCTCCGGCGGATCGCGCACTACGACTACTGGTCCGACAAGGTCCGGCGCTCGGTGCTGCTCGACGCCAAGGCCGACCTGCTGGTCTACGGCAACGGCGAGCGCGCCATCGTCGAGATCGCCCACCGGCTGGCCGCGGGCGAGCCGGTCGAGGCCATCCGCGATCTGCGCGGCACCGCTTTTTCCCGGCCCACCGGTTCGGTCCCCGAGGGATGGATCGAGATCGACTCGCGCGAGGTCGACAGGCCGGGTCCGGTCGCGCCGCACCCCGATCCCTACGCCGACACGACCGCCGGGCCAGCCTGCGAGCCGTCCGAGGCGCCGGCGACGGGCCTGGTCCCGAGCGGCCGCCTGCGCCCGCGCGCCGCGGCCGGGAAGCACGACCGCGCCCGGACCGTCATCCGAATCCCCGACGCCGAGGCGGTGGCCGGCGATCCGGTGCTCTACGCGCACGCCTCGCGCCTCCTGCACGTGGAGGCCAACCCGGGGAACGCGCGCGCGCTCGTCCAGCGCCACGGCGACCGCGACCTGTGGCTCAACCCGCCGCCGCTCCCGCTGTCGACGCCGGAGCTCGATCGCCTCTACGAGTTGCCGTACACGCGGCGGCCGCACCCGGCGTACGGCGCCGCCAAGATCCCCGCCTACGAGATGATCCGCTTCTCCGTCACCATCATGCGGGGGTGCTTCGGCGGCTGCACCTTTTGCTCGATCACCGAGCACGAGGGGCGCGTCATCCAGAACCGTTCGGAGGCGTCGGTCCTCAAGGAGATCGCGGCCGTGCGGGACACCGTCCCCGGGTTCACCGGCGTCATCTCCGACATCGGCGGCCCCACCGCCAACATGTACCGCCTGCACTGCAAGGATCCGGCGATCGAGTCGGCGTGTCGGCTCCCGTCCTGCGTCTATCCGGCGATCTGCCCCAACCTGAAGACCGACCACGCGCCGCTCATCAGCCTCTATCGGAAGGTCCGCGCGGTGCCGGGGATCAAGAAGGTGCTGGTCGCCTCGGGCGTCCGCTACGACCTGGCGGCGACCTCGCCCGAATACGTGCGCGAGCTCGCCACCCACCACGTCGGGGGCTACCTGAAGATCGCCCCCGAGCACACGGAGGACGGACCGCTCTCGAAGATGATGAAGCCGGGAATCGGCAGCTTCGAGAAATTCAAGCGTTTGTTTAACGAAGCGTCGGAGAAGGCCGGGAAGAAGCAATATCTCATCCCGTACTTCATCGCCTCGCACCCCGGGACCACCGACCGGGACATGCTGGCCTTGGCGCTCTGGCTGAAGAAGAACCACTACCGCGCCGACCAGGTGCAGACCTTCCTACCCTCGCCGATGGCGACCGCGACGGCGATGTACCACACCGGCCGGAACCCGCTGCGCAAGCTGCGGCGGACGGGGGGCGAGAGCGTGGCGGTCCCCAAGGGGATCAAGGTTCGCCGACTCCACAAGGCCTTCCTGCGCTACCACGATCCGGCCGGCTGGCCGCTCTTGCGACAGGCGCTCCGCAGGATGGGCCGCGCCGATCTGATCGGCAATGGCCCGCATCAGCTGGTCCCGCAGCGCGACCCGCCCGGGGGCGCCGCGCCCAAGCCGGATCGCAAGGCCCGTCCGTTCCGGACCCAGCACACGCGCTGAGCAGTCAGCCGGCGCTCAGCGAGACCTGCCAGCGAGCGAGCTCGGGGGCGACCGTGGCAGCCTCCTCGGCGTCGGTGGCGACGAGTGCCTCGAGGCGGGCCAGGATGGCGCGGGCGGCGGCGTCGGCCCCGGCGGGGCGCTCGACGACCAGGCGGCGGAGCTCGTGACGAAGCCGGACCAGCTCTCGGGCGGCAGCGTAATCCATCAGCGTAGCCTCCTCGTCCCTCCACCGTAGGAGGCCGCGCAGGGCCGTCAACTTTTCTCGATCACTTCGTGCGCGCGACGAGCTCCGCGACCGCCGCCGGATCGGTCGCCAGGCGGTCGGGGTGGTAGCTGCAGCGGGCGAGGGTGAGCCGGCGCGTGCCGCCGGCGCCGTCGGCGAGGTGGACGTCGAGCGCCATCGGCATGGCCGGGTCCTGCCAGCCGCCCGGCGCCGCCTCGAGCTCGACCCAGAGGCGGCGCGGGCCGCCCGGGACCTCCTCCGTCACCCAGCCGGCCATCGCCTCGAGGTAGCGGGCCTTGAGGGCCTCGGGCAGGTAGTCGCGAACGACGGTCTGGTAGGCGAGCAGCAGACTTCCCGGGGGGGCGTCCCGCCCGAGGCGCTCGAGGTGGGCGGGGACGTCGGCCAGATCGGAGACTTCCAGCCGCGGTGAGGACGGGCCGGCCGGGAGGGCGCGAAAGGCTGCCACGGCGACGTTCAGCCGGGCGAGGCGCGCGGTCTCACCCGGCCACACGCAGGCGCGCAGCCAGGCGAGATCGTCGTCGCGGCCGACGTCGAGCGGCGCGAGGTCGAACCCGTGGCGTCCGGAGATGGCGGCCGCGGTGGCGACCGGGAGGGGCACGCCAGCGAGGTCGGTCCAGGGCGCGGGCAGCGCGGCGGCGGCCAGGTTCAGCCCGGCGCTGCAGCCGACATCGAACAAGATCAGGGGGCGCCGGCCGTCCGCGCACCCGGCGAGCGCCGCCGGCCAGAGCCAGGCGACGGCGCGCGTGGTCTCGTTGGTCTGGACGCGCCGGGTGGCGAGGAGCGCGTAGAGGCGCGGCGGCGCGTCGGCGAGGACCTCCGCCAGGCGCGTGGGGGTGGCGGCTTCGGGGTCGATCGGATCGGCAGCGATCGCGGCGAAGAGCGGATGGCGCGGCCCGGCCCGCAGGGCCTCGGCACGGAGCGCCGCCATGAGCAGCAGGGGGCGGTCGTAGGCGGCGGAGAAGCGGCGCTCGCGCCAGGCGGCTTCGAGCCGTGCCCGCGCGGCCTCTTCCACCGGGCCGTCCGGGTGATCGACGAGCGCGCCGGCCGCGGCCAGCAGGCGATCGTAGACCGGGACGCGGGCCCCCACGGCTGCCCGCCAGGCGTCGGCGTCCTCGCGAAAACCGTCCAGGCCGCGTCGCATCGCCTTCGACTATACCGCCCACCCGATGAGACGCCCGCGCGGCGCGGGCAAAAAAGCGCTAGATTCTCCGGCCCGATGTTGCACGCCACCGACGACCTTCGCATCGACCGGATCCGCCCGCTCATCCCACCCGAGATCCTGATGGAGAACCTCCCGCTCACGGAGCGGGCGTCGACCACCGTCGCGGAGAGCCGCGAGGCGGCGGCGCGCGTGCTGCGCGGCGACGACGACCGTCTGGTGGTGGTCGTCGGTCCGTGCTCGATCCACGACGTCACCGCGGCGCGCGAGTACGCCCGCGGGCTGCGCGAGCTGGCCGGGGAGCTCTCCGACGCGCTGTTCGTCGTCATGCGCGTCTACTTCGAGAAGCCCCGCACGACGGTCGGCTGGAAGGGGCTCATCAACGACCCGCACCTCGACGGCACCTTCAAGGTCAACGAGGGGCTCTCGATCGCGCGCGGCCTCTTGCTCGATCTGGCCGAGATGGGCATGCCGGCCGGGTGCGAGTTCCTGGACATGATCACGCCGCAGTACATCGCCGACCTGGTCAGCTGGGGGGCGATCGGGGCGCGCACCACCGAGAGTCAGACCCACCGCGAGCTGACGAGCGGCCTCTCGATGCCGGTCGGGTTCAAGAACGGCACCGACGGCAACACGCAGATCGCCATCGACGCCATCCAGGCGGCCGGGCACCCGCACCACTTCCTGTCGGTCACCAAGCAGGGGCTGGCGGCCATCGTCGCCACGCGGGGCAACCCCGATTGCCATCTCATCCTGCGGGGCGCGGCCGGTGCGCCCAACTACGACGCCGCCGCGGTGGCCAAGGCGGTCGTGTCGCTGGAGAAGGCCAAGCTGCGCCCGCGCCTCATGATCGACTGCAGCCACGGCAACAGCCGCAAGGACCCGGGGCGCCAGCCGGAGGTGGCGCGCGATCTGGCGGGCCAGATCCGCACCGACGGGCGGGCGATCGGCGGCGTGATGATCGAGAGCCACCTGGTCGGCGGGCGCCAGGATCCCAAGCCCGGCCAGACGCTCACCTACGGCCAGAGCATCACCGACGCCTGCCTGGCCTGGGGCGACACCGTGCCCGTGCTGCGCGAGCTGGCCGACGCCGTCCGCGCGCGCCGCAAACGGGGCTAGCTCAGCCCCCGCTGGCGCCCGGGTCCCCGCCCGCGCAGGTCGAGGGCGGATTGTCGACGTTGAACGACATCTGGGTCGGCGACACGATGGTGCCCCCACAGGGGCCGGGACGCCGGTCGAAGACCACGTCGGCATCATAGGTGAAGCCGGTCGCGAAGGTCAGCGAGAGGTGGCAGGTGCCCGGCACCAAGCTCATGATTCCGATGGACGCGCCGCTGAGGTAGTCATTCGGGCCGGTGCCGGCGTCGGTGGGCGCGCACGGCCCCGAGACGTCGACCTTCGTGAGATTGGCCGATGCGCAGCTGAGGTTGAAGGTCGCGTACGGGTCGATGGAGGCTTCGCAGGACTGCTGGCCGCAGCCTACCGCGCCGCCGCACAAGAGGGCGAGGCCGAGGGAGCCCAGCAATGCCTGTCGAAGGTTTCTGCGCTCGGGCATGACGAGGCCAGATTGCACCGGCCATGCCAGTCGTGCTCGGTCCGGCGTTGCGGTCGTTTCCGCCGACCTCACGGACCTGACCAACCGAGATCCGCGACAGCCGTGTCGTGAAAAAATTGCCTTTCGATCCCCGCGTGGTTCGATGGAACCGCGAGGAGAACGATGGACATCAGGATCATCTACCTGCCGTCGGGGGGACTGGCCGAGACGCACGGGAACCTGGTTCGCCTCACCACGCCCGCGGGCGGCGCGCTGTCGGCGCTGCGCCGGATCCGCAGCGAGATCCAGGCGGCCACCGTGGCGGAGGCGGAGGCGGCCATCGGCCGGCGGCTGGTGCCGGGCCTGTGGTGGCTGACGACCGGCGGCGCGAAGACCACCGCGGTTCCGGCGCTGGACGCGTAACGGGCGCGCCGCCGCGCATCGCGATATTCTGACCCCATGGCCTCGAACGTCCCTCCTGCGTCCACCGCCCCGGCGACCGCCACCTTGCTGGTGAGCTGCCGCGATCGCACCGGCCTGGTCGCGGCGCTGTCCGAGTTCGTGTTCAAGAACGGCGGCAACATCCTGGACGCCGATCAGCACGCCGAGATCGAGACCGGCCTCTTCTTCATGCGCCTGTGCTGGGAGCTGGGGAGCTTCAAGCTGTCGCGCGCCGAGATCGACGCGGCGACGCGCGCGCTGGCTGCGCGCTTCGACCTCACCTGGGAGCTCACCTACTCCGACATCCGGCCGCGCCTCGCGGTGTTCGCCAGCAAGGCACCTCACTGCCTCTACGATCTGCTGCTCGCGCACCAGCTCGGCGAGCTCGGGGGAGACCTGGCGATGGTGATCTCCAACCACGACGGGCTGCAGTCGGTGGCCGGGCACTTCGGCGTCCCATTCCGACATGTCCCGGTCGACACCCGGGACAAGCGGACCGCGGAGGCGACGCAGCAGAACTTGCTCGCCGACGCCCGCGTCGATCTGGTGGTCCTCGCGCGCTACATGCAGATCCTCTCGCCGGCGTTCGTCGCGCAGTGGCCGTCGCGGATCATCAACATCCACCACTCGTTCTTGCCGGCCTTCATCGGCGCCAAGCCCTACCACCAGGCCAAGGCGCGCGGCGTGAAGGTGGTCGGCGCGACCGCCCACTACGTGACCAGCGAGCTCGATCAGGGGCCGATCATCGAGCAGGACGTCTGCCGCGTGAGCCACCGCGACGACGTCGACGAAATCGTCCGCAAGGGCGGTGAGCTCGAACGTCGGGTGCTCACCCACGCGGTCCGCATGCACCTCGAACGGCGGGTGCTGGTGTCGGAGAACCGGACGATAGTCTTCGGCTGACGCGCGTCTTCGGCTGACGATCGTCTTCGGCTGACGCGCGTCGTCCGGTCAGCCTTTGAAGGCGCCGCCGGAAAGCCAGCGGATCTCGCCGAAGCCGGCGATGAAGCGGGCCTCCTCGGTCTCGAAGCGCCAAAAGGAGAAGTCGCCGAGGCCGAGCGTCTGCGCGGCGTTCGGCCAGCGGGCGAGGTAGCGGGCGCGCGCGTCCGGTTCGTCACCAGCCGGCAGCGGGAGGGCGCGCCCCATCAGCGACAGGCGCGCTCCCGCTTGCGGATCTGCCGCGGCGCTGTGGTCGCCCACGAAGAGGCTGGCGCGCGGGTCGGCGCGAAGGTTGTGCGTGTGCGCGGCCAGACCCGAGAGCAAGAGCAACGGGGCGCCGGCCGCGGACAGCGCATACGGCGTGACGGAGCCGTAGGGCGTCCCCGCTCGACGAACCGAGATCGTCGACAGCAGGCCGACCGATTCGGCGGCCAGCAGCGCCCGCGCCGCGGCGGGGGTCCCCTCGGTGTTGTCGTCGGCCATGGGCCCAAGTTTAGCGTTGGGCGCGGCGATCGGGATACAACTGAGGCGTGGAGGTCATCGTCGTCGCGACCGCGGAGGCCGCCTGTCTGCGCGCGGCGCACATCGTCGCGCGGCTCGTGCGGGCGAAGCCCGACGCTGCGCTGGCGCTGCCGACCGGGAGCACGCCGCGCGGGATCTACGCGGAGCTCGTCCGGCAGCACCGGGAGGAGGGGCTGTCGTTCGCGCGGGTGTCGGCCTTCAACCTCGACGAGTACGTGGGGATCACGGCCGACCATCCGGGCTCGTTCCGGCGGGCGCTCCGCGAGGGGCTCTACCGCCAGGTCGAGCTGCCGTCCGGGCGCGCGTTCGCCCCCGACGGTGAGGCGACCGATCTGCCGGCGGCTTGCGCAGGCTACGAGGCAGCGATCGCGGCGGCCGGCGGGCTCGATCTGGCGCTGCTGGGCCTGGGGACCGACGGGCACATCGCCTTCAACGAGCCGACGTCGTCGTTCGGCTCGCGCACGCGGCTGAAGACGCTGGTCGACGAGACGCGCGCCGCAAATCAGGCGGCGTTCGGCGCCGAGCCTGTTCCGCGGCACGCCATCACCGTCGGCATCGCGACCATTCTCGAAGCGCGGCGCTGCCTGCTGGTGGCGTTCGGCGCGGCCAAGGCGGCTGCGGTCGCGAACATGGTCGAGGGGCCATTGACCGCGATGGTGCCCGCGTCGGCGCTGCAGCTTCATCCGCACGCGACGGTGATCGTCGACGAACCGGCGGCGGAGGGGCTTCAGTTGCGCCGCTACTACGACGCGGTGCTGGCGGCGAAACCCGATTGGCAGCGCGAGGATTGAGGACCGCGCTTGACGGCGCGCCGCCGAAGTGGTTGAAGCGGCTTGCAGTCTGACAACTGAATAAACGCCTTCGGTGCCTACGGGCATAAAAGGGAAGCCGGTTGAAGTCCGGCGCGGTCCCGCCACTGTAAGTGGAGGCGGCCCTCATGAACCCACTCGACGACGTCGGGGAAGGGGAGGGCAGCCGCGGACGCGAGGTTCACCTCGCGGCTGCGATCCACGAGCCAGGAGACCTACCGAAGGGCGACGCTTTTTTTCTCCGCGCGGACGGAGGGTGGTCGCCGGTCTCCCGATCTTTGGCAGCTTCGGATCTGCTGTTTCGGATCTGCTGTTTCGGATCTTGGGAGGTCGGCCCCGTCCCCTCGTTTTCTCGGAGCGAGGGGATTTTTCATGCCGTTCGACACGGCGCCTGCGGCCTCCGGCGGCGGGCGCAACACCACCGCCCAGCCCGCCGCCGCCAAACGCGGCGCCGCCCGCGCGCGTGGCGCCGCGGTCGCGCTCGGGCTGGTGGCCGCCCTCGCCGCCGCGGTGGTGACCGCGCTGCTCATCGGGCCGACGCGCTTCTCGGTCGCCGAGGTGGTTGGGGCGGTGGGGCGCCGCCTCGCCGGGGGCGCCGCAGCCGGCTGGCGCGACACCGCCATCGTCTCGGTGCGCCTGCCGCGCGCGCTGGTCGCGCTGCTGGTGGGCGGCGGCCTGGCGGTCGCCGGGGCGGCGCTGCAGGGTTTGTTTCGCAACCCGCTCGCCGATCCCGGCGTGCTGGGCGTGTCGTCAGGGGCGTCGCTGGGGGCGGTGCTGGCGATCTCTTCGGGGCTCGCGGGCCGCGCGGTGTGGGCGCTGCCGCTGGCGGCCTTCCTGGGGGCGGCGGCCGACGCCCTGCTGGTTTTTGCCATCGCCGCGCGGCGCGGGCGCGGGCGCCTTTTCTCGGGGACGTTGTTGCTGGTGGGCGTGGCGGTCGGGGCGCTCAACGTGTCGCTGACGACGTTCGTGCTGTCGGCGGCGCTGGCCCGCTACGACGCCGGCCGGCAGATCGTCTATTGGCTGCTGGGCGGGCTCGAGGCGCGCACCTGGGACCACGTCTGGCTGGGGGCGACACCCCTGTTGGTCGGCGTGGCCGTCATCGCCGCCCACGCGCGCGAGCTGGATGCGCTCCTCCTGGGCGAGCTGGGCGCGTCCTCGGTGGGCGTCGACGTCGCCCGCGTGCGACTGCGCGTGGTATGGGCCACCGCGCTGGTCGTCGGCGCGGCGGTCGCCATCGCCGGGCCGATCGGCTTCGTCGGGCTCCTGGTGCCGCACCTCATTCGGCTGGGCGTGGGGCCGGGGCACCGCCGACTTCTGCCGCTGGCCTTTGTCGCAGGCGGTCTCTTCCTGGTGGTGGCCGACATCGCCGCGCGAACACTGTCGGTCCGGGAGATCCCGGTCGGCGTGGTGACGGCGGCGATCGGCGCGCCGACGTTTCTGATCCTGCTGATGCGCCGTCGGACCGTGGGGACGGTGTCGTGAAGGGGGACGCGGTGCTGATGGAGGCGGCGGGCGTCGGCTTCGGGTACGGCCCCCGTCCGGTGTTCGCGGAGGTGACGTTCGCGATCCGCCCCGGCGAGCTGGTGGCGCTCTGCGGTCCCAACGGCGCCGGCAAGTCGACGCTGCTGCGCCTTCTCCTGGGCCTGCACGCCCCCAGCGCGGGCGAGGTCCGGCTGGGCGGCGCGCCGGTGGCGGCCCTGTCGCGGCGGGAGATCGCCCGCCGCGCGGCGCTCTTGCCGCAGGAGGCGCCGGTCGATCTTCCACTCACCGTGCGCGAGGCGGTGGCGCTGGGACGGTTGCCGCACCTCGAGCGCTTCCAGCCCGAGGGGGCGGCCGACGCCGAGGCCGTGGCGCGCGCGCTGGCGGCGACGGACACGGCGGCCCTGGCCGATCGGCCGGTGGCCGAGCTCTCCGGCGGCGAGCGACACCGCGTCCACCTGGCGCGGGCGCTGGCCCAGGAGGCGCCCCTCCTGCTACTCGACGAGCCGATCGCCGGCCTCGACCTCGCGCACCAGCTTCAGGCACTCGATCTGCTGCGCGCCACCGTCGATGACGGCCGGGGCGCGCTGGTGGCGCTGCACGATCTGTCGCTCGCCGCGCGCCGCTGCGACCGCATGATCCTGCTCGCCGGCGGGCGGGTTCGCGCCGACGACCAGCCCGCCGCGGTGCTGACGCCCGAGACGCTGGCCCGTGTCTTCGGCGTACGCGCCGAGATCCGACAGGACGCCCACGGCCGGCCCTTCGTGCTGCCACACGAGGCGCTGGGCGGGACCGGAGAGACGTCGTCGTGACGCGCGCAGTGAGGTCCCTGGCGATGGCGCTCGCGGCGTTGCGGGTAACGGTGTCTGCCGCGCGCGCCGAAGAGGCCGCTCTGCCGTCGCAGGCGCCCTTCACCACCACCGTGACAGCGCCGCCGTCGGCCCCCGCCACGCCCCGTGAAGATAGGGCGGCCGCTGCGTCCGTGGTGGTGCCCTCGGAGAGCCCGCGCGCGTTCGAGGATTTGGGGACGCTGCTCCTCCAGGTTCCGGGCGTCACGGTGGTGCGCACCGGCTCGAACATGGAGTTCGCCACGCTGACGCTGCGCGGATCGAACCCTGACCAGGTCATGGTTTACGTCGACGGCGTTCTCCTCAACGTCGCCGAAGGGGGTGGGGTTGACCTCTCGACGCTCCCGCTCGGCGACGTCGAGCGGGTGGAGGTCTACCGCGGGACCACGCCGCTGGTGTTCGGCGAGTCGGCGCTGGGTGGCGTCGTGTCGATCACCACCCGGACGCCGAACACCTCGCGGCAGGAGGCGCGGGCGGGCGTTGGATCGTACGGCACGTGGTTCGGCGACGCGACGGCCAGCGGGCGTCTCGGACGGTTGCGTCTCTACGCCGGGGTGCACGCCGGAGCGTCGAAAGGGGACTACCCCTATCTCAACCAGAACGGCACCGCGTACAACCTCGGCGACGACGCCATCCAGCACCGCGCGAACAACGACCTCGGCGAGGTGAACGGTACCTTGCGGGCGGCGCTCACACTGACGGGGAGGCGGACGTTGACGCTGGGCCTGGTCGGTTTCGGGCGCGAGCAGGGCTTGCCCGGCCCGGTCATCCAGCTGCAATCGGTGACGATCTTCAGCCGATTCCACACCGGGCGTGGGCTCGGCTACCTCCGCTACGAGTCGCGGGACGACCTCGGTCCGGGCGGTCGGCTCTCTGCCGAGGTGTTCTCCAGCCTCGAGTGGGACCGTCTCATCGATCCCGGCGGCGAGGTCTACGGGCGCCCGATTCTCGCGCACGCCACGACGCTCTCGACCGGCGCGACCGCGCACGGTTCGCGTCCGCTCGGCGAGTGGGGGCGCGCCGCCGCGATGCTCGAAGGGCGACGAGAGGTCTACGCGCCAGTGAACGAGACGACGCCGGCGATGTCGGGCGGTACCGGTCGTCGGGCCGTCGGTGTGGCGGGAGCTGAGCTCGACCTGCGGGTCCGCCCGCTCGATCTCGACCTCATCCCCTCGGCGCGCGTCGAGCTGATGGGCGACGCCGTCGGCGGGATCAACACGGCGGGACGGCCGGTGCCCACCGCGCCCGCGATCTTCCGGGCGCTGCCCGTTTACCGGCTCGGTCTGGTCCGGACCCTGGGCGAAGCGGCGACCTTCAAGGCCAACGTCGGTCGCTACGAACGTGCTCCCTCGTTCCTCGAGCTCTACGGCAACGGGAACGCCTTCCTGCTCGGCAATCCAACGCTGCGCCCCGAGCGCGGCACCAACGCCGATCTCGCCCTCTGGATCGATCGCGCGGGTCCGCGCGCCGCTGTCAGCAGCCGGACGACCCTGTTTGGGGCGGTGGCCGAGAACCTCATCGATTGGCAACGAACGACGACCGGGCCGTCTCGCGCCGCGAACATCGGCAGCGCGCGCGTTTACGGCCTCGAGCAGGAGGCGACGCTGGCCGCCGGCCGGCACTTCAAGCTGATCGGACAGGGGACGGTCACGGTGGCGCTCGACGAGAGCGATCAGGTCGCATCGCACGGCAAGCAGCTCCCCAACCATCCCCGCTACACGGTCTACGGCCGGCCCGAGGTGGGTCACCTCGCGTTGCCTGCGGGTCTCGACCTCACGCTCTATGCCGACGCCGCGGTGTTCCTGCAGGATTACGCCGATCGGGCCCAGGTCACGAAGGTTCCTACCCAGGTGTTCGTCGGCGCGGGCGCGAGCCTGCTGTGGCCGCGGGCGCGACTGCGGGTGACGGCCAGCGCGCTGAACCTCGGCGACCAGCGAACCTGGGACCTCCGGTACTGGCCGCTCCCCGGGCGGACGCTGTTCCTGGCGCTCGCCTACGACTCGACCGGGGCCGAGGGAGGCGCCGGTCTCGAACCATCTTTCGGAAATCCATGGTGAGAAACGCAAAGGAGAGAACGATGCGACGTCTGTATTGGATTGGAGTGGTGACTCTTGCCGGTGTGGCGCTGGCGTGCAGCGACTCGCCGGCCGGTCGGCCCGACGGCGGAGCGGCTGGTGCCGCCGCGGCAGGTGCTTCGGGGACGGCCGGCGGCGCCGCGATGGCCGGCGCGGCAGGGAGCGCCGTCGCCGGGGCGGCCGGCAGCGCGGCGGGTGCCGGCGGGGGCGCCGCGGGCGGGGCGGCTGGAGCGGCCGGCGCGGCGCCGCTGGCCGCACCGACGCCGATCGGCCTGGCGGCGCTCAACGCCGACTCCGCGTTCGATGCCACCAGTCTCTCGATTCTCGATCCCGCCGGCGGGCTCGCGAAGGCCGACTGCGTCGATTCGAAGGTGCCGACGACCGGCGGGTCGACGCCCGTTCTCTCGACGGACGTGGTGTTTCCGTCACAGCCGCAGCGGGGAGGGAACGTGGTCATCGTCGACCGAGGCAACGGCGCGCTGACCTTCGTCAACCCGTCCACGTGCGCGGTCGTACGCCAGGTCGCCGTTCCCAACGCGACCAGCCTCAAAGCCGATATGGACGACGTGGTGATCGCCTCCGATAGCAAAGCGTACGTCACGCGCTACGGTGTCGACGCCACGACCACCGACCCCTCGAAGGTGGGGAACGACGTGATCACGATCGATCCCGCGACCGGCACCTTCAAATCACGCATCAGCCTCGACGCATACGCCTCCGTGGTCACGGGAGCGACGATCCTGGCACGGCCCGATCGGGCGCTCATCGCCAGCGGGCAGATCGCCATATCGCTCGGCGAGATCGACACCTCGTTCTACGTGTATGGCGAGGGGAAGGTGGTGCTCATCGATCCCACGACCGATACGGTCACCGCGAGCGTGGTGGTGACGGGGCTCTACGACTGCTCGGGGCTGGACTACCTCGCGGCGAGCAAGACGCTGCTGGTGTCGTGCGGGGGACCGTACGGGGATCCCGATCGGCTCACGAAGTCGGGAATCGGCGTCATCGACCTGAGCGTCTCGCCGCCCGCGCTCGCTCGCACGATCACCAGCGCGGCCTTCGGCACGCTGCCCATCAACTTCGCGTGGGTGCTCGCTGCGCCCACAGCCGCCAGCCCGACACGGGCCTTTGCCAGCACGAGCGATCCGGAGTTCAATGGTGGGAAGCCCGATATCCTCTATGCCTTCGATTTCGCCGCAGGGACCGCCACGCAGATCGCTACCTCGGATCAGTTTGCGATCGGTCCGTCAGCGGCGACCGCTTCGCTGTTGTTTGTCCCGGAGGCCCTGGCCGCCGCGCCCAAGATCCAGCTCTTCGACATCACCGCGACGCCGCAGCCGACGATCGGGTTCGCGTCCGATACCGTGAACATGCTCTCACCCACGGCGGTGGCTTGGTACTGACTGACAAGCTCGCCGCGCCGCCGCCCGATCGCGGGCGGCGCTGGGCGATTGGCGCCTGCCTGGCGGTGCCGCTGGTCGCGGGCGCGGCGCTGGCGGCGCGACGGGTGCGCGCCGCGCTGGTGGGTGCCGGCGGGCTCGCCGACGGGCGCGTCGAGGTTTCTGCGACCGGCGGTTTCCCGCGCCGCCTGCACGGGCCGGCGGGAGAGGTCTGGACGCTGCCGCGCGCGCCGCGCCGGATCGTCTCCACCTACCTCGCCGCCGACGAGATCCTGGCGGCGCTCGACGTCCGGGATCGTATCGCCGGCGTCTCGATCTTTGCCGACGATCCCGCGATCTCGAACGTACGCGGCGTGTACCCGCTCTCGCTGCCGCGGTTGCGCGGCGAGGTGGAGGGGATTCTGGCGGTCGAGCCGGATCTGGTCTGCGTGGCCGGATACTCGGACGCGGACGCCATGCGCCAGGCGATCGGGGCGCGGCTTCCGATCCTGCGCTGGTCGCGCTTCGACAGCTTCGCCGACGTGTTCGCCAACGTGCGGCTCATCGGCGCGGCCGTCGGAGCGGACGCCGCCGCCGAGGCGCTGGCGGCGAACGGCGAGGCGCGGCTCGGCGAGCTGGCGGCGCGGCTCGAAGGCGTGCGGCCGGTCCGCGTCCTCTATCTCGATCCCCCCAACTTCACCGCGGGCAGTCACACGCTGCTGGACGAGATCCTGACCCGCGCCGGCGGCGTCAACGTCGCCGCCAAGGCGGGGATCTCCGGCGCCGGGCCGATCGGGATCGATCTCGGCCTGTCGCTCGACGCCGAAGCGATCATCGCGCCGGCCTATCCCGGCGCGGCGCCGCCGCTCGAGGCGCTGCGCGCGACCCCGCTCTGGCGCGAGCTCGGTCCGGTGCGCGCCGGCCGTGTTAACGCGGTGCCGGCCGCATTGCCGGGCGATGTGTCGCCCCACGCCGTGGAGGCGCCGTTCCTCGTCGCGCGGGCCCTACACCCCGACCGCTTCTAGCGCCTAGACGAAGTAGAGACCGTGAATGAGAAAGAAGACGCCGATGGCGCCGAGCACGCCTGCCGCGGCCCACAGCCACCTGCGCTTGGTCAGCAGGCAGACCGAGGCGAGCGCGATCGAGATCTGCAGCAGCGTGATCCCGAAGCCCATGTCGGGCCCGTGCTTGGCGTTGGCGTCGCGTTGGCCCTCCAGGGACTTGGCGCGGGCTTGTGAGTCGGCCTGGTCCTTCTTGTAGCGCGCGACGTCGGCCTGGGCCGCCTCGGCCTGGGGACCGGTCTCCTGGCGCGCCTCCATCTCGGCGATGCGCTGCTTGACGCTCTTCGACTGATAGTAAGCCCACTCGTCGGAGGCCTTGGCCTGGAACAGCATGACCCGCGTGCTGAAGCCGCCCGCCTTGAGCGAGCCGACGCCGGTCGCCACCGCCAGCACCACCACCATGAAGGACACGTACTTGGTCCAGCGCTCGCGCTTTTCCTTCTCCTTGGCCTCGCGCCGCTCGTCGGAGATCGATCGGATCAGGGCCTGGATTTGGTCGCTGCGCGCCGCCTCGCTCTGGCTGGCCTCGTTCATTGTGTCGGCTCGGGATTCCCGTCGGTGGGCAGGCCCTGGTCGAGATCTTCCTCAGACAGCGGGGCCTCGATCCGGTAGCCGCCGTCGAGCCACTTGCCGAGATCGGCCGCCCGGCAGCGCTGCGAGCAGAACGGCCGAAAGCCGCGGACCTCAGCCGCGTCGGCGAATTGACGGGCGCAGGTCGGACACTTGCGCTTCATCGAAAAAAGATAGGCCGGCGCTCTGGAAAACGACAAGAAGAATTAAGCATCTCGCCTGATTCCCGGTAAGAATCGCCACGTGGGCCAGCCACCGGACCTGCGCGCCGATCCGGATCCGGGCCGGCGGCCGATCACGCGCGCCCAGCTCACGCTAGAGGGGCTCAAGAGGCTGCCGCGCGTCGTCTGGCTGCTGGGCCTCGCCTCGCTGCTCAACGACGTGTCGAGCGAAGCCATCTTCCCGCTGCTGCCGATGTTCCTGGTGACGCTGGGCGCGCCGATGAGCTTCCTCGGCCTCATCGAGGGGAGCGCCGACGCGCTGGCCAGCCTCATCAAGGTGGCGTCGGGAAAACTCTCCGATCGGGGGCCGCGGCGGACGCTGGTGGCGGGCGGCTATGCGCTGCCGGCGCTGGCGCGTGCCGGAATCGCCGCCGCGATGGCCCCCTGGCAGGTGCTGGGCGCGCGGCTCCTCGATCGCACCGGCAAGGGCATTCGTTCAGGGCCGCGCGACGCGCTGATCGCCGATTCGGTGCCGCCCTCGCAGCGCGGGCGCGCCTTCGGCCTCAACCGATCGATGGACCACTTCGGCGCCGCGCTCGGCCCGCTCATCGCGGGGGGACTTCTGGCGGTGGGCGCCAGCTTGCGGGTGACGTTCGCGGTCGCATCCCTGGCAGGGCTGATGGCGCCCGTGGTCCTGTTTTTTCGCCTGCGTGAGCACGAACAGTTGCCGGATCGCAGCGGTCCAATCAACGCCGAGCAGCCGCGCGGCGGTACGTTGCGCGCCGGCTTCGCCGCGTACATCGTCGGCTGTGTCCTGTTCGCGTTCGGCAATTCCTCGGACGCCTTTCTCCTCGTGCGCGCCCACGAGGTGGGGTGGGGGGCCGCGGCGCTCCCCTTCCTCTGGAGCTTCCACCACCTGGTCAAGTCGCTGGCGGCGCTGCCGGGCGGTGCGCTGTCGGATCGGCACTCGCGCGCGCTGGTGGTCGGCGCCGGTTGGACTGCCTATGCGCTGACCTACGTCGGGTTTGGCTTCGCGAGCGCACGCTGGCAGATCGTGGTTCTCTTCCTAGCCTACGCGCTCTACCACGGCCTCGCCGAGGGGGCGGAGCGCGCCATCGTCGCCGACCTCGCGGAGCGGGGCGCGCGCGGTCGGGCCTTCGGCCTCTACCACGGCCTGACGGGTGCGGCGGCGCTACCGGCCGGGCTCGCCACCGGCTGGATCTGGGATCGCGCCGGTGCCGCCTGGGCGCTGGGTATCAACGCCAGCTGCGCCGCGCTGGGCGCCCTCTGGCTTTTCGCCCTCAGCTTCGCCGGACCGCTGCGACGCGCGCCTTGACGTCGGCCCGTACTGTTTTCCGATCCCTGATGTGCAGCAATCTGTAGACTCACCTCCTCTGAGGACGACATGGCTGATCAACCTGCTCGTGCCACTGTTGGATCAAAAGACAGCTGTCCGCACTGCGGGAAACCGGTGGGCCTGCGCTGGTGGACCCTGCTGCCCTCTAATGATCGCCGACGGCAACTCAAATGTCGGGCCTGCGGCAGACAGTACGATCTGTCGGATGCCTGCAAGATATCGGCGATGATGGGCGGGATGGCCGGGATGGGATTGGCTGTCTTGCTCCTCTTCGGCCGGATCGTCAAAGCGGGCCACGGCGCGAAGCTCTACATTGGGGCGGCGAGCGCCGTCGTCTTGCTCGGATTCGCGCTGGGAGCGATGGCTCTGGCCCGAATCACACTGCGCCTCGATCCCAAGCCCTGAGCCGATCAGCTAGAGCAGGTGCACGACATCTTCGTCGGATGTCGTGAAGAGGGGCGAGCTTCGTACCGAATTCGAGGAGGGGGTCCACGATCGACCGCTGGCCTGTATCGCTCTCCGCAGGTCCGCTAGCGGCAGGCTCCCCCCCGCGGCCTCCAGTGTCGTCACGAGTCGGCTCTCCGTCTCGGTCAGGTAAACGGATCGATCGAGCCGACCGTCAAAAATCACCTCGCCCGCCGTGACGCGCGCTCCTGGGATCTCAGCGCAGACTCGTCCGAGGGTTTCGGGCGCGGGCGCGCCCCCTCGCCTGATATGGAACAAGCCCCTCCACAGCCGCGAGACCGGCAGGCGTGAGGTTACGGACAGGATCTTCCTTAGGTCATTGAGCAGCGGGTTCGGACGGCCGACGAACCAGAACCAGCCGCTGCTCCGATCGATCCAACGAAACGCGGGTACGTCGACCAACACTTGCTCGACGAAGCATTCGGTGCTCTCTGAGCCTGGGACGTCATCAATGAGGCCCGCGAGAGACGCAATACTCGCGGCTCCCCAGCTTTGAATCGACCGCACCGCGATGCGATAGGTGGCTCGGGCCGCGCTCAGCTGTGACAGTCGGAGCGCGATGCGCGCCCCCCCCATCTCCAGTACGTGAAACGGCGCGATCTGGCCGCGACCGATCGTCGTACGCACGAGCTCCCGGAGATCGAAGGGTGCTGGCGCCCCGCAGGCGGCCAGATCCTCGTTGACCCTTCTCTCGGAGATCGGCAGATGGCGCGCGATGATGCTGAGCGCGCGATCGGAGATGCGTTCGGCGACGATCTCCCGCGCACTGGCCCCTCCGCCACTGGCTTCGGTCGCGGCAAGGAGATCCACGACGGCTCGGCCGCCGAACCGAGGGAGGCTCAGATACCGTTTGAGCGTCCACGGCCCCTTGGCGCCGTCGCTGATGGCCCGGCGGAGCGTGTTGGCAGTGCGCCGTTCGAGGCCGAAGGTGAGCGCAGTAGCTGGGTCCGGCAGGGGCGCGTCGAGCACGTGGGCTGGCAGTCCCTGGAGCCGCGTCTGAACGCGATCGACGACCGCCATCCCCAGTTGGAGGCATTGGTCGACCGGAAGGCTCTTCCAGGCCTCGGCCCCGAGGTTTCGCTTGTTCAGGAGATCGCCGTTTGCCGCTGCAGCAACAGACGGCAGGTGCCCGCCGAGGATCACCTCGCGAAGAAGACGCGGCACGATCGGCTCTCCCGGTCGCGGGAATCGAGCCGGTCGACGGGGGCGGGCTGTGACGATCTGTCGGCCCATGAAAGTAAGATGAAAGGTCAGATGACGGTCAAAAGAAGATGTGCGACACCACGCCGAATAGCGGAACCAGGATCGCGAACGACCAGAGGGTGTAGCCGAAGAAGCTGGGCATCCGCACGTGGTGCTGCTCGGCGATGGACTTGACGATGAAGTTTGGCCCGTTGCCGATGTACGTGATCGCGCCCATGAACACAGCGCCGCAGGAGACGGCCGCGAGGAGGTATTGGCCGGACGGATGAACGGCCAGCGCGCCGAGATTCTCCACCGAGAGCGACGCGCCCGCGCTGTTGGTGACGCCGACGGCGAGCGACGCGAACGTCAGATAGGTCGGGGCGTTGTCGAGCACACTCGACAGCGCCCCCGAGGCCCAGAAGAATTGCCATGGCTTGGTGATCCCCAGGGAGGCTCCGCGCTCTCCCAGGAACGAAAGGGCGGGGATCATGGTGACGAAGACGCCGACGAAGACCACG
>DASYEX010000274.1:0-6809 GCA_036498765.1 Polyangia bacterium
TTGCGTGGCGTCGCAGGAGCAGGCGCCGGAGGTCGAGCAGGACACCGATGCGAAGTCACCTGTGTTCTCGAGCGCCGTCTGCAGCTCGCCGCAGGTGTGCCCCTGCAGGCAGGATTGCGAAAGCGAGAGCCGGGCCGCGGCCTGTTCGGTGAGCGCCAGCGTGTACGTCATGTCGGCGTTGAAGGTCGCGGACCCGGAGACGTCGATTGAGGTGATCGAGATCGACTCGCCGCTGCTGCAGATCACCTCGCCGGACTCGGCGTCTTTGAGGCCGGCCGCGGTCAGGCAGCCGGTGCCGAAGACCCAGGTCCCGGCGAGGTCCCCGCCGCAGGGCGCGACCTCGCCGCACATGGTGGAACCGCCGATGGCGAAACCGCTGTCGCCACCGCCGCCACAAGCGGCAAGTGAGACGACCAGCCCGAGGGGACCCAGAATCGCCAAACGCCTTCGACGAAGCGTCATCGTGACAGGGATGGTCCGCCCTCGCGCGAGGGATGTCAAAAGTCGCTAGGCCGTGCCGGTCGGCGCGGGGGCCGGCGCCTCGCCCGACTCCGGGCTCTCGCCGTCGGCGACGTAGCCGCAGTCTTCCTTGAGGCAGCGGATGCGGGTGCCGGCCTTGGACACCTTCTGCACCACGAACTTCGCGCCGCACTTGGGGCAGGGCTGCGGCAGCGGGCGATCCCACGACACGAAGTCGCAACCGGTCTTGGAGTAGTTCGAGCAGCCGAAGAAGACCTTGCCGCGGCGCGAGCGCTTCTCGGTGAGGTATCCGCCGCACCCTTCCTTCGGGCAGTCGACGCCCAGCGAGAGGGGGCTGGTGGTCTTGCAGTCGGGGTAGCGCGAGCAGGCGAGGAACTCACCGAAGCGGCCGCGCTTGATCAGCATCGGCGAGCTGCAGGTCGGGCAAATCTGGTCCGAGGGGCGCGTGGTGGAGACGATGGTCAGGCTGCCGTCGGCGTTCTGCGTGAACTCCTTGGTGTTGCGGCAGTCGGGATAGCCGGAGCAGGCCAGGAAATGGCCATTGCGCCCCCACTTGATGACCATCGGCTTGCCGCACTTCTCACAGACTTGGTCGGTCGCCTTCTCCTCGCGCTTGATGTCGCGCATCTCGACCTTGGCCTTCTCGAGGTCGAGCTTGAACGGGGCGTAGAACCCTTCCAGCAGCTTGACCCAGTCGGCCGTCCCGTCCTCGACGTGATCGAGCTGCTCTTCCATCTGCGCCGTGAAGTCCGCGCTGACGATGGCGGGGAAGCTCTTGATGAGCAGCCCATTGACCATCACGCCGAGCTCGGTCGGGTGGAGGCGCCCCTCCTTCTTCTCGACATAGCCGCGGTCCTGGACCGTGGAGAGAATGGCCGCATAGGTCGACGGCCGTCCGATCCCCTTCTCTTCCAGCTCCTTGACCAGCGTCGCCTCGGAGAAGCGCGGCGGCGGCTGGGTGAAGTGCTGCTCCGGCTTCATCTCCAGGAGGCGGATGGCCTCCCCCTCGTGCAGCTCGGGGAGCGCAGCACCGGTCTCGTCCTCGTTGGCCGCGTCCTCGACGGTCTCGGCGTAGACCGAGAGGAAGCCGGGGAACTTCATGACCTGGCCGCTGGCGCGCAGCTCGACGCGTCCGGCGGAGATGTCGATCGAGGTCTGGTCGAACAGCGCCGCCACCATCTGGCAGGCGACGAAGCGGTTCCAGATGAGCGTGTAGAGCTTGAGCAGGTCCTCGCTCTCGCGCTCGTCGCGCCCGCCCCCCTTGCCGCCCGCCCAGGCCGCGCGCACCGTCTCCGGGTCGTATTTGAGCGAGGTCGGGCGGATCGCCTCGTGCGCGTCCTGCGCCCCCTTCTTGCTCTTGTAGACGACCGGCTCGGCGGGCAGGAAGTTCGCGCCGTACTTGTCGGTGATGAAGCCGCGCGCGTCACCGACCGCGTCGTCGGAGAGCCGCGTCGAGTCGGTGCGCATATAGGTGATGAGGCCGACCAGACCGTCGTCGCCGACCTCCACGCCCTCGTAGAGTCGCTGCGCCAGGCCCATCGTCCGCTTGGGCGAGAAGCGGAGCTTGCTCGAAGCCTCTTGCTGCAGCTTGGAGGTGATGAACGGCGGCGGCGGGTTCTTGCGCCGCTCCTTCCGCTCGACGCCGGCGACCTTCAGCGCCGCGCTCTTGACGATGTCGACGACCTCGCGGGCGCCGCCCTCGTTGGTCAGCTCGACCTTCTTGCCGTCGAGCTTGGCGACCTTGGCGGTGAACGGCGGCGGTGACTCCCCCTCGACCAACGCCTCGACGGTCCAGTACTCCTCGGGCTTGAAGGCGGTGATCTCCGCCTCGCGCTCGACGACCAGCCGCACCGCGACCGACTGCACGCGCCCGGCCGATAGGCCCCGCCGCACCTTGGTCCAGAGCACCGGGCTGATCTGGTAGCCCACCAGGCGGTCGAGCACGCGGCGCGCCTGCTGCGACTCGAACTTCTTCACGTCCAGCGCCATCGGCTTGCCGATCGCCTCGTTGATGGCCTTCTTGGTGATCTCGTTGAAGAGGACGCGCTGGATGTTGGGGTTGGCGGGGCGCACCTCCTCGGCGATGTGCCAGGCGATCGCCTCCCCCTCGCGGTCGGGGTCGGGCGCCAGCAGCACCCGCTGCGCGTGCCGCGCGGCCTCCATGATCTCCGCCAGCACCTTCTTCTTGCCGTCGATGACCACGTACTCGGGCTGGAAGCCGTGCTCGATGTCGATCCCCATCTTCTTCTTGGGGAGATCCTTCACGTGCCCGACCGAGGCCTTCACCGTGTAGCCCGAGCCGAGGTACTTCTTGATCGTCTTGGCCTTGGCCGGCGACTCGACGATCACCAGCGCGTCGGTGCCACGGCGGGCGCGGGCCGGACGCTCCGACGCCGCCTCGACCTCGCCCGCCGGCGCGGCCTTGCTGGTGGCCTTCGCCTTGCGGGCGACCGGGGCCGCCGCCTTCTTGGCGGCGGGCTTCGCCTTGGCCGGCGCCTTGGCGACCGACGGGGCAGCCGATTTCAGGGTCGGCTTCGCGGCGGACTTCTTGGTGGTCTCGGCAGGTTCTGCGGCTGTGCTGGTCTTCTTCTTAGTTGGCACGCGTGACCTCAATAGATGTAAAGACGCCGCCAGCCCCCTTCAGGATCCACCCGCCGAGCTCGGCCTCTGACAGAAGCGCCAGCGCGGCCGGGATCGACAGCGCCAACCGGCGCGCCACCTCGACCGCGGTCGCGCCGCCCGCCAGAGCCGCCATCAAGGATCGAAGCTCCGCCGGAACGGGCGAGGCGGCAGCCGCGGGCTCACCCGCCAGCGCCCCCAGCAGCTCGGCGCCATCGCGCACCGGGCGCGCCTTGCCGGCCGTGATGAGCCGGTCGGTCCCGGCGCTCCCCGGGACCGCATAGAGCGGCCGGTCCATCTCGAGCGCGAGCCGCGCCGTCACCAGGGCGCCCGACGCCTCCCGCGCCTCGACCACCAGTACCGCCTCGGCCAGCGCGGCGACGATCCGATTGCGCGACGGGAACTGCCGGCCGCGCGGCGGGGTCCCCAGCGGAAACTCCGAGAGCAGCCCGCCCGCGGCGGCGATCTGCGCGAACAGCGCGGCGTGCCGGTCCGGATAGACGACGTCGACGCCGCACCCGAGCACGGCGAAGGTGGGCGCCCCCACCTCGAGCGCACCCTGGTGCGCCGCCGCGTCGATGCCGAGCGCGCCGCCCGAAACGATCGCGAAGCCGCGCCGTCCCGCCATCGCCGCCCACTCTTGTGTGCGGCGGCATCCGGCACGGCTCGCCGCCCGCGCACCGACAATCGCCAGCATCGGCCGCGCTGGCTCGGGCAGCTGGCCGCGCACCCAGAGCGCCGCGACACGAGGCCTAGCCCGGCGCAGAACATCGGGGAAGTCGGCGTCGGAAGCCGTCACCTGCCGCGCTTCCCGAGGGTCCAAGAGAGAGGTCAACGACGGCTTTGTCGGCTCGAAAGCCCACCGGTTGTGCCTCGAAAGACCCAGCATGAGAGCCGTTGCAGATAGCTCCGCTCGGCGGCGCGGTCAAGCAACGCCAATGGACGCCGTGTAATTACGCCCACTTACACGATCATGGTTCCGGCTGCGCGCGGGGACGCGCTTCACCAGCCGGCGGGAACGTCGATCTCCCGGTCACCCCAGCACGCCGTGGTTCCGGTCGCGCGCAGCGCGCAGAAGTCGTCGGTTCCCCCGATGATCTCGGTGAACGAGCCCGTCGGAGGCGTCAGCGGTTGCGCGGCGTCGGGCGGCCCAAGCTGCCAGCAGGCAATGGCCCCGCTGCGATCGATGGCGCAAGCCCGGCTGGACTCGTCCAGCGCGACCCGGGTGAACGAGCCGGGGTGCACGGTCGGCGGCGGCAGCTCGGGGAGGCCGAGCGCGAAGGTCAGCACGGCGCCGTCGTCGCGCACCAACCCGAGAGAGGCGACACCCGCCAGCGCCAAGTCGACGTAGGCGCCGCTCGGAAAGACCTCGGTCCGGTAGTGCGGCGTGCCCGTGTCGTCGAGCCCAGCCGCGTCGTGCAGCGAGAGCGCGACCTTCGTGTAGCGAAAGCCGGCGGCGGGAGCGATGACCCCTGGGGAGGTGCTCTCGGCGCCCGCGCTCGAGCAGGCGATGGTGCCGTCCGTCTCGAGGATGCAGCTGCCGTCCTCCGAGTGCACCACCGAGACGACTCCGTCACCGAGGTCCGCGGAGCCGTTCTTGTCCCAGCAGGTCCCGCGCCCCGCCGTGTCGACGCCGCAGAAGCTCGCGAGCTGCGGGTAACCGAAATCCAGGTCGGCGGCGAACCGGACCAGATTCAGTGGATGGTTCGTCCAGATCGGGGCATCCGCCGCGATGTCCATCGCGCCGAGGCTGGGCCCCCAGCAGGTGATCTCCCCGTCGCCCGCCTTGAGGGCACAGAAAAAATCATGGAAGACGTTCCCGGCCAGCATCGTCGTGCAGGGGACCGTGCCGCCGTCCACGCCGATCGAGCAGGCCGGCGCTGAGCCGTCGGTCCGCGCGCCGTCCCGGCCGGCGTCGGAAGGCACCCGATCGGACCCGGCGTCCTTGGCGCGCCCCGTTCCGCCGCCCGCGCCATGGCCACCGGTCCCACCAGCGCCCGCGATCCCGCTCGCACCACCACCGGAGGCGCCGGCTCGCCCGGCTATCCCTTGACCGGCGCCCCCGCCCACACCGCCGGCGGCGCTCGCTCCGCCGGCGCCCTGTTTTCCGGCGGCACCCTGCTGTCCCGCGGTGCCCGATCGTCCCCCGTGCCCGCCGCCACCAGATCCGCCGCACGAGAGCCCACAAACTAGAACGAACCCCAGCGAGACGATCTCCAGAACGCCGGTCTTCATGGCCTGTCCTTTCACCAGCCCGCCGGGATGGAGATCGGGTGATCTCCGAAGCAGACCGTGGTCCCGGTGGTACGAACCGCGCAGAAGGTCGATTCGGCGCCCGCGATCTGGACGAAGGGTCCCTGCGGTGGGGTCAGCGCCGGCAGCGAGGAGCTGGAATCGACGGCCCAGCAGGTCACCTCGCCCGACGCGTCGATCGCGCAGGCACGACCACTGTAATCGACCGCGATGCGCGAGAACGTCCCGGGCTTCTCGCTCGTCCCCGCCGGACCGATCGCGACGGCCGTGCCGTCGGAGCGGACGGCGCCGACCCGCTGGTTGTCGTTGGCCGCGATGTCGACGTAGGTCCCTGCCGGAAAGGTCTGGTACGGGTAGTAGGGAGCGCCGTTGACGTCGAGGGCCGCGACGAGCGTCTCCGACGGCAGGATCCGCGCCCACGCGCGCGA
Organism: Polyangia bacterium; assembly: GCA_036498765.1. Taxonomy (GTDB): domain Bacteria; phylum Myxococcota_A; class Polyangia; order Fen-1088; family Fen-1088; genus JADGRB01. The sequence goes on from DASYEX010000274.1 coordinate 5,781, forward strand.
CGCCGGCGGAGCACCGCTCACCTGCGGCTGACAGCTGACCCCACCCGCCACGCTCAGCGTGCAGGTCCCGAACTCCGACAGGATGACCGCCTTGAGCCCCTGCCCCATCACTTTCGCTTGACCGCCCCAACAGCTTCCCTGCCCGGCGCTGTCGACGCCGCAAAGCAGAGAGGACGTCACCCCGGCTTGAGAGAGCGCGTTCGTCATCGAGAGCTGCACCAGGTTGGGTGGTGCCGTGGCGATCGCGTCGGACCACCCATAGCCGCCTCCGGGCGTGAACAGAAAGGCCAACCCATCGGCGGCCCAGCAGTTGAGGCGGCCGTCCGCCTTGAGCGCACAGTAGATGTCGTTGTCGTTCCCCGAAACGATCCGCGTCGTGCAGGCCGCGGTCCCTCCGTCGACGGCGACCGCGCAGGTGGCGGTGGCATCCTCACCGGCGTCCGCCGCCCCGCCGTCGCGCCCCGCCCCACCGGCCGCTCGCCCCGCCCCGCGCCGAACCGAGGGAGCCGCCACCACAGGAGACGGTCGCGAACAGCAGACCGAGCAGCAACGACCAGCCTCGCCTCATCGGAGTCCTCCAGGCCATGGGAAGGTTCCCGCGGGATTCTCCGCCGGCTCAACCGCGAAGCACGAGGCTACCGGCCCTCGAGCTCGCGCAGGATCTGGCCGGCCCCGCGCGCGAGGAGGCGTCGTGCGACCTCGGCGCCGATCGCGCGCGCGTCCTCGGGCGGGCCCACCAGCGACTCGTGGATCATCTCCGAGGCGTCGGGGCGGCCGACCAGACCGGCCAGCGTCAGCTGGCCCTCGGCCAGCGTGCCGTGGCCCGCGACCGGGGTGCGGCAGCCGACGCCGAGGCCGGCGAGCAGCGCGCGTTCAGCCGCCACGGTCACCTCGGCGGCGGGATCCGACAGCGCCCGGCAGAGCGCGGTCACGCGCGCGTCGTCGGCGCGGGCCTCCAGCGCCAGCGCCCCCTGCCCGATCGCCGGGAGCATGCGCCCGGGATCGATCCGCTCGGCGATGCGATCGGAG